>NZ_BAAAJE010000030.1:0-55645 GCF_039526625.1 Nocardioides aquiterrae
GGGCGGGTCCGCCGCCGCGGCCACGGGCTCGGGCGTCGGCGTGGGCTCGGGCGGCTCGGTCGCCGGGCCGCGGTCGGCGGCCGGCGCGTCGCCGAGGTCGGCGTGGCCGCGGGTGAACGTGTCGTCGTTCGGCGTCGGCGCGAACGGCACCCAGCCGAGCCGCTGGAAGTAGACCTCCGGCCACGCCAGCGCGTCGCGGCCGCGCACCACGCGGGTGCCGTCGGGCTGGCGGTGCCCGGGGCGGAAGCCGACGACGACGCGGGTCGGCAGGCCGGCCTGCCGGGCCAGGATCGCGAACGCCGTCGCGAACTGCTCCGACGTCCCGACCCGGGCGCCGGGGCCGGAGCCGAGGAGGAACCGCTCGATCCGCCAGAACGCCGAGCCGGAGATCGCCCGGGGCGACAGCCGCCGCCCCTCGCGGACCGCCGCCTCGATCGCGAGCGCCTGCTGGTACGGAGCGGCGTCCGGGGTGACCTTCGCCGCGTAGTCGGCGAGCTCGGCCGGGAGGTCGGGCTGCTCGACGTACCGCAGCGCCGGCCCGGACGTCGGCACGGTCGCGCCGATCAGGTCGGCGGGGTCCGGGAGGTCGACGACGCCCGTGACGTCGTACGTCGTGTGCGCGTCCGCCTCCGGGTCGTAGAGCGTGCCGGTCGCCGTGTCGACCACGGCGCCGGGCGCGCTGACCGAGGTCGGGTCGCCGGGCGACGGGAGCCAGTGCCCGCCGAGGCCGGTCAGCGCCACCGAGACCGTCGAGGTGCGCCGGCGCTCGCCGGTGAGCGGCGCGGCGGAGACGGTGCCCAGCGGCGCGTACCTGGTCGCGGCCCGCCACTGCGAGCCGTCGTACTCGTCCAGGGTCACCAGGCGCAGCGGTACGTCGTCGCCGGTGACCCGGAGCAGCTCGGCGTCCGGGTTGGCCGCCCACGCCCCGAGCTGGGGGAGCGGGCTGGACGTCTCGACCACCGTGACCGGAGGGTCGACGACGGTGCGCGGGTCGAACGGGCTGGTCGCCGGCAGCAGGGCGGCCGCGGCGAGGGCGCCGACCAGCACGACCAGGCCGGGGGCGGCCACCACGAACCGGCGCCCGGTGGGCTCGGTGTGCTCGTCGAGCAGCACCCAGCCGAGCACGGCCAGCACGACGACCAGCACGGCGAGCAACCCCCAGGGGTCGCTGCCGCCGGTGGTGAGCAGCGCGCCGGCGGCGTACAGGACCGCCGCCCCGGCGACGGGGCCGACGCGGGACCGGGTGTCGGCGGTGAGGCCGGCGAACAGCGACACCAGGCCGGTCAGCAGCACCGGCGGGACGAGGAGGTGGGCGTCGAGCGGGTACGGCTGGGGGGAGGTGAGCAGCAGCGGCACGGCGTCGGTGACCGTCCCGGTGAGCGAGGTGCCGCTCCGCGCCGACATCAGGTACGCCGTCAGCACCAGCAGCAGGGCCAGCACCGTGGTCGTGGCCCACCGGGACACCCGGAGCGAGAGCGCCGCGCGCAGCAGCAGCATCGGGGCGATCGCGGCGAGCAGCAGGATCGCGACCGGCCGCCACCCGGGCCACGCGCCGGCCAGCGCGACGCCGGCCACCCCGACCAGGCCGGCGGCCCAGGTGGTGAGCAGCCAGGGCGACCGCGCGGTCGTGCTCATCGGCCGGCCGCCCCGTCCCACGCCGCCGCCAGGGACATCGACCCGGCGCCGCGCAGCAGGAGCACCCCGGCGCGCTGCTCGGCGGCGACGAGCGGCAGCGGGTCGACGACCGCGACCACCCGGGTGGTGGCGTCGCCGAGCAGCAGGCCGAGCCGGTGCTGGTCGGCACCGGCCCCGGTCACGACCACGGCGACGTCCGCGCTCGGGCCGAGCTCGGGGTCGACCGCGCGCCCGTCGGTGAGCGTGATCTCGGCGAGCAGGAAGTCCAGGTCCTGCGCCTCCCGCAGCGGCGCCCGCGTGGGGGAGCCGGGCACGGTGACCGCGTGCCGGCCGCTGAGCGTCGCGAACCGGAGCGGGTGGCCGCGCTCGGTCGCGGCCCGGCAGAGCGCGGCCGCCATCTCGACGGCCTCCTCGAACAGGCCGCCGGCGTCGTCGGAGCCGTCGTAGCTCTGCCCGCGGTCGTCCAGCAGCACCTGCACGTGCGGCTCGGCCGGGTCGGCGTCCTCGCGGACCATCAGCGTCCCGGTGCGGGCGCTGGTGGCCCAGTGCAGCCGGCGCAGGTCGTCGCCCATGGCGTACTCGTGCAGGCCGACCAGGTCGGTGCCGCCGTGCTCGAGGCTGGTGTCGATGCCGGCCGGCGCACGCCGGTGGCCCGGCATCATCGACCCGAGGGGGATCCGGCGCGGCAGCACGCGGACCCGCTCGACCCGGCCGCTCGCGGTCGAGGTGGCGGCCATGCCCGCCAGGCCGTAGCGGCGCAGCCGCACCGGGCCGACGGGGAGCAGGCCGCGGCGCGGCGTCGGGATCGGGTAGGTCACCGCGACCGTGCCGTCCGCGCCGTCGTCCGGGAGGTCGACCGGCACCAGGGTGCCGTCGACCTCGTCGAGCGCGTCGAGTCGCACCAGGCCCCGGCGCCGCCGACCGGTGATCGTGAGGGTGCCGGTGCAGGCCTCGTGGCGCACGACGACGGTGGGCCGGACCTCGCGGTGCACCGCGACGTTGCCGGTGGCCAGCACCGCGACCACCTCGGCCACCACGACGGCGAGCAGCGCGGCGCCGAGCGCGGCGAGCATCGGGTAGTGCCAGGCGAGCCCGGCCGCCAGGGTGAGCACGGCGAGGACGCCGGTCGCCCGGCCCCGGGCCGTGACCACGCGCACCGTCAGGCTCCGCTAGTCATGGTCGGGCTGCGGCGGCGGGACCGTCTCCAGCGCCTCGTGCACCACGGCGGTGGAGGTGTGGCCGGCCAGCACCGCGTCGCGGGTGAGCAGCGTGCGGTGGGCGAGCACCGCCTCGGCCAGCCGCTGCACGTCGCTGGGGACGACGTAGTTGCGCCCCTGCGCGGCGGCGTACACCTGCGTGCAGCGGACCAGCGCCCGCAGCCCGCGGGTGCTGGCGCCGAGCCGGACCCGCGGGTCGGTCCGGACCGCGACCCCGAGGTCGCGGACGTAGCGGAGCAGCAGGTCGGCCACGTGCAGCCCCGAGAGCCGCTCGGCGAGCGCGGCGGCCTCGTCGGTCGACGCGACGACCGGGACGTCGGCGACCCGTCCCGCGGTGCTGCCGGGGCGGAGCACCTCGATCTCGTGCTCGGCGTCCGGGTACCCGAGGGAGGTGCGGACCAGGAACCGGTCCAGCTGGGCTTCGGGCAGCCGGTAGGTGCCGTCGAGGTCGACGGGGTTCTGGGTCGCGATCACCACGAACGGGTCCGGCACCGGGTGCGCGGCACCGTCGACGGTCACGGTCCGCTCCTCCATGACCTCGAGCAGCGCGGACTGGGTCTTGGCCGAGGCGCGGTTGATCTCGTCGGCGAGCACGACGTTCGCGAACACCGGCCCGGGCCGGAACCGCACCTGCCCGTCGCGCGGGTCGAACACGGTCGTGCCGGTGACGTCGGAGGGCAGCAGGTCGGGGGTGAACTGCACCCGGCGCACCTGCCCGCCGAGGGCGCGGGCGACGGCCCGGGCCAGGGTGGTCTTGCCGGTGCCCGGCACGTCCTCGAGCAGCACGTGGCCGCCGGCGAAGGTCGCCACCAGCACCAGGTCGATCGCGCCGCGCTTGCCGTGCACGGCGGTCTCGACGGCGTCGCCCAGGCGCCGGTGCAGCCGGCGGAACTCGGCGATGTCGTCCTCGGTCGGGCTGAACGGCGAGGCCACGGCGGTCATCGCACCCTCCTGGGTCGGTCAGGGGTCAGAAGCAGCGGTCGCACAGGGCCTCCTGCCGGGTCTCCCACTGGAACGGCTGGCTCTGCACGGTCTCCACGCCGTTGCTGGCGGTGAACACGATCGAGTGCTGGCGCACGCCGTTGTCGGCGCCCCGGATCACGCCGGTGTCGATCGGCACCGACAGGCTGGTCGCGTCGCAGCGGACCTCGCCGGACTCCTCGCCGCCGCGGTTGCCGGTGTGCGTCCACGTGCAGGTGCCCTGGAACGAGCGCCAGTCGGACGGCGGGGCCAGCGTGAGCCGGGTCGTGCCGCGGCCCCACCACGAGCGCCCCACCCAGCTGTGCGTGAAGGCGGTGACCAGCTGCTTGCCGGCGGCCGGAGGCGCGGGCGGGACGGGGCCGTCGTAGGACAGCTGCGCCTGGCGCGCGGGGCCGTCGCCCTTGGTGTTGGTCGGGGTCACCTGCACGACCACCGGGCTGGGGTTGCAGTACGTCGTGGTGCAGGTCGACGTGAACGAGGCGGTGGTCGTCGCCACGGTCTGGGTCTGCGAGCCGTAGGCGTCGGTCATCACGACCGTGTAGCTGACGACCGGCGAGCCGTTGTCGGCCGGCGGGCGCCAGCTCACGGTGACCGCGGCCGTGGTGTCGTTCGGGTTGCCGGACACGTGGCCGACGATGTCGGTGACGGGTCCGGGACGACCGGACGTGGTGACCGGGTTGGACGGCTCAGAGGTCTCGTAGGGCTCGCCGGGGCGGATCGCGGTCACCGTGAAGCGGTGGGTGCCCGGCGCGACGGTCACGGTCGTCTGCCGCTCCCGGCCGTCGACCTCGACGAGTGTCTGGCCGCCCTCCTCCTGCACGGTGAAGGTCTTGGCCGGGTCGCCGGCGTGCTGCCAGGTGACCTGGACGCTGCCCGACTGGAGCTCGGCCGCGGTCACCCCGTGGGGCGCCTGCAGCGGTTGGGGCACGTTGGGGTTC
Source organism: Nocardioides aquiterrae (assembly GCF_039526625.1). Classification (NCBI taxonomy): domain Bacteria; kingdom Bacillati; phylum Actinomycetota; class Actinomycetes; order Propionibacteriales; family Nocardioidaceae; genus Nocardioides; species Nocardioides aquiterrae. The sequence goes on from NZ_BAAAJE010000030.1 coordinate 4,772, forward strand.
ACCGACGGGGGCGGCGATCCCGAGGGGCCGTGGTCGCCGGCGCCCGGGCCCTCGGACGGGGCCACGCCGCCCCGGGGGCCGGAGCCGACGGCCCCGTCCGCCGGCCCGCCGGCCGCGGGCTGGTCCGCGGCCTGGGGGGCGGCGGGGGCGGCGGGAGCGGGGTGGGCGGCGGGGGCCGCGGGGGCGTGGTCGCCCACCGGCACGAGCGGCTGGGCGGGTGCGCTCGGAGGCGCCAGCGCGTGCGCCGCGCCGCCCGCGGGCGGCAGCGAGTCGTCGTACCGGACGATGCTCGAGACGGTCCCGTCGGCGTGCACGACCGCGCCGTGGACCGCGCCGGGGACGTTGATCAGGAGGTTCCCGTCGTCGAGCACGAGGTCGGGGTCGCCGTGGGCGTCGGACACCTCGATGTCCGCGCCGGCGCGGTGGCCGTCCGCGGTCAGCCGGATCACCCGGCCGGCGCCGTCGCAGGGCACGTAGACCAGGCCCTCGAACACCTCCGGCCGGCCGGGCTCCGCGCAGCCGATCGCGCCCACCTCGACCTCGCGCACCATGCCGTCGCCGACGATCGCGACCGTGCCGGTGCCGGGGGAGGAGACGGGGACGAGGTCCGCCGGCGCGGAGGCGGGTACGGCGAGCTCGCCGGCCAGCCGGATCGCGTCCGCGACCAGCTCGTGGCCGGTGCCGACCTGGACGACGATGCCCTCCTCGGGCCCGAACACCGTCACGCCGTGCTCGTGGCCGACCAGGACCGACCGGGCGCCGCTGTGGTCGATCCGGCGGGCGTCCTGCTCGACGAACCGCTGGCTGCCCTGCGACCAGCGCAGCTCGGTGAGCAGGCCCTTCGGGTCGATCGTCCAGATCCGGCCCGCGCCGTCGATCGCGGCGTCGGCGATCCCGGTGGGGGAGCTCCACATCTCGCCGATCGCGTCGGCGGTGACCGGGTCGACGTTCGCGATCGTGCCGCGGTCCCGGTCGAGCAGGAAGACGACGCCGTCGTGGTGCAGCACGTCGGTGGCGCCGCCGGGGCTGATCCGCTGCTGGCCGGAGGCGAGCAGGCTGGACAGGTCGAACGACGTGAGCTGGCCGGTGGTCCGGTTGGTGACGATCAGGCGCCCGGCGTACTGCGCGATGTCGAGGGTGTCGCCCTCCGCGCCGACGGGGATCCGGGCCTCGGGGTGGCCCGTGGCCGGGTTGACCTCGATGACCTCCCCGGTCGGCCCGTCGGTGAACCAGGTGAGGCCGTCGGCGATGTCGACGGCGGTGCGGGTCGCGCCGCTGCCGAACAGCACGCCCGCGACCAGCGAGCCGGCCACGACGACGACCGAGAGCTCGGCGGCCCCGCGCGAGGAGCGCGAGCGCGTGAACAGCCCGCGCAGACGCTTCGACCCGTTCATTCCGCCTCCCGAGTGTGCGGTCCGCCGTCGTGGGTCAGGAGCTGCGCGACCCACGTGGAACCGGCCTCGCACCAGAGGCCCCGTCCGGGACCCGAGAGCGGCTCGGTGGTCTTGCTCGGCACCGTCACCCCGACGACATCGCCATCGTTCCACTCCGGCTGGAGGATGAAACCCCGGCGACCCTGTCGGGCGGCGGTCACCAGACCGTCCGGTCCGCCCCGTTGCCTGGCCTGCGCCACGTCAGCGGTGACGACCGCTCCGAGCCGGCTGCCCGGGTCGGCCATCGCCCTGTGCAACGACGCGACCGCGGTCCGGGTCACGTCGTCGGACGCCGCGGCGGCGTCCCACCGGTGCGCGTCGTCGACGAGCAGCAGCGCCCAGTCCGCGGGGTCCCGCTCCGCGGCGGTCCACTGCTCGACCTGGGCGGCGGCGGCCGCCGGGTCGTGGCTGCGGATCACCCGCGGCGGGCGGGGGGAGCGCGCGACCAGCGCCTCGATGCCGTCGAGGGCGGTCGTGCGGCCGGAGCGGGCGCGACCGGCGATGAGGACCGGCGCGCCGAGCAGGTCGACCTCGACGACCGCGACGGCGTCGGCGTCGACCGCGAGCGCGACCCGGCTGCCCTGCGGTGCCGGCAGCTGCTGCTGGTCCAGGCGGGTCGGCATGCTCGGCACCGGAGCCGCGCCGCGGCCGGCCACCCGGGGCCGCAGCAGCTCGCCGATCGCGCGGACCCGCTCGGCCTGCACCGGCGTACCCGCCCCGCCGGTGGTGGCCACCTGCACCATGGACCGGTTCATCAGGCCGGCGCCCGGCGCGCTGTCGGCGTCCAGCACGTTGGCGGGGACGCCGAGCATCAGGTAGTCGTCGGTCGTCGTCATCCGCAGCACGATCCGGCGGCCGAACGTCGCCGCCAGCGCGGTCGGTACGCCGGTCCGGCCCGGCGCGGTGGCGATCACGTGGATCCCGACGCGGCGGCCGTTCTGCAGCACGTTCTGGACGTGCTCCAGGTGCTCGCGGGCGACGCCGCCGGCGGACTCCAGGCCCTCGACCAGCGCCGGCAGGTTGTCGACGACGACGTACACCCGGGGCAGCACGGTGCCCATCCGGGCCAGGTCGTCGAGGTCGGAGCAGCCGGCGCCCGCGAGGGCCGACGTGCGGTCGGCCACCGTCCTGCGGAGCAGGCGGAGCAGGCGCAGCACCCGGCCCTGGTGGCTCTCCGGCACGATCGCCTCGACGGTCGGCAGCCCGGCGACCGCGGACAGTCCGCCGCCGGCGTAGTCGAGCCCGTACACGTACGGCGCGACGCCGCTGGCTCCGAACGCGTCGCCCAGCGAGGCCGCCAGCACCACGCTCCGCAGCAGCTCGGTCTTGCCGGAGCCGCTGGCGCCGTACACGAGGACGTGCCCGACCGACGCGAAGTCGACGAGCAGTTCGGGCTGCTGCTGGTTCGCGGGCTCGTCGACCCGGCCCAGCACCACCCGGCCGCTGGGCCGCTCGCCCGCGTCGGCCATCAGCCGGTCGGGCTCGAGCAGCAGCTCGGGCGGCAGGGGTGGCAGCCAGGGCTGCTTGGGCGGGCCGGCCTCGGTGCGCGCGAACGCCGTGCGGATCGTGGTGACGCAGCGGACCAGGTCGGTCCGCGGGTCCAGCCGCACCTCCTCGCCGAGCCCCGCCTCGAGCGAGCCCGCCGCCGAGAACGCCTGCACGCGCACCGGGTTCTCGGTCGCGTCGACCGGCTGCCGGGCGCCGGTCCAGGCGGACTGCACCAGCTCGGCGGTGCCGTGCCCGGTGCGCCGGATCCAGGCGCGCCCGGGCGTGCGGCGGGAGATGCGGGCGGCCTCCGGGGAGTCGATGACGTCGCGGGAGTCGTCGGCCGACGAGACCCGCAGCGCGATCCGCAGGTCGGTGTTCGCGCGGATCGGCCCGGTCACCACCCCGGCCGGCCGCTGGGTGGCGAGCAGCACGTGCAGGCCGAGCGAGCGGCCGCGCTGGGCGAGGTTGACCATGCCGTCGACGAACTCGGGCACCTCGCTGGTCAGCGCCGCGAACTCGTCGACGCAGATCAGGATGGAGGGCACCGCCGCCTCGGGGTGCTCCCGCTCGAGCTGCACGAGGTCCTTGACGCCGTACTCGCCGAGCAGGTGCTCGCGGGCGGTGATCTCGGCGCCCAGGGAGGTCAGCGCGCGCTGCACCAGGGCGGGGGTGAGGTCGGTGATGTAGCCGACCGTGTGCGGCAGGTCGGCGCACTCGCGGAACGCCGCGCCGCCCTTGTAGTCGACCAGCAGGAAGTTCAGCCGGCTGGGCGGGTTGTTGAGCGCGAGCGAGCAGATCAGCGACTGGAGCAGCTCGCTCTTGCCGGAGCCGGTGGTGCCGGCCACCAGCCCGTGCGGGCCGTCCTCGCGCAGGTCGATGGTGACGACGCCGTCGATCCCCGCGCCGATCTGCGCGCGCAGCCCCGACGACTGGCTCCACCGGCGCAGCACGGAGACGATGTCGTCGAGGTCCTCGAAGTCGCTGCTCACCTCGGGCAGCCGCACCACCGCCGGGATCGCGGTCGAGGCCGGCAGCACGGCCGCCTCGTCGACGTACCCGGTCATCGAGCGGGCGCTGCGCCACGCGTGGTCGAGCGTGACCGCGTCGGGCGTCTCGACCCGGCTCGTGCCGCCCCGGTCGCGGACGCCCACCTCGCCGGTGGTGAGGTCGACGCGCAGCCCGGTGGCGGCGGGCACCTCGTCGGGATCGGCGCCGAGCCAGACCAGGTGCAGGTTGCGCTCGGGTGCGGCGGCGGCGACCGCCTCGACGGTACGGCGGGGGATGCCGGCGTGCTCGTCGACGAAGCAGATCGTGTGCCCGCTGTTGCCGTCCTCGGCGACCAGGCTCTCCAGCAGCGCCGTCGCCGGCCGCGCCCCGATCGCGACCGGTGGCTGGCCGCCGATCCGGGTGGTCGCGTGGGGGAGCCAGCGCAGCCAGGCCTCGTGGTGACGGCGGCCGGTGCCGAAGCACCCCGCGACGCTGACCTCGGCGGGGGAGTGGTCGAAGCCGATCCGCAGCAGCATCGCGCGGGCCAGCGCGTCGACCGCGGCGTCCGGGCCGGTGAGCGCGAGCACCGTGTGCTGCGACAGGTCCGCGAGCACCGGCATGTCGTCGAGGGTGTCCCGCTCCGCGAGCTCGGCGGCGACCTCGCGCCGGGACGGCCGGTCGCCGCCGTCCTTGATCGTCCCGCGGAGCATCGCCGGCACCGTGCCGATGCCGAGCCGGGTGACGAGGAACGCCGCGCGGTCCTCGGCGCGCGCCCACAGGTACCGGTCCCGGGAGGCCGCCCGTGCGCGGACCGTCTCGGCGTCCGGGTAGTCGTCGTGCAGCTGCCGGCGCTGGCGCACGGCGTGGTCGTCGAGGACGGTCAGCAGCTCGTCGACGTCCTGGCGCCACTCGGCCTTCTCCTCCTCGAACTGCTTGCGCGCCTGGCGCTTCTGCTGCCACCAGCCCAGGCCGCCGAGGACCGGCCAGGCGAACATGTAGACGAGCCCGTACAGGCTGTGCGACCGCATGAGGATCGCGAAGCCCATCACCATCGGCAGCATGAGCATCGCCCACGGCAGCGGCGACGGGCGGTTCTTCGTGGGCGGCGACGGGATGTCGAGGACCTCGTCGAGCAGCGGGTCGCCGAACCGCGGCGGCCGGAAGACCGAGACCGCGGCGTCCTCGGCGGGCACCTCGCCGGGGTCGATGACCAGCGTGCTGCGGCCGAGGGTGATCGGCGTGCCCCAGTCGACCTCGCGGGCGCTGGTCACGCGCTCGCCGGCCACGGTGGTGCCGTTGGCCGAGCCCTCGTCGTACACGGTGGGGCGGGCGCCGAGGATGATCCGGGCGTGCTGCTGGGAGACCAGCGGGTCGGTGAGCCGCAGCGTGCACGAGGGCGCGCGGCCGAGCGTGAGCGAGGTCGTCCGGACGTGCAGGCGCTGGCCGCGGTCGGGGCCGTCGGTGACGCGGAGCACGGCGCGCGGGCGGGCGGTGCTGCTGACGCGGGTCAGCCAGGCGGCGGGGGCGGAGACGAGGTCGAGGAGGTCGCCGGTGCGCAAGCCGCACTCGGCGAGGGGCCGGTCGGCGGGCCAGGGGAGGTTGCCGTCCAGCGGGACCAGGTGCAGGTTCGGCTGGTCGGGGGCGACGTGCCGCCCGAAAGCCCGGGCCAGGTGCGCCACGGTCGCACCCGGCCGGGCCCGGACGTGCACGTCGACCGACGGGAGGCCCGACTCGGGAGCTGGTCGCAGCGACAGGATCCAGCTCTGCATGGGTCGGGCCTCCCTCGGTCGGCGTCAGACGCAGGGTCGGGCGCAGGTCAGTTGGAGACCTGCTCCTGCTCCTGGGCCTGGTTGTTGATGAGCGTGGAGAACTCCTGGAGCGAGTTGACGACCTGCGTCAGCATCGTGCGGTAGTCGCTCTGCCAGGACTGGCGGGTGCGCTCGGCGTCCGGGCCGATCCACTCGAAGCCCTCGATCACCTGGGTGAGCCGTCCGGTGAGCTGCTCGAGCTCGGACGCGCCCTGCGTGATCTGCTGCGCCGACTGCCGGCCGGCCTCGACGTCCATTCCCTTCATGGCCATGGTCCTTCTCCTTGTTCTCTAGCGGTTCGTCTGTGCTGGGTGGTCGTGCGGAAGGCGGGCTACTGGCCTCCCATCCGGCGGCGCACCGCCGAGGTCGCCTCGTCGGTCGTGATCCGGCCGTCGTGGTCGAAGTCGAGCGGCGCGTTCGCGGCGTACGCCGCGCTGCCCTGGCTGAAGAGCGTCTCGCCGGCGGCGTGCGGGTGGCCGGAGAGGATCGACGTGTACACGCTCTCCAGGTCGCCCAGCCGGCCGCGGAACGGCTCGAAGTAGCGCTCGACGTAGGTGAGCTGCTCGGTCGGCGTCATCCGCGCCAGGTCGGCGGTGGTGGTGCCCAGGCCGCGCGCCGTGGTGTCCATGAACTGGATCAGCCCGGTGGCGCTGCTGTGCGGGTTGCGGACGTCGGCGGCGAACGTGCCGCCGGTCTCGAAGCTCATCGCCGCCAGCAGGTGCTCCGGCCGGGCGCCCACGCGCTGGGCGACGCCCTCGACCCCGCGGAGGAACTCGGGCGTCACGTTCGCGTTGCCGCGCACGCCGGTGATCCGGTTGTAGTCGTAGCCGGACGGGCTGGTGTAGCCGCTGCCCGCCTGGACCGGCATCGGGTGGTCGGCGCGGTAGGCGTCGAACGCCGCCTGGGTGTTCGGGCCCCACTGGCCGTCGACGCCCTTGGTGTCGTAGCCGGACTCGGTGAGCCGCTGCTGGAGCTCGCGCACCTCCGCCCCGCTGCTGCCGCGGCCGTTGCGGCCGGCGATCTGGTCGATGCGCTGGTCGCCGCCCGAGCTGCGCGCGGCCAGGGCCGCTCCGCCTATGCCCGCGGCGGCCGCGCCGCCGGCGATGCCGGCCGCGGCGCCGTACGACGGGGACCCGCCGGTCGCCTGCGCCGCGTCGCCGGTGTGCCCGAGGGTGTCGGCGCCCGGGGTGGCGCCGCCGAAGCCGCCCGCGGTCGAGCCGGACTCGTGGCTGGTGGGCGTGCCGTCGGCGTTCACACCGTCGCCGCCGACGGCCGAGCCGCCGATCGTCGACGCGCCCAGGGAGCCGTGGCCGCCGGCCGGTGCGGCGGCGCCGCCCCCCGCGGCACCGCCGCCGGTCGGGGCGTGCCCGCCGCCGACGCCCTGTCCCCCGTCCGGGACGTGGGCGCGGTCGCCCGCGACGGCGTGCGCCGCGTTGGTCCCGTCGACGCCGATCGCGTGGCCGATGGTCGTCGGGCCGCTGGCCCGCTGGACCGAGTCCGCGTTGCCGGTGCCCTGGTCGCCGTCGATCGCGTCGATGGCGTTCGCGATCGCGCCGACCACGCCGATGGCGGCGACGGCCTGACCGATCACCGATCCGGTGAACGGGGTGACGCTGCTGTCGCCGGTGGTCTGCGGCGGGTACGTCGGCAGCGAGCCGAAGTCGACGCTCTGGCCGTTGCTGGCCTGGTCCTGCGCCTCCGCGTTCGCGTTGAGCACCTGGGCGAACAGGCCCAGCGCCATCGAGATCTTCTGCAGCCACGGCACCACGACGGTCTCGAGGTAGGTGGCGTACGCCGCGCTCGCGCCGCCGCTGAAGAACGACGCGGCCCGCAGGATGGCGATCAGGGCCCTGAGGTAGGCGATCACCTGGTCGGTGGTCTCCTTGCCGTCCTGGCAGACCTGGCCTGCGTCCCTGAGCTCGTCGGTGTCTGCGCCGAGGAACGACATGTGCTTCTCCTGACGAATCCGGCCACCGCCCGATCGGTGGCGTCGTCCGGACCGTAGGCACGCCGTCGCCCGGGCGTCGATGGCTCGGCGGGTGGAAGGTTCCGGCCTGTTCCGGCCCGGAATCCGGTCGTTGCGGGGTTCGGCGGTCAGCAGCCGAAACCGGCGGCCCTTGCGGACGCCACAGGGCCGCCGGGGAGCACCCGGCGGCCCTGTGCTGCGGAGCGAGCGAGAGGGTCAGCTGGAGGCGGCGTCCTGCCGGTCGGCGTGCCAGAGCAGCACCCGGCCCTGCTCGTCGAGGGTCTGCGCGGCGTTGTGGGCCTGGGGGGCGAAGCTGCCGTGCCAGTCGTTGGCGAAGTTCTCGCGGTCCGGGCCCTGCCACTTCAGGCCCTGGATCATCGAGGTGATCGCCGAGACCATGCTCGCGACCTGCCCGGCCTGCTGGCCCATGTTCTGGCCGACCTCGCGGCCGTACTCGGTGTCCATGCCCTGCATGTTGGCGCTCATGGCGGCCTCCTCGTCTGGTCGTGTGCCCGGACCGTAGGCACGCGGCCGGCCGGCGGGCTAGGGCGCGGCGGGTGGAACGTTCCGCCGTGCGGCGGCCCGTTCGACCTGCTCGAGGTCCTCGACGGTGACCAGCCGGACCTCCGCCGTCCGCCGCCCGATCGCGAAGCGGACGTTCTGCGCGCGGCCGCTGCCGGCCCGGAACGGGTCGTCCTTGGGGCCGAAGGCGAGCGCCGAGATCGAGCGGATCGCGTCGTCGACCCGCTGGGCGCGCTCGAGGTTCCACGCGTACCCGTGCCAGTGCAGGACCCGCTCGTAGATCTCCCGGTTCGACGGCGGGCGCGGGTAGTCGTCGGTGCCCGAGAGCCAGGGCTCGGCGAGCGCCAGCGCGACGTACCACTCCCGGGACTCGCGGGGGAGCGTGGGCGCCGGGGTCGTGGCGTCGAGCCCGGCCTCCGCGGGCGGCAGCGGCCGGACGGCGGGGGCCGGCTCCGAGGGCGTCACCTCGACGACGATCGAGAGGTCGTCGTAGGTGTCCGGGCCGGTCTGCCGGCCGCGCATCACGACGAGCTGGTTCTCGCCCTCGTCGAGCAGCAGCGACATGCCCTCGGCGAGCGTCACCCGCCGCGCCCCGCCGGGGGCGTCGAACAGGCTGGAGACCTGGGTCTCGCCGGACCCGTGCCACCGCAGCCGGGCGATCTCCTCGCCGACGACCAGCTCGCCGAGCAGCCGCGAGACGTGCGGCGCGCAGCGGGGCAGCGCGATCGCCGTGGTGCGCAGGTCCGCGCCGGGGTCGTCGCCGACCACGTCCGCGAGCGCCTGGTGCGGCGAGCGGCCGAAGAGCAGGGTCTCGCCCGACCCGAGCGTCACCGTGGGGAGACCCGAGCCGCGCAGCGTCACCCGGAGCATGGCGCCATCACGACCCGATCGAACCACACGAAGATGGTGTACGAGTGTTCACTCAAGTGATTAGCATCCCGCCATGGCGATGCGCACGGGACCGACCTACCTCGACGCCCTCTCGCTGCTCTCGGAGGTGGCCGACCAGCTCGTGGTGCGCAGCGTCCGCGACACCCACGACGCGTGGGCGGACCGGTTCGGCGGCTACCCCGGGCGGGGGATCGCCACGGCGGTGTACGCCGGGCTCGGGCTGGGCCTGCGCGCCGCCTCGACGGGGCTCGGGCGGCTCGCCGAGACCGATCTCGGGCCGCGCCTGGAGGACACGCCGCGCGGCCGGTTCGTGAGCTCGGCCGTCAACGGGCTGATCGGCGACCGGCTCGCGGCCGAGCGCCCGCGGATGGCGATCCGGATGGCGGTGCGGTCCGACGGCCGCGACGTCCCGCCCGCCGACCTTGCGACGACCTTCCCCGACGCCACGGGGTCGGTGGTGCTGTTCCTGCACGGGCTGTGCGAGAACGAGTCGTACTGGGACCGCGGCCCCGGGCCGACGTACGCCGAGGCGCTCGCGGAGCGCGGCTGGACGCCGGTGTTCCTGCGCGCCAACACCGGGCTCGGCCTGCGGGAGAACGGCGTCGCGCTGTCCGCGCTCGCCCAGGACCTCGTCGACGCGTGGCCGGTGCCCGTGACCCGGGTCGCGCTGGTCGGCCACTCGATGGGCGGCCTGATCGTGCGCGCGGCCGGCGCGGTCGCGACCGCCGCAGCGCAGCCCTGGACCGCGCTGGTCAGCGACGTCGTCACGCTCGGCACCCCGCACCTCGGCGCGCCGATCGCGGCCGGGATCGGCCACGGCAGCCGCGGCCTGGGCCGGCTGCCCGAGACCGCGGCGTTCGGGCGGATTCTGGACCTGCGCTCGGTGGGCGTCCACGACCTCGTGGTCGGCCTCGCGCACGACGTGCCGCCGCTGCCGCACGCCCGCTACCGGCTGGTCGCCGCCACCGTGACCACGAGCGCGCGGCACCCGGTCGGGCACGTCGTCGGCGACCTGCTGGTGCGGGTGCGGTCGGCGTACGGCGCGGGGCTGTTCCCGGACGGGACCGTGCTCCACGTCGGCCGCACCGACCACTTCGGGCTGCTCAACCATCCCGACGTCCACCGCGCTCTGCGAGAGTGGCTGGCATGACCCGCCCCCAGGAAGGTGCCCAGCGCGAGCTGCGGGCCGAGGCGTACGTCGCCGCGCCGCCGGACCGGGTGTGGGCGCTGCTCACCGACTTCTCGCGGATGCCGGACTGGAGCCCCGAGCTGGTGCGGATGGTGCCGCTCAAGGGGGGCGGGCTGCGGGTCGGGCAGTGGTACCTCGGGATCAACCGGCGCAAGGCGGTCGTCTGGCCGACCCGGTCGGTGGTCGCCGAGGTCGTGCCCGGACGGCGGCTGACCTGGGACACCACCTCCAGCGGCGCGCGCTGGATCTGGGAGCTGGTTCCCGAGGGCGACGGCACCCGGGTCGTGCACCGGCGCCCGGTGCCGACCGGCATCACCGGGATGTCGAAGGCGTTCGCGCCGCTGTTCCTCGGCGGCAGCGAGGGCCACGCCGACGAGCTGGAGGCCGGGATGGCCCGGACCGTCGCACGGCTGAAGGCGGCCGCGGAGGCGTGAGGGCGCTCCTCTCGGGACTGGCGGCGCTCCTCCTGCTGAGCGGCTGCACGGGCGGGTCCCCGGACCCCGCGGCGGCGCCCACCCCGCAGTCCCGGGGCGCTCGGCTGCTGGCCGAGGTCGGCGCGGCGCTGGACGCCGAACCCACCGACCCGGACATCGAGCACCCGATCCCGCCGGAGTGCCCGACGGCGTACCGCCGGGTGTCCGCGGGGGCGACGTACGACGGCGTCCGGATCTGGGTGGACGTGGCCCGGGGACCGTGTCCGGGCCGCGACGGCGGCTACTACGCCTGCCACGGCGTCCCGGACCTGCCGGGCCACGCGGTCGAGCTGCGCGACTGCTTCAGCCGCCGGCTCGACGACGGCCGGGTGCTGGTGGCGGGACGGCAGCGCGTCTACCAGGAGGGCACCTACCGGGTGGCGGCGCTCTGGCGACACCACCTCACCTGCACCGTGGGCGCCTCGGCGGAGGACGGACCGTCCGCGGAGGAGCTGGCGCGGGTCGCCACCGAAATCCGCTGTGAGTGAACAGGGGCACCTAGGTCGTGGAACTGTCGATCCCGGCGGCTAGGGTCGCTCTCGTGACCCAGAACTCCAGCCCCCAGCTGAACGGCGGCGGGGGCATGAACGTCCTCGACGACCACATCTACCAGCGCCTGCTGCGCGAGCGGATCGTGTTCCTCGGCTCCGAGGTGCGCGACCAGAACGCGAACGCGATCTGCGCCCAGCTGCTGCTGCTCTCGGCGGAGGACCCCGAGGCCGACATCTTCCTCCACATCAACAGCCCTGGCGGCTCCGTGGACGCGGGCATGGCGATCTACGACACGATGAACTACATCCCGAACGACGTCGCCACGGTCGGCATGGGCCTGGCCGCGTCGATGGGGCAGTTCCTGCTCTGCGCGGGCACCAAGGGCAAGCGCTACGCGCTGCCGCACGCGCGGATCATGATGCACCAGCCGTCGTCCGGCATGGGCGGCTCGGCCTCGGACATCAAGATCCAGGCGCAGCAGTCGCTGCACATCAAGAAGGTGCTGCTCGAGCTGATCGCCGAGCACACCGGCCAGAGCGTCGAGCAGGTCGAGCAGGACGCCGACCGCGACCGCTGGTTCACCGCCGAGCAGGCGCTCGAGTACGGCCTGGTCGACCAGGTCATCAAGAGCGCCCGCGAGGCCGCCGACGACGGCCGCCCGGCGCGGCAGAAGGACTGACCGGAATGTCTGAGATGAACTACTACATCCCCCAGTGGGAAGAGCGCACGTCGTACGGCTTCCGGCGCATCGACCCCTACGCCAAGCTGTTCGAGGACCGCATCATCTACCTCGGCACCCCGATCTCCGACGACGTCGCGAACGCCGTCATCGCGCAGCTGCTGTGCCTGCAGTCGATGAACCCCGACCAGGACATCAGCATCTACATCAACAGCCCGGGCGGCTCGTTCACCGCGCTGACCGCGATCTACGACACGATGAAGTTCATCAAGCCCGACGTGCAGACCGTGTGCATCGGCCAGGCCGCCTCGGCCGCGGCGATCCTGCTCGCCGCCGGCACGCCCGGCAAGCGCCTCGCGCTGCCGAACAGCCGGATCCTGATCCACCAGCCCTACACCGAGGGCACCTTCGGCCAGACCTCGGACATCGAGATCCAGGCCAACGAGATCCTGCGGATGCGCGAGCTGCTGGAGAAGATGATCAGCGACCACAGCGGCCGCTCGATCGAGGAGGTCAGCCGCGACATCGAGCGCGACAAGATCCTCACCGCCGAGGGCGCGGTCGAGTACGGCCTGATCGACGCCGTGCTCGAGTCGCTCAAGGGCACGCCCGCCGTCACCGGCTGAGACCGGACCGATGCTCGCACCGCCGGACGCCCACCTTCGTGTCTTCGCCCCCAACCGGGGGCGGCACGGGGTACCGTCGGAGGACTTGCACCACCTGCCGGACCTGCTCGAACCGTTCGACCCGCTCGACCCAATCATCGGAGGATGACCGCCCGTGGCACGTATCGGTGACGGAGGCGACCTGCTCAAGTGCTCCTTCTGCGGGAAGAGCCAGAAGCAGGTCAAGAAGCTCATCGCGGGGCCGGGCGTCTACATCTGTGACGAGTGCATCGACCTCTGCAACGAGATCATCGAGGAGGAGCTGAGCGAGGGCGCCGAGGTCGGCCTCGACGAGCTCCCGAAGCCCAAGGAGATCTTCGAGTTCCTCAACTCGTACGTGATCGGGCAGGAGCAGGCCAAGAAGTCGCTCGCGGTGGCGGTCTACAACCACTACAAGCGCGTGCAGGCGGGCCTCCAGCCGATCTCCGGCAAGCACAGCAAGGAGGAGGTCGTCGAGGTCGCGAAGTCCAACATCCTCGTGATCGGACCGACCGGCTGCGGCAAGACCTACCTCGCGCAGACGCTGGCGCGGATGCTCAACGTCCCCTTCGCGATCGCCGACGCGACCGCGCTGACCGAGGCCGGCTACGTCGGCGAGGACGTCGAGAACATCCTGCTCAAGCTGATCCAGGCCGCCGACTACGACGTCAAGAAGGCCGAGACCGGCATCATCTACATCGACGAGATCGACAAGGTCGCCCGCAAGGCGGAGAACCCGTCGATCACCCGCGACGTCTCCGGTGAGGGCGTCCAGCAGGCGCTGCTGAAGATCATCGAGGGCACCACGGCCTCGGTGCCGCCGCAGGGCGGTCGCAAGCACCCGCACCAGGAGTTCATCCAGATCGACACGACGAACATCCTGTTCGTGGTGGGCGGCGCGTTCGCCGGGCTGGAGCACATCATCGAGCAGCGGGTCGGCAAGAAGACCCTCGGCTTCACCGCGGAGGTGCGCGGCAAGGCCGAGCGCGAGGCCGAGGACCTGCTCGCCCAGGTCCGGCCCGAGGACCTCACCAAGTTCGGCCTGATCCCCGAGTTCATCGGCCGGCTGCCCCTGATCGCGAGCGTCTCCAAGCTCGACCAGGAGGCGCTGGTGCAGATCCTCACCGAGCCGCGCAACGCGCTGGTCAAGCAGTACCAGAAGCTCTTCGAGATCGACGGCGTCGAGCTGGAGTTCACCCAGGACGCCATCGAGGCGATCGCGGACAAGGCGATGGAGCGCGGCACGGGTGCTCGCGGCCTGCGCGCGATCATCGAGGAGGTCCTCCTCCACGTCATGTACGACGTGCCCTCGCGCGGCGACATCGGCAAGGTGATCGTCACCCGTGAGGTCGTCGAGGACGACGTGGCCCCGACGCTGGTGCCCCGCGAGTCCGAGGCCAAGAAGAAGAAGTCTGCCTGACGGTCTCGCTGTACGGCTCCACTGCGGCGACCTGGCCCGCGATGACTAGGAGCGCATAGTCCGTTCGGGCCATTTCTCGCCATGGGTTTGGTGGGGACCCTCAGCGACCGAAAGACTCCAGGTGATGAACGCGCGTCGCAAGTCTCGGATCTTCGCGGACCACAAGCCGCCGCTGGTGGCGTTCGTGCTGGTCGCGGTCACCTCGATGGTGCTGCTGCTGCACGTGTCCCGCAGCGAGGCCGCCCCCGCATGGCTGCGGGACGGCGTCTCCAGCGTGGTCGCCGGCGGGCTGCCGCTCGGCCAGCGGGTGGTCACCGGCACGCTGCTCGAGCGCGAGCCGGCCGTCGCCGCCGCCGCCGAGCCGACGCTCGCCGTGGCCACCCCGTCGGCCCCGTCGTCGGCCCCGTCGTCCTCCGCGTCGTCGGCCCCGTCGTCCGCTGCGTCGTCCCCGTCGGCCGGCTCGGCGCCGGGCCGGCCTCCGCGCCACCACCAGCACCCTGCGGCGCACCACGTCGCCGCCCCGGGCCCCGCACCGCACTCGTCCGGCCCGGCCGGCGAGCCCGCGCCGCCCGCGATGCCTGCCGGTCCGCGCGGCCACGGTCCCCGCGGCCACGGCGTCGACGCCCCCGGGGCGTGGGGCGGACACGGCGCGCCCCAGCACCCGGAGCACCCGGAGCACCCGGAGCACCCCGAGCACCCGGTGCGCGGGGACGGGGCCCACGAGCACGGCCAGCACCCCCGGTCGGGCGAGCCGGGCTCCGACGGCCGCGGTCACGGTCACGACAAGCACGGTCACGGGGGCCACGGCCACGGGGGCCGCGGGCACGGGGACCGCGAGCACGGGGACCGCGAGCACGGGGACCGCGGCCACGGCCACGGGGACCACGGGCACGGAGACCACGGCGACCGCGGTCACGGCCACCACTGACGGGCGCGGTCGACAGCGACCAGCCGACCAGCGACCAGCCGCGCCTACTCCGTCGGCGCCAGCTCCGCGTCGACGGTGATCTCGGTGGCGGACGGGTCCACGGTGAAGACCAGGTCGCCGGTGATCTTGCCGGTCTTGCGCAGGTCGTCGGCGGCCTGCTCGGCCGCGCGGACCAGCGCCTCCGGGCCGCGGATCTCGACCCGGGCCAGCTCGGCGCGCATCGACACCTTGGCGTTCGACTTCGCGCCGCGGATGCCGATCAGCGCGGCCGAGACGGCGTCCAGCGTCGCGGCGTCGGTCGCGGCGGCGGAGCCGAGCTCCACGACGGTCGGCCAGGCGGCGCGGTGGATGGAGCCCCCGCCGTCGGCGGCGCGCCACCACGACCAGACCTCCTCGGTCACGTACGGCAGGAACGGGGCCAGCAGGCGCAGCTGGACGTCGAGCGCGATCGCGAGCGCGGACTTCGCGGACGCGGTGGCCGCGCCGCCCGAGCCCCCCGCATCGTGGCTGGCGTACGCGCGCTCCTTGACCAGCTCGAGGTAGTCGTCGCAGAACTCCCAGAAGAACTTCTCGACGGTCTCCAGCGCGGTCGTGTAGTCGTAGGCCTCGAACGCGTCGGTCGCCCTCGTGATCACCTCGCCGAGGCGGCCGAGCAGCGCGCAGTCGACCGGCTCGGAGACCTCGAACGGGTTCACGCTGGTCGCGCCGACGCCGCCGAGCACGAACTTCGACGCGTTCAGGACCTTCATCGCCAGCCGGCGGCCGACCTTCATCTGGGCCTCGTCGAACGGCGAGTCCAGGCCCGGGCGCGCCATCGCGGCGCGCCAGCGGACGGCGTCCGCGCCGTACTTGTCCAAGATGTCGGTCGGGACGACGACGTTGCCCTTGGACTTCGACATCTTCTTGCGGTCCGGGTCGAGGATGAAGCCGGAGACCAGCGCGTGCGTCCACGGGACGGTGTGGTTCTCGAAGTGGGCGCGGACCACCCGCGAGAACAGCCAGGTGCGGATGATGTCGTGCGCCTGGGTGCACAGGTCCATGGGGAACACGCGCTGCCACAGGTCGTCGTCGGACTCCCATCCGCCCGCGATGTGCGGGGTGAGCGAGGACGTCGCCCAGGTGTCCATCACGTCGGGGTCGCCGAGGAAGCCGTGGGGCTTCCCGCGCTGGTCCTCGGTGTAGCCGTTCGGCGCGTCGGTCGACGGGTCGATCGGCAGCTCGTCCTCGCGGGGGAGGAGCGGGTGGTCGTAGTCGGGCTCGCCGTCGGCGTCGAGCGGGTACCAGACCGGGAAGGGGATGCCGAAGAACCGCTGCCGCGAGATCAGCCAGTCGCCGTTCAGGCCGCCGACCCAGTTGTCGTAGCGGTGCTTCATGTGCGGCGGGTACCACTGGATCTCCGCGCCCCGCGCCAGCAGCTCCTCGCGCAGCGCGGCGTCGCGGCCGCCGTTGCGGATGTACCACTGGCGGGTCGCCACGATCTCCAGCGGCTTGTCGCCCTTCTCGTAGAAGTTCGTCATCCGCCGGGTCGGCGTGGGCTCGCCGTCCAGGTCACCGGTCTCGCGCAGCATCGCGACCAGGGCCTCGCGGGCGGAGAATGCCGTCTTGCCCTTGAGCTCCTCGTACGCCGCCGCGGCGGGCTCGTGCGCGAGCCACTCGGGCGTCTCCCGCGACATCCGGCCGTCGCGGCCGATCAGCGTGCGGACCGGCAGGTTCAGCTCGCGCCACCACTGGACGTCGGTGAGGTCGCCGAAGGTGCAGCTCATGGCGATGCCGGCGCCCTTGTCCATCTCGGCCGCGGGGTGGGCGAGCACCGGGATCTCGACGCCGAACACCGGCGAGGTGACGGTCGTGCCGAACAGCGGCTGGTAGCGCTCGTCGTCGGGGTGTGCGACCAGCGCGACCACCGACGGGATCAGCTCGGGCCGGGTGGTCTCGATGTACACGGGTTCGCCGGACGGCCGGTGGAAGGCGACCCGGTGGTACGCGCCGTCGTACTCGCGCGCCTCGAGCTCGGCCTGGGCGACCGCGGTCTGGAACGTGACGTCCCAGAGCGTCGGCGCCTCCTGGAGGTAGGCCTCGCCGCGGGCGAGGTTGCGCAGGAACGCCCGCTGGCTGACGCCCTGCGCCTTCGGGCCGATCGTCGTGTAGTGCTGCTTCCAGTCGACCGACAGGCCGAGGATCCGCCACAGCCGCTCGAAGACCTCCTCGTCCTGGGCGACGAGCTGCTCGCACAGCTCGATGAAGTTCGGGCGGCTGATCGGGATCTGGCGCTTCGGGTCGGGCTTCTCCGGCGGCGTGAAGTCCGGGTCGTACGGCAGCGACGGGTCGCACCGCACGCCGTAGTAGTTCTGCACCCGGCGCTCGGTGGGCAGGCCGTTGTCGTCCCAGCCCATCGGGTAGAAGACGGACTTGCCGCGCATCCGCTGGAAGCGGGCGACCAGGTCGGTGTGCGTGTACGAGAAGACGTGGCCGACGTGCAGGCTGCCGCTCACCGTGGGCGGCGGCGTGTCGATCGAGTAGACGTTCTCGCGCGGCTGGGTGCGGTCGAAGGCGTAGGTGTCGTCGGCCTTCCACCGGGCTCCCCAGGTGGCCTCGAGCCCCTCCAGCGCCGGCTTGTCGGGTACCGCTACGACGCGCCGCGGAGCGGTCGTCGTCTCGGGAACCTGGTCGGCCTGGGTGTCGGTCATACGAGAAATCCTAGGGCGGGCGCTCCGCGACGGAGAAACCGGTTGTGACCGCGGACCCGGGCTGGCTGACTTTCCGCATGCCCCTGGAGTTCACCGACGATCCTGCAGCGTTCCTCGACGCGACCCGCGACCACCTCGCCGCCGACCCCGTGCAGACCACGGTGATCGCCACCGTCACCGCCCGGTACGCCGCCGGCACCGGCTCGCCCGCGCCGTACCGCTGGTGGGTGATCGCCCGCGGCGACAGGGGTCAGGTGACCGGGGTCGGGATGCGGACCGCGCCGTTCGCGCCCTACCCGCTCTACCTGCTGCCGATGCCCGACGACGCCGCCCTCGAGCTGGCCCGGGTGCTCCACGAGCGCGGGGAGGTCGTGAGCGCGGTCAACGGCGCGCTGCCCACGGCCCGGGTCGTCGCCGACGAGACCGCTCGGCTGAGCGGGCGGACCGCGGTGGTCGACGAGCACCTGCGGCTGTTCGAGCTCGGCGAGCTGGTCGTGCCGCCGGCGCCCGTGGGCCGGCTCCGCCCGGCGACCCGCGCCGACGCCGAGCTCGGACGGGCCTGGTTCCGGGCGTTCGGCACCGACGCCGCCGAGCAGGCCGGCCGCGAGGGCACGCACGCGATGGAGGAGTTCTCGCTGGAGATGATCACGGCCCGCATCGACGACGGGCTGATCTGGCTGTGGGAGGACGAGACCGGCACCCCGGTCCACCTGACCGCGGCCAACCTGCCGGCGAACGGCGTGACGCGGATCGGGCCGGTCTACACGCCGAGGGAGCAGCGCGGCCGCGGCTTCGCGAGCCGCGCCGTGGCCGAGGTCTCGCGGGGCTACCTCGAGCAGGGGATCCGCTGCTGCCTGTTCACCGACCAGGCCAACCCGACGTCGAACCGGATCTACCAGGTCATCGGCTACGAGCCCGTGGTGGACATGGTGAGTCTGCTCGTCGAGTGACCTGTCCCTAGACTCGTCGCGAGATGACTGAGACCCCCCGCCTGGCCGAGACCTTCGAGGAGGTCGAGGACGCGCTGCTGTCGCGGTGGCCCGAGACCAGGCTCGAGCCCTCGCTCGACCGCATCCGTGCGTTCACCGAGCTGCTGGGTGACCCGCAGCGCGGCTACCCGGTGATCCACCTGACCGGGACCAACGGCAAGACGTCGACGTCCCGGATGATCGACACGCTGCTGCGGGCGCTGGACCTGCGGACCGGGCGGTTCACCAGCCCGCACGTCGAGCGGATGACCGAGCGGATCTCGATCGACGGCGAGCCGCTCACCGACGAGGAGTTCGTGCGGGCGTTCAACGACGTGGCGCCGTACACGCACCTGGTCGACGAGGACCAGCCGCACCCGCTGTCGTTCTTCGAGACCGTGGTCGGCATGGCGTACGCCGCGTTCGCCGACGCCCCGGTCGACGTGGCCGTCGTCGAGGTCGGCATGGGCGGGTCCTGGGACGCGACCAACGTCGCCGACGCGGCGGTCGCGGTGGTGCTGCCGGTCGCGGTCGACCACGCGGCGTACCTCGGGGACACGCCGGCGGACATCGCGGTCGAGAAGGCCGGGATCATCAAGCCGGGCTCGACCGCGGTGCTCGCGGAGCAGGCGCCGGACGTCGCCGCGATCCTGCTCGCGCGGGCCGCCGAGGTCGGCGCGACCGTGGTCCGCGAGGGCCTGGAGTTCGGCGTCGTGTCCCGGGTGCCGGCCGTGGGCGGCCAGATGCTGTCGCTGCAGGGGCTGCGGGCGCGGTACGACGACGTCTTCCTCCCGCTGCACGGCGCGCACCAGGCGCAGAACGCGGCGGTCGCCCTGGCGGCCGTCGAGGCCTTCGCGGCCGGTGGTGAGCAGAGCCAGGCCCTCGACGACGAGGTCGTCCGCGCGGCGTTCGCCGAGGTGACCTCGCCGGGCCGGCTCGAGATCGTCCGGCGGAGCCCCACGATCGTGCTCGACGCCGCGCACAACCCGCACGGCGCGGAGGCGACGGCGGCGGCGCTCGAGGACTCGTTCGCGTTCGCGCCGCTGATCGGTGTGATCGGCGTGATGGGGGACAAGGACCACGAGGGCCTGCTCGCCGCGTTCGAGCCGCACCTCGCCCACCTGGTGTGCACGCAGAACTCCACCGACCGCGCCCTTCCTGCCGAGGAGCTCGCCGCGGCCGCCCGCGAGATCTTCGGCGAGGACCGGGTCAGCGTCGCGCGCCGGCTCTCCGACGCGATCGACCAGGCCGCCGCGCTCGCCGAGGCCGGCGAGGCGTTCGGCGACCCGCTCGGGTCCGGCGCCGTGCTGGTGACCGGGTCGGTCGTCACCGTCGGCGAGGCCCGCTCGTTGCTGGTGCGGCAGGGCGGCCGCTCGTGACCGACGACCGGACCCGCTCGCCGCGCCGGGGCATGTGCGCGGCGGTGCTGAGCCTCGAGGCGATCACCCTCGGCCTGACAACGCCGGTCCTGATCAGCATCGCGGGGGTCGACACGTCGACCGCGCTGTGGGTCGGGCTCGGCCTGGCCGTGGCGTGCCTCCTGCTCGCGGGCCTGCTGCGCGCCGAGTGGGCGTACAGCCTGGGCTGGGTGATCCAGGGCGCCGCGATCGGCCTGGGCTTCGTGATCCCCATGATGTTCGTGCTCGGCGTGATCTTCGCGCTGCTGTGGGGTTCGGCGTACTTCCTCGGCCGCAAGATCGAGCGGGAGCGCGCCGCCGCGTACGCGGCGTTCGACGCCGCGCACGACTCAGAGCGCTGAGACCAGCGCCGCCAGGGCGCGGTCGAGCTCGTCGTCGGTGACACCGCCGAAGCCCACGACCAGCCCGGTGAGCGTCGCGGACCGGCAGTAGTCCGCGAGCAGGGGCACCTCGAAGCCCGCCCGGCGGGCCGCGGCCCGCGCCCGGAGCGCGTCGGCCTGGGGGAGCAGCCAGGTGGAGTACATCCCCGCGACCGGGCCGGCCGGCTCGGCGTACGGCGCGAGCGCGGCGGCGACCCGGGGCGCGCGGTCGGCGTACACGCGCCGCGCCGTGCGCACGACCTTGTCGACGTACCCGTCGCGCAGCAGCGCGAGGAACGCCCGCTGCACCGGCCACGGGGCGCCCTCGTGGGTGACCAGCCGCCGCGCGTTGATCGCGTCGAGCAGGTCCGGCGGCGGCACCAGCCAGCCCAGCCGCAGCGACGGCGCGACGGACTTGGCGGCGGTGCCGAGGTAGGCCACCCGCCCGCGGTCCAGGCTGGCGAGCGCCGGCACCGGTGCGACGTCGTAGCGGAACTCGGAGTCGTAGTCGTCCTCGACCACGACCGCGGCCGCCGCCCGGGCCGCGGCGAGCAGCGCCACCCGGCCCGGGCCGGGCAGCACCCGGCCGAGCGGGTGCTGGTGCGCCGGCGTGACGTACGCGGCGACGACGCCCGTCAGGTCCGTGACCGCCTCGAGCGCGGGGAGGTCGCGCACCTCGCGCACCGCCCCCCGGACCGTCTCGACCGCGGCGCGGTAACCGGGGTCCTCGATGGCCACCGGTCCCGGCGGCAGCACGGTGAGCAGGTGGCGGAGGCCGTCGGTGGTGCCGTGGGTGACGACCAGCTCGTCGGGGTCGACGGCGAGCCCGCGCGTGCGGGCGAGCCGGTCCGCGAGCAGGGCGCGGAGCTCGGGGAGGCCGCGCGGGTCGTCGTACCCCCGCGGCGGCCGGGCGGTGGACACCTCCCGCCACGCCCGGCGCCAGCCCGCGGCGTGCCGCGGGTCGATCCAGGGGGTGCCGGCGTCGAGCCGGACCAGCGGGCGCTCCTCCGGCGTGGTTCGGCGGTGCGGTACGGCGGCGCGCGCCGCCCCGGTCGCGGCGACGTAGGTCCCCGACCCGCGGCGGGCCTCGAGCCAGCCCTCGGCGAGCAGCTGCTCGTAGGCCTGCTCGGTGACCGACCTGCTCACGCCGAGCTCCACCGCCAGGGCGCGGCTGCTCGGCAGCCGGTCGCCGCGGGCCAGGGTGCCCACGACGACCAGGTCGCGGATCCGGCCCGAGAGCTGTCCGCCGAGGGAGCCGGGGGCGGAGCGGTCCAGGGTGACCGGGAGCGTCGCCATCGATTGTCCTGTCGAAATGGGTGCGGATTGGCCCGTGTGCGCAGGCCACTTCTCCGCCAGGCTAGCGCTCGTGACCACGACCCCGCTCTCGCCCACGCCCCGCACGACCGTCGGCCGCGGCCGCAACCGGATGGTCGTCGACCGCGAGGTGCTGCACGGGCTGCTCGAGGACGCGCTGGTCGCGCACCTGGGCGTCGTCGTGGGCGGGCACCCGCTGGTGCTGCCGACCGCGTTCGCGGTCGACCCGGACGGACCGGACGAGGACGGGACGCTCTACGTGCACGGCTCGGTCGCCGCCGGCTGGCTGCGCGCCGCGACCGACACGACGGTCTGCGTCACGGTGACCGAGCTGGACGGCCTGGTGGCCGGCCGGTCGGCGTTCCACCACTCGATGAACTACCGGTCCGCGGTCGTGATCGGCCGGGCCCGGGTCGTCGACGACCCTGACGAGCGGCAGCGGGCGCTCGGCCTGATCGTCGACCACATGATCCCGGGCCGCGCGGCGACCCTGCGGCCGAGCACCGGCAAGGAGCTGGCGGCCACGGCCGTGCTCGCGGTCCCGCTGCACGAGGCGTCGATGAAGGCGCGCGACGGGGGGCCGGTGGACGAGCCCGAGGACGTCGCGGCCGCGGTGTGGGGCGGCCACATCCCGGTGCGCCGGGTGGCGGACGCCCCGGTCGCGGACGCGGACGCGGTCGGCGAGGTCCCGGCCGACGTCGTCCGGCGCGCCGCCTCTCTCTAGGATCGGCGCATGATCCAGCGCACGCTCGTCCTGCTCAAGCCCGACGCCGTCCGCCGTGGCCTGGTCGGCCAGGTCCTCGCCCGCTTCGAGGCCAAGGGCCTGGCCATCGTGGCGATGGAGCAGCGCACCATCACGGCCGAGCAGGCCGACCGCCACTACGCCGAGCACGTCGAGAAGGACTTCTACCCGCCGCTGCGCGAGTTCATCACCAGCGGCCCGCTGGTCGCGCTGGTGCTCGAGGGCGACGAGGCCATCGACATCGTCCGCGCCCTCAACGGCGCCACCGACGGCCGCAAGGCCGCCCCGGGCACCATCCGCGGCGACTACTCGCTCTCCAACCGCGAGAACCTCGTGCACGCCTCCGACTCCCCGGAGTCCGCCGAGCGCGAGATCGCGCTCTGGTTCCCCAGCTGACGCCGAGTCGGCGCCAGTGCAGGCCCAGGGGGTGCCGAGTCGGCGCCAGTGCAGGCCCAGGGGGTGCCGAGTCGGCGCCAGTGCAGGTCCTGGGGGTGCCGAGTCGGCGCCAGTGCAGGTGACCGATCTGCATTCGCGCCGACTCGAGGGTCTCGCGACCTGCAGTAGCGCCGACTCGCGGGTGAATCTGCTGGTCGCGCCGCGTGTCGTCCCCGGAGCCCGCGCGGTCCCTTCGTAGCCTGTTGTCACTTCTTCCCCACCTGCACCACCGACCCCAGCGGTGGCGCACCCAGCGACAGGGCGACACATGGCGAACAGCTTCATCGGCCGCGACATGGCCGTGGACCTCGGGACCGCCAACACCCTCGTGTACGTGCGCGGCAAGGGCGTCCTGCTGGACGAGCCCAGCGTCGTCGCGCTGAACGACGCCACCGGCGAGATCCTCGCGGTCGGCCACGAGGCCAAGCGGATGATCGGACGCACGCCCGACCACATCACCGCGATCCGCCCGCTCAAGGACGGCGTGATCGCCGACTTCGACGCGACCGAGCAGATGCTGCGCTTCTTCATCCAGCAGGTGCACCGGCGCCGCTACTTCGCCAAGCCCCGAATGGTCATCTGCGTGCCGAGCGGCGTCACCGCCGTCGAGCAGCGCGCGGTCAAGGAGGCCGGCTACCAGGCCGGCGCCCGCCGGGTCTACATCGTCGAGGAGCCGATGGCCGCCGCGATCGGCGCCGGGCTTCCGGTCCACCAGGCCACCGGCAACATGGTCGTCGACGTCGGCGGCGGTACGACGGAGGTCGCGGTCATCTCGCTCGGCGGCATCGTCACCAGCCTGTCCGTGCGCACCGCGGGCGACGACCTGGACCAGGCGATCGTCGCGTGGATGAAGAAGGAGCACTCGCTGATGCTCGGCGAGCGCACCGCCGAGGAGGTCAAGATGACCCTCGGCTCGGCGTTCCCGACGCTCGACGAGCCCGAGGCGGAGATCCGCGGCCGCGACATGGTCTCCGGGCTGCCCCGCACCGTCGTGGTCTCGAGCGCCGAGGTCCGCCAGGCGCTCGAGGAGCCGCTGCACGCGATCGTGGACGCCGTGCGCGCCACCCTCGACCAGACGCCGCCCGAGCTGGCCGGCGACATCATGGACCGCGGGATCGTGCTCACCGGCGGCGGCGCCCTGCTCCGCGGGCTCGACGAGCGGCTGCGCCACGAGACCGGGATGCCGGTCCACGTCGCCGAGGACCCGCTGACCTCCGTCGCCCTCGGCGCCGGCAAGTGCGTCGAGGAGTTCGAGGCGCTCCAGCAGGTCCTGGTCAGCGACCAGAGGCGCGCCGGATGAGCCGGATGCGGGAGCGGCGCTGGCGGGGACCCGGCGGCGGGCAGCAGCCGTCGCCCGCGCTCCTGGTCGCGCTCGTCCTCGCGTCGCTGAGCCTGATGACGCTCGACGCGCAGGCGGGCGGGCCGGTCGACTCCGCGCGCCGGGCGGTCGGGGAGGTCTTCGGCCCGGTCGAGGTCGCCACGGCCACCGCGGTCCGCCCGTTCACCGCGGTGCCGGACTGGTTCCGGTCCCGCGACGACATGCAGCAGGACCTGCTGCGGCTCCAGGCGGAGAACTCCCGGCTGCGCTCGGACCTCGCCACCGAGGACTACGACAAGAACCGCCTCGACGAGTACGACGGCCTCACCGCCGCCGCCCGCAGCCTGGGGACCTCGCTGGTGCCGGCCCGTGTCGTCGGCCTGGGCCCCTCGCAGTCGTTCTCGCGGACGGTCACCATCGACGCCGGGTCCGACGCCGGCGTCCGCCCCGACCTGACCGTGCTGAACAACGACGGCCTGGTCGGCCGGGTCCTGCGCGTCACCCGCACCACCGCCACCGTGCTCCTGATCGTCGACGCCGACTCGGTCGTCGGTGCGCGGGTCGGCCGCAGCATGCAGGTGGGACTCCTGCACGGCCGCGGCGTGCTCGGCAGCGACGGCCGGCTCGACCTGGAGTTGGTCGACCAGACCGCGGTCCCGGCCGAGCACGACACCGTCGTCACCTGGGGGAGCGAGGCCGGCGGCCCGTACGTGTCCGGGGTCCCCGTCGGCAGGGTCACCCACGTCTACAGCAGCGTCCGCGAGACCACCCAGCGCGCGGTCATCGACCCGTTCGTCGACTTCGGCGCGCTCGACCTGCTCGGCGTGGTCGTCCCGTCCGGCACGGCGAGCGACCGCGCGGTCATCGAGGCGAACGGGACGCTGCGATGAAGGGGCCCCGATGACCTGGCTGCGTGCGCTGGTCGCCTTCGTCGCCGTCTCGGTGGCGTTGGTGCTCCAGGTCAGCCTGTTCCCCCACCTCGCCTGGGACGGCATCGGCCCGGACCTGTGCCTGCTGGTCGTCGTCGGCGCCGCGCTGGTCCGCGGCCCGCAGTTCGCCGCGGTGCTGGGCTTCGCCGCCGGCGTCGCCCTCGACCTGGCACCGCCGGCGGACCACCTCGCCGGCCGCTGGGCCCTCGCCCTGGTCGTGGTCGGGTACGTCGCCGGCCACGTCGTGCAGCGGGGGAGTCGGCAGGGCAGCCGGCCGGGCGACCGGCCCTCCGCCACCGCCGTGCTCGCCACCGTCGCCGCGGCCTCGTTCGTGGGCACCTCGGTCTTCGCGCTCACCGGCATCGTGCTCGGCGGCCCGGTCGGCATCCCGGAGCTGCTCGAGGTGATCGTGGTCGCGCTGGTCTGGGACGTGCTGCTCACGCCGCTGGTGCTGCCGCCCGTGATGGCGCTGTTCCGCCGCATCGAGCCCGACCGCTCGCTGGCCTGAGGTGGGTGCCCCGATGTCGACGCGCTCCGGCCGGCTCCGGCTGGTCGTCCTCCAGGTGCTGGTGTTCTCGCTGTTCGCCACGCTGTTCGCGCGGCTGTACTACCTCCAGGTCGTCAGCGGCGACCAGTACCACGCCCAGGCGGCGTCCCAGTCGGTCCGCGACATCGTGGTGCAGCCCCAGCGCGGCCTGATCGTCGACGACATGGGCCGCCCGCTGGTCGCCAACCGGCTCTCGTGGGTGGTCTCGGTCGACACGACCATGCTCGGCAAGATGACCGAGCACCAGCAGGAGGTCCTGCTGGGCCGGGTGGCCGGCGTCGTGCAGGTGCCGGTGGCGCGGATCCGGCACCAGCTGCGGACGTGGAACGGCTCGCCCTACCAGCCGGTCCCGGTGGCCACGGACGTGCGGCAGGACGTCGCCCTGCGCATCCTCGAGCAGCCCGAGGACTACCCGGGCGTGCTCGCCGAGCAGCAGAGCGTGCGGGCCTACCCGCGGCCGTACGGCGTGAACCTCGCGCACGTGCTGGGCTACCTCAGCCCGGTCACCGAGGACGAGTACGACCGCGCCCAGAAGGACGGGGACCGCTCGGTCAACGGCGCCTCGGTCGTCGGCCGGGCCGGGGTCGAGAAGGAGTACGACCGCTGGCTGCGCGGCATGCCCGGCTACAAGAGCGTCGCGGTCGACTCGATGGGCCGGGTGCTGGGCGACGACAGCGAGGTCGCGGGCCAGCCGGGCGACACGCTGGTCACGACGATCGACGCCAAGGTCCAGGGCGTGGTCGAGCGGCAGCTCGCCGAGACCATCCGGACCGCGCGGCAGACCTACGACAAGGTCACCCACAAGAACTACGTCGCCGACTCCGGCGCGGTCGTCGTGATGGAGGCGAGGACCGGCCGGATCGTCGCCATGGCCAGCCAGCCGACGTACGACCCCGGCGTGTGGGTCGGCGGCATCACCAAGCGGCAGCTCGACCGCCTGTACTCGACGAAGGCCGGCAACCCGCTGCTCGGCCGGGCGACCCAGGGCCAGTTCGCGCCGGGGTCGACGTGGAAGCCGATCATGACCGTCGGTGCGCTCAACAACGGGTACTCGCCGGACACCCGGCTGGACTGCTCGTCCGGCCTCCAGGTCGGCAACCGGTGGTTCAAGAACTACGAGTCGGCGTCCTACGGCCCGATCACGTTCGCCGAGGCGCTGCAGCTCTCCTGCGACACGTTCTTCTACCGGGTCGGCCTGCACTTCTGGCAGAAGTACGGCTCGAACCCGCAGAACGTGGACGCGAAGGACCCCCTGGTCCAGGAGGCCAAGAACTTCGGGTTCGGCAGCGAGACGGGCTCCGACCTGCCCGGTGAGGCGAGCGGCCGGATCGCGGACCGGCACTGGAAGCTCGCCTACTGGAAGGCGATGAAGGACTACTACTGCACGATGGACGAGAAGGGCACCGGGAAGACCCCGTTCCTGAGGCTGTTCGCGCACGAGTTCTGCCTCGAGGGCAGCTACTACCGGGCCGGCGACGCCGTGAACTTCTCCATCGGCCAGGGCGACACGATGGTCACGCCGCTCCAGCTGGCCCGGGCGTACGCCGCGCTGTCGAACGGCGGCACCCTCTACGCGCCGCGGGTCGCGAAGGCGATCGTCAGCCCGGACGGCACCGTGCTCAAGCGGATCGGCCCGAAGGTGGTCGGCAAGGTGGACGCCACTCCGGCCAGCCTGAAGTACGTCGACACCGCGCTGCAGGGCACGCCCAAGGTGGGCACGCTCGCGTGGAAGTTCGGCGGGTTCCCGCTCGACAAGGTCCACATCCGCGGCAAGACCGGGTCGGCCGAGGTCTACGGGAAGCAGTCGACCTCCTGGGTCGCGTCGTACGACGAGAACTACGTGGTCGTGATGATGGTCAGCCAGGCCGGCACCGGCTCGGGCACCTCCGGACCCGCGGTCCGCAAGATCTGGGAGACGCTCTACGGCATCGACGGGATGACCGTGGACCCCGCGCGGGCCGCGATCCCCGGGACCACCCCGCCCGCCGGCCTGCCGGTGTTCATGAAGGACGGATCGATCCTGCCGCCCGCCCGGAAGGACGACTGATGCTCCGGACCACCCGCCTGGCCCCGCCGCGCGCCGACTGTGCGCTGATGCTCGCGGTGCTCGCCCTGGTCACCCTGGGCAGCCTGCTCGTCTGGTCCGCCACCAGCCAGCGGCACGACCTCACCGGCGGCGACCCCACGGCGTACCTGAAGAAGCAGCTCGTGAACGTCGCGATCGGGCTGGTGCTGCTGGTCGTCGTGATGGCCATCGACCACCGGTGGCTGCGGATCGTCGCACCGCTGGTCTACCTCGGGTCGATCTGCGGCCTGGTGCTGGTGCTGACGATGGGGTCGACCGTGAACGGCTCGCGCTCCTGGCTGCAGCTGGGCGGGATGTCCATCCAGCCCTCGGAGTTCGCCAAGCTCGCCGTCGTCATCGGGATGGCGCTCTGGGTGGCCGAGCGCGCCGACGCCCGGCGCGGCCGGCCGGGGGGATCCCTCGGCGACGTCGCCGGCATGCTCGTGATCGCCGGGCTGCCGGCGTCGCTGATCGTCCTCCAGCCCGACCTCGGCACCATGCTGGTGCTGTCCGCGACGGTCTTCGGCGTGCTCGCCGTGTCCGGCGCACCGCGCCGGTGGCTCGCGCTGCTGGCGGCCGGCGGCGTCACCGCGGCCGCGGCGGCGGTCGCGGCGGGATTCCTCAAGCAGTACCAGGTGGACCGGTTCCTGGCGTTCACCAACCCCGACCTCGACCCGCGCGGGGCCGGCTACAACGTCGAGCAGGCACGGATCGCGGTCGGCAACGGCGGCCTGTTCGGCCAGGGCCTCTTCGACGGTTCGCAGACCCGGGCGGGTTTCGTGCCCGAGCAGCACACCGACTTCGTGTTCACGGTCGCGGGGGAGGAGCTCGGCCTGGTCGGGGCCGGCGTGCTGATCGCGCTGCTGGCCGTGGTGATCTGGCGCGCGCTGCGGATCGCCGCCCACAGCGACGACGTCTTCGGCCGGCTGGCCGCGGCCGGCATCGCCTGCTGGTTCGGGTTCCAGGCCTTCCAGAACGTCGGCATGTGCCTGGGCATCATGCCGGTCACCGG
Organism: Nocardioides aquiterrae; assembly: GCF_039526625.1. Lineage (NCBI taxonomy): Bacteria > Bacillati > Actinomycetota > Actinomycetes > Propionibacteriales > Nocardioidaceae > Nocardioides > Nocardioides aquiterrae. The sequence goes on from NZ_BAAAJE010000030.1 coordinate 33,486, forward strand.
CGTACCCCTGCCGTTCGTGTCGTACGGCGGCAGCTCGATGTTCGCCGGCATGCTGGCGATCGGGCTGCTGCAGAACATCCACCTGCGCTCGACCGAGACCGTGCCGAACCGGTTCACGATGCCGGCCCGGACGCCGGTCAGGGCTTGATCGACAAGAACACGAACGCCGCGAGCAGCACCAGGTGCACCAGGCCGTGGAGGGTCTTGGCGCGGCCCGGCACGACCGTCAGCACGGCGGTGATCACCGAGACCACCAGCAGCACCATCTGCATCGGCTCGAGGCCGAGGACCAGCGGGCCGTCCAGCCAGATCGACGCCACGGCGATGACCGGGATGGTGAGCCCGATGCTCGCCATCGCCGAGCCGTAGGCCAGGTTGAGGCTGGTCTGCACGCGGTTCCGGGCGGCCGCGCGCGCCGCGGCGATCGACTCCGGCAGCAGCACCACCAGCGCGATCACGACGCCGACGAACGACTCCGGGAAGCCGACGGCCGCGACGCCGTCCTGGATCGGGTACGACTCGACCTTCGCGAGGCCGACGACCGCGACCAGGCCGAGGAGCAGCAGCACCAGGCTGGCCAGCGCGGCCCGGTCGTCGGGCGGGTCGGCGTGGCCGTCGCCGTCCTCGTCCGCGGGCCCGCGGCCGTCGTCGACCGGCAGGAAGAAGTCGCGGTGCCGCACGGTCTGGGTGAACACGAAGATCCCGTAGAGCGCCAGGGACGCGACCGCGGCGAACGCCAGCTGCGACGAGGAGAACTCGGGGCCGGGCTCGCTGGTGGTGAAGCGGGGCAGCACCAGGGTGAGCGCCGCCAGCGCGACGACCGTGGTCAGCGCGGAGCCGGCGCCCTCCGGGTTGAACACGGCCATGCGGTACTTCACCGCGCCGATCACCAGCGCCAGGCCGGCGATGCCGTTCACGGTGATCATCGCGGCCGCGAACACGGTGTCGCGCGCCAGCGCGGACGTGTCGCCCTCGCTGCCGACCATGAGCGACACGATCAGGCCCACCTCGATCACCGTGACGGCCACGGCGAGCAGGAGCGAGCCGAACGGCTCGCCGACCCGGTGCGCGACCACCTCGGCGTGGTGCACGGCGCTCAGCACCGCCCCGACCAGGAACACGCCGATCCCGGCCGCGGCGACCACCCCGGGGTGGCTGCCCCACGTCAGCCCGAGGACGACGAGGGCGGCGACGGGCGTGACGGTCGTCCAGGACGGGCGGCTCATGGGGAAACCCTACGGAGCGCCCGTGGGAACAGGTTCTAGGCTGGCTGACGATGAGCGCGAACCCGGCCGCGGGCCACTCCGGCTCCCACTCAGGCGAGTACACGCACCGCCAGGTGCTCACCATCCTCTCCGGCCTGATGCTCGGCATGTTCCTGGGTGCCCTCGACCAGACGATCGTGTCGACGTCGATCCGCACCATCGCCGACTCCCTGAACGGGCTGTCGGTCCAGGCGTGGGTGACGACGGCGTACCTGATCACCGCCACGATCACGACGCCGATCTACGGCAAGCTCGGCGACCTGTACGGCCGCAAGAAGCTGTTCATGTTCGCGATCACCGTCTTCATCGTCGGCTCGGCGCTGTGCTCGTTCACGACCTCGATGTACCAGCTCGCGGCGTTCCGCGCGTTCCAGGGCATCGGCGCCGGCGGCCTCTTCACGCTGGTGCTGGCGATCATCGGCGACATCGTGTCCCCGCGCGAGCGCGCCCGCTACACGGGCTACTTCATGGCGATGTTCGGTACGTCGAGCGTGCTGGGCCCGCTGATCGGGGGGTTCTTCGCCGGCCAGGTCACGATCCTCGGCCTCACCGGCTGGCGGTGGGTGTTCCTCGTCAACGTGCCGATCGGCATCGCCGCGCTGGTCGTCGTGTTCCGCACCCTGCACGTCCACCACGACGGCCCCCGTGATCGGCAGAGCGTGCGGATCGACTGGTGGGGCGCCGCCGCGCTCGTCGTCGGCCTGGTGCCGTTGCTGACGGTGGCCGAGCAGGGCCGGATCTGGGGCTGGGGCTCGCCGCGCTCCGTCGCGTGCTTCGTGGTCGGCGCGCTCGGCATCGTGGCGTTCTTCCTGGCCGAGCGGGCGATGGGCGACGCCGCGCTGATCCCGCTGCGCATCTTCCGGATCCGGGCGGCGTGGGTCACGATCGCCGCCAGCGTGATCGTGGGCGTCGCGATGTTCGGCGGCATCATGCTGCTGCCGCTGTACATGCAGATCGTGCACGGCGCCTCGCCCACCGAGTCGGGACTGCTGATGCTGCCGATGGTGGTCGGGATGATGGCGGCCTCGATCGGCTCCGGCCAGGTGATCTCCCGGACCGGCCACGTCCGGCTGTTCCCGGTCGTCGGCTCCGCGATCATGGTGGCGGGCCTGCTGCTGCTGTCGTTCTGCGGGGCGGACACCGCGCTGGTGTGGGTGAGCGCGTCGATGTTCGTGCTCGGCATCGGCCTCGGCAACTGCATGCAGCCGCTGCTGCTGATCGCCCAGAGCGCCGTCCCGCCCACCGAGATCGGCGTCGCCACCAGCTCGGCGACGTTCTTCCGGCAGATCGGCGGCACCCTCGGCGTCGCGGTGTTCCTCTCGGTGCTGTTCAGCAGCGTCGGCGCGAACATCGCGGACGCCATCCGGGAGGATGGCCGGACCGCCGCCTGGCAGCAGGCGGTCGCGGAGGGCCACGGGCCGGACCCGGCGCTCATCGCACAGGTCCAGGACGACTCCTCGGTGATCGACCGGATGGACCCGGTGATCGCGCACCCCTTCAAGGTCGGGTTCGCGGAGTCGATGGACACCGTGTTCCTGCTGGCCGCGGCCGTGGGCGCCCTCGGCTTCCTGCTCCTCCTGCTGCTGCCGCCCGTCGAGCTGCGGGCGACGTCCGCCAGCGTCGCGGCACGCCAGGCGGAGACCACCGAGCCGCCGATCTGATCTGTTTGGATGGGCACATGGACGACGTGACGATCGAGCCGGACATCGCCGAAGCCGTTCACCACGTGGCCAACCGCTTCGGCGCGCGCGGCCTCGAGGACATGATCGAGCTCGCCCAGGAGGAGCTCGTCGAGGCCCGCCGGGCGCTCGAGGAGCTGGCGGCGGACACCGACTGACGGTTCGGCGGGCGGGCCGTCGGCGACGTACGCTGGTCCCTTGCCCTGCCCCCTGTCCCTGTGAGGTCCCTGCATGTCCGCGCCCGCATCGGTCTTCCCGCGACTCGAGCCCCGGCTCCCGTCGGTGTCGAAGCCGATCCAGTACGTCGGCGGCGAGCTCAACTCGACCGTCAAGGAGTGGGACGCGGCCCCCGAGGGCGAGACGGTCCGCTGGGCGCTGATGTACCCGGACGCGTACGAGGTCGGCCTGCCCAACCAGGGCGTGCAGATCCTCTACGAGGTGCTGAACGAGCGTGACTGGATCGTCGCCGAGCGCACCTACGCCGTGTGGCCCGACATGGAGCGGGTCATGCGAGAGGCGGGCATCCCGCAGTTCACCGTCGACGCGCACCGGCCGGTGCGCTCCTTCGACGTGTTCGGCCTGAGCTTCTCGACCGAGCTCGGCTACACGAACATGCTCAACGCGCTCGACCTCGCGGGCATCCCGCTCCACTCCGCGGACCGCACCGACGACGACCCGATCGTGCTGGCCGGCGGCCACGCGGCGTTCAACCCCGAGCCGATCGCCGACTTCCTCGACGCGGCCGTGCTCGGCGACGGCGAGGAGGTCGTGCTCGCGATCTCCGAGGTGGTCCGCGACTGGAAGGGCGAGGGCCGTCCCGGCGGCCGCGACGAGCTGCTGCGCCGGCTCGCGGTCAGCGGCAACATCTACGTGCCGCGGTTCTACGACGTCGCGTACGCCGAGGACGGGACCATCGAGGCCGTGGTGCCCAACCGTCCCGGCATCCCCTTCCGCGTCCGCAAGCACACGCTGATGGACCTCGACGCGTGGCCGTACCCGGCCAAGCCGCTGGTGCCGCTCGCCGAGACCGTGCACGAGCGCTTCTCCGTCGAGATCTTCCGCGGCTGCACGCGCGGCTGCCGCTTCTGCCAAGCCGGCATGATCACCCGCCCGGTCCGGGAGCGGTCCATCAAGACCATCGGCGACATGGTCGAGAACGGCATCCGCAAGACCGGCTTCGAGGAGGTCGGCCTGCTGTCCCTGTCCAGCGCCGACCACACCGAGATCGGCGAGGTGGCCACGGGCCTGGCCGATCGGTACGACGGCTCCAACGTCTCGCTGTCGCTGCCCTCGACCCGCGTGGACGCCTTCAACATCACGCTCGCCAACGAGTTCTCGCGCAACGGCCGGCGATCCGGCCTGACGTTCGCCCCCGAGGGCGGCTCGGAGCGGATGCGGAAGGTGATCAACAAGATGGTCACCGAGGAGGACCTGATCCGCACGGTCGCGACGGCGTACTCCCACGGCTGGCGGCAGGTGAAGCTCTACTTCATGTGCGGCCTGCCCACCGAGACCGACGAGGACGTGCTCGCGATCGCCGAGCTCGCCAAGAAGGTGATCGCCAAGGGCCGCGAGGTCTCCGGCCGCAACGACATCCGGTGCACGGTCTCCATCGGCGGGTTCGTGCCGAAGCCGCACACGCCGTTCCAGTGGGCCGCCCAGCTCGACCACGAGACGACCGACGAGCGGCTCAAGAAGCTGCGCGACACGGTCCGCGAGGACAAGCGGTTCGGCCGGGCCATCGGCTTCCGCTACCACGACGGCAAGCCCGGCATCATCGAGGGCCTGCTGTCCCGCGGCGACCGCCGGGTCGGGCGGATCATCGAGGCGGTGTGGCGCGACGGCGGCCGCTTCGACGGGTGGAGCGAGCACTTCTCCTTCGACCGCTGGGTCGAGTGCGCCGACCGGGCGCTGGACGGCACCGGCGTTGACCTCGCCTGGTTCACGACCCGCGAGCGGGACTACGACGAGGTGCTGCCCTGGGACCACCTCGACTCCGGCCTCGACAAGGACTGGCTCTGGGCCGACTGGGAGGACGCCCTCGCGGCCGCCGACGGCGCCGACATCGAGGTCGAGGACTGCCGCTGGACCCCCTGCTACGACTGCGGCGTCTGCCCCGAGATGGGCACCGAGATCCAGATCGGCCCCACGGGCCAGAAGCTGCTGCCCCTGTCGGTGGTGTAGCCCGGGACGTCATCCGGTCGGAGCAGGGGGACACACCGTCCGTATGACGTCCGCGGTCAGCGCTCCGGCAGCTGGTCCTCGATCATCACCGGCCGCGACACGTAGGCGGCCAGCGGGAAGAGCGGGAGCGCCAGCGCGAGCAGCAGCACGAGCGGCCAGGTCCAGCCGCCGCTGGTGTCGTGGACGACGCCGACGAGGAACGGCCCGAGCGCCGCGACCAGGTAGCCGGTCGACTGGGTGAACGCCGACAGGGCCGCGGTGCCCTCCGGTGTGCGGGCCCGCAGCCCGATCAGCGTGAGGATCAGCGGGAACGTCACGGTCGCGACGCCGACGACGACCGCCCAGACGATCGCCAGGTCGTGCGGCGCGAGCATCAGCCCGAGGAAGCCGACGGGGTACGCGGCGATCACGGCGTACAGGACCCGGCGGGGGTCCTCGCGCCGGGCGACCACGTTCGGCAGCCACAGCGTCAGCGGGATCGCCGTACCGGCGAGCAGCCCGGCGAGCAGCCCGGCGACGGTCGCGGAGTAGCCGCTGTCGCGCCAGAGCTGGGCGAACCACCCGAAGATCGCGTACGCCTGCAGCGACTGCAGGCCGAAGAAGAGCGCCATCGCCAGGCCGAGCGGGGTCCGCGCGACCTGGCCGAAGGTGATCGTCCGCGGGGCCCGCTCGAGGTTGCGGTCGTGGGCGACGAGCGAGAGCCACGGCAGCGCGGCGACGATCGCGAGCGCCGCCCAGGCGCCGAGCCCCCAGCGCCAGCCGCCGAACGCGTGCGCGACCGGGACCGTGAGCACCAGCGCCGCGGTCAGACCGACCGACAGGGCGGTCGTGTAGATCGCGGTGACCCGGCCGATCCGGTCCGGGAAGTGCAGCTTGACCAGCGACGGGAGGAGGACGTTGGCCATCGCCATGCCCCCGAGCGCGAGCAGGGACAGCACCAGGAACAGCGCCTCGCTGCCGGTGACGGCGCGGCCGAGGAGGCCGGCGACCGCGGCGAGGATCGAGAGCAGGGTGACCCGGTGGATGCCGATCCGCCGGGCGGCGGCCGGCGCGAGCGCCCCGAACACCGCGAACGCGACGACCGGCAACGAGGTCAGCAGCCCGGCGACGGGGCCGGACATCGAGAACGCGTCCCGCACCTCGGCGAGGACCGGACCCACGCTGACCGCCGTCGGGCGCAGGTTGGACGACAGCAGGACGATGCCGACCAGGACCAGGATGGTCGCCCGGCGCGCGGAGGTGCTCACTCGCGCCATCGTCTCAGGAGCGCTGTCGGTGGTCTTCGGCAGGATGGGCCACATGCGGACGGTGACCGACGTCGAGAGACGACATCGGCTGGCGCGCCGCCACGCCCTCGCGCCGGGGCACCACGCGACCGACCCGGTCGCGGCGACCCGGGCGATGACCGTCCTGCACGCGACCGAGGCCCCGACGGTCTACGTCTCGCTCTGGGCGCGGGTCGACGGGCTCACCGTCGCAGACGTCGACCGCGCGCTGTACGACGACCGCACGCTGGTCAAGCAGCTCGCGATGCGCCGGACGCTGTTCGTCTTCCCCCGGGAGCTGCTCCCGGCCGCGTGGGGCAGCGCCTCCGCGCGGGTGGCCGCCGCGCACCGGGTCCGCCTCGCCAAGGACGCCGAGCGCGCCGGGATCGCCGACGACGGCGCCGCCTGGATCGACGCCGCGGAGCGGGCGACGCTGGCGCGGCTGGCCGACGGCGCCGAGCTCTCCGCCCAGGAGCTGCGCGAGCAGGTGCCGGAGCTCACCGGCCACCTCCACGTCTCGCCGGGCAAGAGCTACGGCGGGCACTTCCCGATCGCGCCGCGGGTCCTCACCCAGCTCGGTGTGGAGGGCAAGATCGTGCGCGGCCACAACGGCGGCCACTGGCGCACCGCCCGGCCGCGGTGGACGGCGATGGAGACCTGGCTGGGTGAGCCGCCCGAGCCGGCGAAGGAGCGTGAGGGCTTCGCCGAGCTCGTCGGCCGCTGGCTTGCGACCTTCGGCCCCGGGACCGAGGCGGACCTCGTCTGGTGGCTGGGGGGCACCAAGGCCGCCGTCCGCGGCGCCCTCGCCGACGTCGGCGCGGTGGAGGTCGCGTTCGAGGACGGGCGCCCGGCGTACCTGCTGCCCCAGGACGACGCCGAGGTCCCGTCGGTCGAGCCGTGGGCGGCGCTGCTGCCGGTGCTCGACCCGACGGTGATGGGCTGGAAGGAGCGCGACTTCTACCTGGGCCCGCACGGCCCGCTGCTGTTCGACAGCAACGGCAACGCCGGCACCACGGCCTGGTGGGACGGCCGGATCGTGGGCTGCTGGGCGCAAGACCCCGACGGCGTGGTTGTCCTCAACGTCCTCGAGGACGTCGGCGCGGACGCGCGGAGCGCCCTCGAGGCCGAGGCGGCCCGGCTGACGGCCTGGCTGGGCGGTCACCGGGTGAGCACCGTGTACCCCTCCGTTGCCATGAAGGAGGCCGTGCGGCCGTAGCCTGGACCGGTGCGTGACCAGCCCGAGCAGCAAGCCCCGCCCGTCCAGCGGCTGCGGATCCGCTACGCCAAGCGCGGCCGCCTCCGCTTCACCAGCCACCGGGACTTCAGCCGGGCGTTCGAGCGGGCGATCTTCCGGGCGCGGGTGCCGATGGCGTACTCCTCCGGCTTCAACCCGCACCCCCGGATCTCGTACGCCGGCGCGGCTCCGACCGGGTCCGCCAGCGAGGCGGAGTACCTCGAGATCGGCCTGGCCGAGACGGTCGACCCCGACCTGGTCCGGGCGCAGCTGGAGGAGGCGCTCCCGGACGGGCTGGACGTGCTCGAGGTCGTCGAGTCGCCGGGCGGGTCGCTCGCCGACCGGCTCGAGGCGAGCCACTGGCTGCTCGACGTCGACGCCCCCCTCGCGGCGGCCGCGGCCGCGGTCGCGGCGTTCCTCGCCGCCGACGCCGTTCCGGTCGAGCGGATGACCAAGAAGGGCATGCGGCAGTTCGACTGCCGCGCCGCGGTGGTGTCGCTGGCCGCCGAGGACCGCGAGGGCGGCAGCCGGCTGGACCTGGTGCTGCGGCACGTCGAGCCGGCGGTCCGCCCGGACGACGTGCTCTCGGGCCTGGCGTCCGTCGGCGCCCTGGCGCTCGGGGGAGCGCCGCTGCTCACCCGGCTCGCCCAGGGCCCGCTCGACGAGGCGACGGGGGAGGTCGGCGACCCGCTGCGTGTCTCGCGGTGAGGGATCCTCGGGGGTGGTGTGCGATACTCGCCGTGGTCGCACCGGGCAGCCGTCCGGGACGACTCGATGACGTACCCACGTACGACGCCAGACCGCGACGCGGCCCGGTAGGTCGGTGACAGCGACCCACCACAGTTCCTGACTGAGGGCCCGGCGACCGCGGCAGGTGGCGCACAGAGCGTCGTCGCCACACGAAGGCTTTGCGTCACCCCGCCTTGAGGACCCGGGCTGGTGACGTCGGACCGCCCGGGCGCACAGCGCGGGGCGCTAGGAGTGCAACACATGGCCGACGACCTCCGGGCCGGAGCAGAAGACACCACCCCCGAGACCGCCGCGGCGCCCCCCGAGGCCGCCGCCGCCGAGAAGCCGGCGAAGAAGGCGGCCGCCAAGAAGGCCACCGCCAAGAAGGCGGCCGCGAAGAAGACCACGGCCAAGAAGGCGGCCGCGAAGAAGGCCGCCCCCGAGGCCGCCCCCGCCGAGGCCCCCTCCGCGGACACCCTCGACGTCGAGCTCCCCGCCGCGGACGACGCCGCGCCGCCGGCGAAGAAGACGGCCGCCCGCAAGTCCGCGGCCAAGAAGGCCCCCGCGAAGAGGACGGCGAAGAAGAAGCCGGCCGAGGAGGCCGTCGAGGCCCCGCAGGGCGACGCGCTCGCCGACGGCGGCACCGACTCCGACGGCGGACCGGCGGCGCCCGCGGTGCTGTTCCAGGCCCCGGAGACGCCCGGGGAGAAGCCCGCGAAGAAGGCCGCCGCCAAGAAGGCCCCGGCCAAGAAGGCCGCCGCGAAGAAGACCACGAAGAAGGCCGCGCCGGAGCCCGAGGCGCCGGCCGAGGAGCCCCCCGCCGAGGCGGAGGACACCGAGACCGCCACCGAGACCGCCGCCGAGGGCGAGGGTGCCACCGAGACCGCCGCCGAGGGCGAGGGTGGCGGCGAGGGATCCGGCAACGCCCGGCGCCGCCGGCGCCGCGGTGGCCGCCGCCGGCGCAAGTCCGGCGGCGACGCCGAGGGCGCCGACACGCAGGCCGACGCCGACGAGGCGGAGGAGGGCGCCGAGGACGGCGCGGACGAGACCGCCGAGGCGTCCGCTCCGGCCGAGGAGGGCCAGGGCGAGAGCACCTCGACCCGCCGCCGGCGCCGCCGGCGCCGGTCGGGCGACGACGGCGGGGACAGCTCCGACGACCCGGACAACACCGTCACCCGCGTCCGGAGCCGCCGGTCCGCCGAGGACGAGATCACCGCCGTCTCCGGCTCGACCCGCCTGGAGGCCAAGAAGCAGCGCCGCCGCGAGGGCCGGGAGGCCGGCCGCCGCCGCGCCCCGATCGTCAGCGAGGCCGAGTTCCTGGCCCGCCGGGAGTCCGTCGACCGGGTGATGGTGATCCGGCAGCGCGAGGACCTCACCCAGATCGGCGTGCTCGAGGACCGCGTGCTCGTCGAGCACTACGTGGCCCGCGAGTCCCAGACCTCGCTGATCGGCAACGTCTACCTGGGCCGGGTGCAGAACGTGCTGCCCTCGATGGAGGCCGCGTTCGTCGACATCGGCAAGGGCCGCAACGCGGTGCTGTACGCCGGCGAGGTCAACTGGTCCGCGCTCGGCCACAAGGACGGCCAGCCGCGCAAGATCGAGTCGGTGCTCTCCTCCGGCCAGACCGTGCTGGTGCAGGTCACCAAGGACCCGATCGGCCACAAGGGCGCCCGGCTCACCAGCCAGATCAGCCTGGCCGGCCGGTTCCTCGTCTACGTCCCCGACGGCACCACCAGCGGGATCTCCCGCAAGCTCCCCGACACCGAGCGCAACCGGCTCAAGGCGCTGCTCAAGGAGATCGTCCCGGACACCGCCGGCGTCATCGTCCGGACCGCGGCCGAGGGCGCCAGCGAGGAGGAGCTGACCCGCGACGTCGAGCGGCTCAAGGCCCGCTGGGAGGACATCGAGCGCAAGGCCAAGGGCAGCGCGCCGCAGCTGCTGTACGGCGAGCCGGACCTGACCCTCAAGGTGGTCCGCGACCTGTTCACCGAGGACTTCGCCAAGCTGGTCATCCAGGGCGACGACGCCTGGGACACCGTCCAGGGCTACGTCCAGCACGTCGCGCCGGACCTCGAGCCGCGGCTGGAGCGGTACGAGCCGGGCGAGCACGGCCGGGGCGGCAAGGCCGACGTGTTCGCGGAGTACCGCATCGACGAGCAGATCGCCAAGGGCCTGGACCGCAAGGTCTGGCTGCCCTCCGGCGGCTCGCTGATCATCGACCGTACCGAGGCGATGACCGTCGTCGACGTCAACACCGGCAAGTTCACCGGCTCCGGGGGCAACCTCGAGGAGACGGTCACCAAGAACAACCTGGAGGCGGCCGAGGAGATCGTCCGCCAGCTCCGGCTGCGCGACATCGGCGGCATCATCGTCGTCGACTTCATCGACATGGTGCTGGAGTCCAACCGGGACCTGGTGCTGCGCCGCCTGGTCGAGTGCCTGGGCCGGGACCGCACCCGCCACCAGGTCGCCGAGGTCACCTCGCTGGGCCTGGTGCAGATGACCCGCAAGCGGATCGGCACCGGGCTGCTCGAGGCGTTCAGCGAGACCTGCGAGCACTGCCAGGGCCGCGGGCTGATCGTGCACGAGCACCCGGTCGAGGCCAAGCGTGGCGGGGACGACGAGTCCCGTCGCGGCGGCCGCCGCGGTCGCCGCGGTCGCAGCGACTCCGGCCAGCAGGAGTCCCCGAAGGCGGCGCCGTCGCCCAAGGACGTCGCCGCGATGGCCAAGCCGGAGCCGGAGCCGGAGGCGGCCGAGGCCTCGGTCGAGCCGGTCGAGGCCGCCGCGCCGGTGGCCGAGCCCGCCGAGCCCGCCGAGACCCCCGCGCCGGTGGCCGAGCCCGCCGAGCCCGCCGAGGCCGCCGAGAGCCCCGAGCCGGAGGCGCCGAAGGTCACCACCCGCAGCCGCCGCCGGAGCGCCAGCCGGCCGGCCGGCGAGCCGGAGCACGTGACCGCACCGGTCGAGCCCGTCGAGATCACCGCACCCGTGGCCGAGCCCGCCGAGACCGCGGAACCGGTCGCGGAGGCACCGGCCGCCCCGGAGCCGCCGAAGGTCGTGACGCGCACCCGTCGGCGCGCGGCCAGCCGGCCCGCCGGACCGCCGGCGACCGACGAGCTGCCGCCGCCGGTCGGCACGGCCGGCAGCGTCGGCGCTCCGCCGCAGGACGGGATCGTGGAGCCCGGGACGGGCGCCGCCGAGCCGGGTACCGACGAGGAGCACCACGTCGAGCACGTCCCGATCAAGAAGAAGGGCGCGCGGAAGCGCTGAGCTCCGGCTGCGGCGCCGAGCGCCGCAGCCCCGGCGTGTTCGCGGCGGTGACCACCACGGACGCGACGGCCATCGCCCCCATCGCGTGCGCGGGGGAGACCGCCGTCGCGACCAGGCCGCCGATCAGCGCGCCGACGGCCTGCCAGACCATCAGCCCGGTGCCGTAGAGCCCCATCGCCTGGCCGTGCACGGCGGCGTCGGTGTGCGCGAACAGCCGCTCCTGCAGCGGCAGGCTCGCGGCGTACCCGACCGACGCGACGAACGCGACGACCACGGTCACCGCCGGGGGCGGCGCCAGCAGCAGGAGCAGGTACGGCGCCGCCAGCGTGATGCGCAGCGGCCCGATCAGGCGGTCCCGCAGGCGGTGCGGCACGAACCGGCCGACGACCAGGTCGCCGAGCATCATCCCCGCGGCCGCGGCGGCGAACAGGTAGCCCGCGACCGGGCCGTGGCCGTAGGGGACGTACAGCGCCTCCGCCCCGACGACCAGGCCGTTCGGCACCCACATCGCGACGTACAACGGCCGGGTGACGGCCGAGCCCAGCAGCGCCCGGTTCACCCGCACGGTGCACCGCACGACGTTGCCGGCGCCCCGGCCGCGGGCCGGCCGGTCCCGCAGCCCGAGCCGGACGTTGACCAGGCAGGCCGCGTCGGCGAGCGCCGCCACCAGGAACAGGTCCCGCGGCGAGAGCCACAGCAGCGCCAGGCCGCCGAGGCCGTACCCGACCACCTGCATCCCACCGACGGCCAGGTTCAGCGCCGACCGGGCGAGCACGAACGAGCCCTCCGGCACCACGTCGCGGACGACGACCCACTGGGTGCCGGAGAACATCGCGTTGACGACGTACGGGATCGCCAGCAGCGCGAACCGGCCTTGCCACGGCATCCCGGGGACGGCCTGCAGGCCGTTCGCGACCGCCGGCGCCGCCATCTGCCACATCAGCGCGGTGCGCGGCCGGACCGAGTCCGAGGACGCCAGCAGCAGCTGGGAGGCGACCAGCGAGACGAGCGGGCCGCCGAACATCGCCAGGGCGGTGAGCACCGGCGAGCCGGTCGCCCGGTAGGTGATCGTGCCCAGCGCGAGGCCGGACGCGGCGACCGACAGCATCACCACGCACCGGTTCACGAACAGCACCCGGAACTCCGGGATCGAGAACAGCTCGCGGTAGGTCGGCACGACGAGGAGTCTGCGGATCCGCGGGCCGGGGGCGACAATGATTCGCGAGTAGGCGAAACATGGGGACGTGGGTGGTGCCGGCGGACCTGCTCGCGCGGAGCAGGTTCCAGGTCTCGCCGCTGGCCGAGACCGTCGCGGCGCTCACCGTGCTGAGCGCTCCCGACCCGCCCGGGGTGCCGTGGCAGCGGGCGTTCCGCGCCGCCCACCAGGAGGCGTACGCCGAGATGATCGACGGCGACCCGGTCCGCGCCGCGCTGTCCGGCTGGCTGTGGCGGCCCCGGCGCGGGAGCGTCCCCGGCTGGATGGGTGACTTCCTGACCCCGCCGCCCGTCGGACCCGGAGCGCCCTTCGACGCCGAGCTCGCGCAGCTCGACGCGTGGGACGACGGCCGGATCCGGGCCGAGATCCGCACGATGCGTCCCGGCGTACCGCTCCCGGCGGTCCTGGAGCGTGGCGGCCTGCGCCGGGCGACCGGCGAGATCCTCACCTGGGTGTGGACCGCAACCGTCGCCGCCGACTGGCCCCGGCGGCGCCGCGTGCTCGAGGCGGACATCGTCTCGCGCACCGCGCGGCTGGCCACCCAGGGCTGGGCGGGCGTGGTCCCCACGCTGGGCCGCCGGATGGAGTGGCGCGGCGGGGGCCACCTCCAGATCAACGCCTACGACCTGCCCACCCGCGACCTCTCGGACGCCCGGGAGCTCTCCTTCGTGCCGGTGCACGGCCACGGCCAGTGGGTGGCGTGGGACCTGCCCGAGCGGTTCGCGATCGTCTACCCGGTCACCGGCGCCCAGGCGGGGGCCGACGGCCCGGCCGCGGACGGCCTGTCCCGGCTCGTCGGCCCCAACCGGGCCCGGGTGCTGGTGCTGCTCGACGAGCCGCGCTCGACCACCCAGCTCGCCGCGATCACCGGGCTCCCGGTCGGGGCGGTCGGCAACCACCTGCGGGTGCTGCTGGACGCCGGCGCGGTGGTGCGTCGGCGTTCCGGCCGGGAGGTGCTGTACTGGAGGACGTCCCTCGGGGACGCCCTGGTCGCCGCCGGTTTTGCCGAGCGACCGTGAGCCCCTAGTATTGATCCTCGGCGCGCGCTCTCGAGCGCGCCCAGTCTGTGCGGCGCCGCCGGAGCGTTGCGCCCCAGAACCCGAACAGCTTGGAATCGACGAAGGAGACCGCGGTGTACGCGATCGTGCGCGCAGGCGCCACCCAGCAGAAGGTTGCCGTCGGCGACGTCATCGAGATCGACAAGATCGCGACGGAGGTCGGCGGATCGGTGACCCTCCCGGTGGTCCTCGTCGTGGACGGCGAGACGGTCACCTCGGACGCGGCGAAGCTCGGCAAGTCCTCCGTGACGGCCGAGGTCCTCGGCGGCACCAAGGGCCCCAAGATCGTCATCCAGAAGTACAAGAACAAGACCGGCTACAAGAAGCGCCAGGGTCACCGCCAGAAGTACACCCAGGTCAAGGTCACCGCGATCAACGCCTGATCGCAGCGCACGACGATCCCCGACGATTCCTGACGATTACTGAGGACTGAAGAGATGGCACACAAGAAGGGCGCGGCGTCCACCAAGAACGGCCGCGACTCCAACGCGCAGCGGCTCGGCGTCAAGCGGTACGGCGGCCAGGTCGTCAACGCCGGTGAGATCATCGTCCGCCAGCGGGGGACGCACTTCCACCCGGGCAGCGGCGTCGGCCGCGGCGGCGACGACACCCTGTTCGCGCTGGTCGCGGGTGCCGTCGAGTTCGGCACGCGGCGCGGTCGTCGCGTCGTGAACATCGTTCCGGGCGAGTGATCTGACGCTCGCACCCAGCTCCACCACAGCACGGGCGTCCCATGCGGGGCGCCCGTTCTGTCATTTCCCCAGAGTTCCGAGAGAGTAGGCACCATGGCCGTCCCGACCTTCGTCGACCGCGTGACGCTGCACGTCAGCGCCGGGCGCGGCGGCAACGGTGTCGCGTCGGTGCACCGCGAGAAGTTCAAGCCGCTGGGCGGCCCCGACGGCGGCAACGGCGGCCCGGGCGGCTCGGTGATCCTGCGCGTCGACCCCGACGTCACCACGCTGCTGGACTACCACCACAGCCCCCAGCGCCGCGCCGAGCACGGCGGGCACGGCGCCGGCGCGCACCGCAACGGCGCGCACGGCTCCGACCTGGTGCTCCCCGTTCCGGACGGCACCCTGGTGACCGACACGGCGGGGACGGTTCTCGCCGACCTGGTCGGCCCCGGCACCGAGCTCGTGGTGGCCCAGGGCGGCCGGGGCGGGCTCGGCAACGCCGCGCTGGCCTCGTCCAAGCGCAAGGCGCCCGGCTTCGCACTGCTCGGCGAGCCGGGCGACGAGCTCGACATCGTCCTCGAGCTGAAGGTGGTCGCCGACATCGGCCTGGTCGGCTTCCCGAGCGCGGGCAAGTCCAGCCTGATCGCCGCGATCTCGCGCGCGAAGCCCAAGATCGCCGACTACCCGTTCACCACGCTGGTCCCGAACCTCGGGGTGGTCACCGCCGGCGACACCACGTTCACCGTGGCCGACGTGCCCGGCCTGATCGAGGGGGCGAGCGAGGGGCGCGGCCTCGGCCACGACTTCCTGCGCCACATCGAGCGGTGCGCGGCGATCGTGCACGTCATCGACACCGCGAGCATCGAGCCGGGCCGCAACCCGGTCGACGACCTCGACGTGATCGAGAACGAGCTGGGCCGGTACGGCGGGCTCGAGGACCGTCCGCGGCTGGTGGCGCTGAACAAGGTCGACGTCCCGGACGGGCGCGACATCGCGTCGTTCGTCGTGGACGAGCTGACCGGGCGCGGCCTGCGGGTCTTCGAGGTCTCTGCGGCGTCGGGCGAGGGCCTGCGCGAGTTGACCTTCGCGATGGCCGCCATCGTCGAGGCCGCGCGCGCCGCGAAGCCGACGGTGGAGGCGACCCGGATCGTGCTGCGGCCGCCCTCCGCGGACGGCAGCGACGAGTTCACCGTCAAGCACACCGGCGACCCTTCGACAGGCTCAGGGCAGCGGGCCTGGCGGGTGCGCGGCGAGAAGCCCGAGCGCTGGGTGCGCCAGACCGACTTCAGCAACGACGAGGCCGTGGGGTTCCTCGCCGACCGGCTCAACCGGCTCGGCGTCGAGACGAGGCTCGTCGAGCTCGGCGCGGTGGAGGGCGATACGGTGCTGATCGGCCACCCGGACAACGCGGTGGTGTTCGACTTCAAGCCGGGCATCGACGCCGGCGCGGAGATGCTGGGCCGCCGCGGCGAGGACCAGCGCTTCGACGACTCCCGCCCCGCCGCGCGCCGGCGCCGCGCGATCGACGAGGCGATGGACGAGCGCGGCGAGGGCGAGACCCGCGCCGACGTCGCGCGGCGGCTGGACCGCCCCGACGAGTACGGCCCGTCGTCGTACGAGATCGGCGGCGCCGACGACCCGGACTGGGCCGAGGACGACCCGGGGGAATGAGCGTGCGCACCGAGGTGACCGGGGCGAAGCGGGTCGTCGTCAAGGTCGGGTCCTCCTCCCTCACCACCGCCGCGGGCGGCATCGACCCCGGCCGCGTCCGGGAGCTCGTCGACGTCCTCGCGAAGCTGCGGACCGGCGGGGCCGAGGTGGTGCTGGTGTCCTCGGGCGCGATCGCCGCGGGCCTCGCGCCGCTCGGGCTGAAGAGGCGGCCGCGCGGCCTGCCGGCCCAGCAGGCGGCGGCGTCGGTGGGCCAGGGCCTGCTGGTGCACCGCTACACCGAGGAGCTGGCCCGGCACGGCGTGATCGCCGGCCAGGTGCTGCTGACCGTCGACGACGTGACCCGTCGCTCGCACTACCGCAACGCCTACCAGACCTTCGCCAAGCTCCTCGAGCTCGGCGTGCTGCCGATCGTCAACGAGAACGACACGGTCGCGACCAGCGAGATCCGGTTCGGCGACAACGACCGGCTGGCGGCGCTGGTCGCCCACCTCGTGCACGCCGACCTGCTGGTGCTGCTCTCGGACGTGGAGGGCCTGTACGACGCCGACCCGGAGCACCCCGACAGCTCCCTGCTGCCCGAGGTGATGTCGGTCGACGACCTGTCCGACGTCCGGATCGGCAAGAGCGGCTCGGCCGGGGTCGGCACCGGCGGCATGCAGACCAAGGTCGACGCCGCCCGGATCGCCACCGGCGCCGGCATCCCCGTCGTGCTGACCTCCGCCGACCGCGCGGGCGCGGCGCTGGCGGGGGAGCGGGTCGGCACGCTGTTCCACCCCACGGGCCGACGGCGCCCCACCCGGTTGCTGTGGCTCGCGCACGCGACCGAGCCGAAGGGCACCCTGGTGCTGGACGCCGGTGCGGTCAAGGCCGTGGTCGAGCGGCGCGCCTCGCTGCTGGCGGCCGGGATCACCGGGGTGGAGGGCACGTTCCACGCCGGCGAGCCGGTCGACCTCGCGGCCCCCGACGGCACCCCGGTGGCGCGCGGGATCGTCAACTTCGACGCCGAGGAGATCCCGGCCCTGCTCGGGCGCTCCTCGCACGAGCTCAAGCGCGAGCTCGGGGCGGAGTACGAGCGCGAGGTCGTCCACCGCGACGACCTCGTCCTGCTCTGAACGGGCGCCGGGCGGCCTTCTGGGCCGCCGTCGCGCTGGTCCTGCTACCGGCGCTCGCCCTGACCTTCGCCCGGGTCGCCGAGCCGCACGTCTCCTTCTGGCTGCTGGTCGAGGGCTGCACGCCGCTGGCGATCGTCCTGTACGGCGCGGCCGCGGCGCTGCTCGGCGTCCGGCTGCTGCTGGCGCGTCGCTGGTGGACGGGGGCGCTGGCCGGCGTCGCCGTCGCCGGGCTCGCCCTGCACTGCTGGTGGTTCGCCCCGCAGGTGACGGGCGCGAACCCCCCGCCGCCCGACGGTGCGGACCGGCTCGTGGTGATGACCGCGAACATCGCGCAGGAGGACGGCGACGCGATCGAGCTGGTGCGGATCGCGGGGGAGGAGCACGTCGACCTGCTGGTCGTCGAGGAGGTCAGCGCCGCCGACCTGGCCGACATGGAGCGGTCCGGGATCGCGGGCCTGCTGCCGTACCGCGTCGGCCGGCCGGCGAGCGGGGGCGCCGGGACGATGGTGTTCTCGCGCACCGAGCTGGGCCCGGCGGAGCGGACCGGCACGTGGCACGACGGCTGGATCGTGGCCTGGGGCGACCTGACCGTGGTCGCCGCGCATCCGCAGGCACCGACCCAGCCGGACATCTGGAGCGACGACCACGCGGCGCTGCTCGCGGCCGTGGAGGACCACGAGGCCGACCTGGTGCTCGGCGACTTCAACGCCACCGGGGACCACGCCCCGATGCGGACCCTGGCCGCGGCCGGCTACCGCGACGTCGGCGAGCTCCTCAACCAGGGCTGGCAGCCGACCTGGCCGGCCACCGACCGCTGGTCGGTGATCCCCGGGGTGGCCTTCCCCGTGGCGCAGGTCGACCACGTCCTCGTGGGGCCGCGGCTGGCCGCGCTCGGCCAGCACACGGTCGCGATCCCGGGCAGCGACCACCGGGCGGTCGTTGCCGTGGTGGCCCGCAAGTAGGCTGGAGGACGCGATGACTGAGCACGACACCGGCCGCACCGTCTACCTCGACCACGCCGCGACCACCCCGATGGTCCCCGCGGCGGTCGAGGCGATGACGGCGCACCTGCTCGAGGTCGGCAACCCCAGCTCGCTGCA
Source organism: Nocardioides aquiterrae (assembly GCF_039526625.1). NCBI lineage: Bacteria > Bacillati > Actinomycetota > Actinomycetes > Propionibacteriales > Nocardioidaceae > Nocardioides > Nocardioides aquiterrae. The sequence continues at coordinate 51,940 of NZ_BAAAJE010000030.1, forward strand.
CGCCTCCGGCCGGCACGCACGCAGGATCGTCGAGGAGTCCCGCGAGACCATCGCACAGGCGCTGAACTGCCGCCCGGGCGAGGTCGTCTTCACCTCCGGCGGCACCGAGGCCGACAACCTCGCGGTCAAGGGCATGTTCTGGGCCCGACACGCCACGGACCCGCGCCGCAGGCGCATCCTGAGCACCGCGATCGAGCACCACGCCGTGCTCGACCCGCTGCACTGGCTGGCCGACACCGAGGGTGCCGAGGTCGAGCTGCTGCCGGTCGACGAGCGGGCCCGGCTCGACGTCGACGCGCTGCGCGGCTCGATCGAGCGCGACCCCGGCTCGGTCGCGCTGATCTCGGTGATGTGGGCGAACAACGAGGTCGGCACGCTCCAGCCGATCGACGACGTCGTGGCGATCGCCGCCGAGCACGGCATTCCGGTGCACACCGACGCGGTGCAGGCGGTCGGCCACGTGCCGGTCGACTTCGCCGCCTCCGGGGTCGACGCGCTCACGCTCACCGGGCACAAGCTCGGCGGTCCGTACGGCGTCGGCGCGCTGGTCGTGCGGCGCGAGGTCGAGGTCAGCCCGCTCGTGCACGGCGGCGGCCAGGAGCGCGACATCCGCAGCGGCACGCTGGACACCCCGGCGATCGCCGGGTTCGCGGCCGCGGTCGAGCTCGCCGTGAAGCAGCAGGCCGAGCATGCGGCGCGCATCGGCGCGCTCCGCGACGACCTGGTGCGGCGGGTGACCGCGGCGGTGCCGGAGGCGCACCTGCACGGGCACCCGACGCTGCGGCTCCCCGGCAACGCCCACCTCGGTTTCCCCGGCTGCGAGGGCGACTCGCTGCTGATGCTGCTCGACGCCCGCGGCATCGAGTGCTCGACCGGATCGGCCTGCTCGGCCGGCGTACCCCAGCCCTCGCACGTGCTGCTCGCGATGGGCTGCGACGAGGACCAGGCCCGGCACTCGCTCCGGTTCACGCTCGGCCACACCACCACCCACGCCGACGTGGACGCGGTCGTCGAGGCGATCGTCCCCGTGATCGAGCGGGCGAGGGCAGCGAGGGCGAAGTGAGGGCGAAGTGAGAGTCGTCGCGGCCATGTCCGGCGGCGTCGACTCGGCCGTCGCCGCGGCGCGCGCCGCGGAGGCCGGGCACGACGTCACCGGGGTCCACCTCGCGCTGTCGCGCAACCCGCAGTCGTACCGCACCGGCGCGCGCGGCTGCTGCACGATCGAGGACGCCAACGACGCGCGCCGGGCCGCGGACGTGATCGGCATCCCCTTCTACATCTGGGACCTCAGCGACCGGTTCCACGCGGACGTGGTCGAGGACTTCATGGCCGAGTACGCCGCCGGCCGCACCCCCAACCCGTGCCTGCGGTGCAACGAGAAAATCAAGTTCGCCGCCGTGCTGGACCGGGCGCTCGCGCTCGGGTTCGACGCCGTCGCCACCGGTCACTACGCGCAGCTGCGCGCGGGGGCCGACGGGGTGGTCGAGATGCACCGCGCCGCCGACCACGGCAAGGACCAGTCCTACGTCCTCGGGGTGCTCGACCAGCAGCAGCTCACGCACTCGCTGTTCCCGCTCGGCGGGTCGACCAAGGCCGAGGTCCGCGCCGAGGCCGCCGCGCGCGGGCTGCTGGTCGCCGACAAGCCGGACAGCCACGACATCTGCTTCGTCGCGGACGGCGACAACGCGGGCTGGCTGCGCGAGAAGCTCGGCGACCGGGCGCCCAACCACGGCGGGACCATCGTCGACGAGGCCGGCGAGGTCGTCGGCACCCACGAGGGCAGCTACGCGTTCACGATCGGCCAGCGCCGTGGCCTGCGGCTGGGCCGGCCCGCACCGGACGGCAAGCCCCGCTTCGTCCTCGACATCGAGCCGGTGTCGGGCACGGTGACCGTCGGGCCGCGCGAGCGGCTCGCGGTGCGCCGGCTCACCGGCGTCCGCCCGCGGTGGTGTGGCACCGCGCCCACGGACCTGAGTGGCACCGTCCAGCTCCGCGCCCACGGCGCCGAGCTGCCGGCCCGGGTGCGGGTCGGGGACGCGGTCGAGATCGAGCTGCTCGAGCCGGCGTACGGCGTCGCTCCCGGCCAGGCCGCGGTCCTGTACGACGGGACCCGGGTGGTCGGCTCCGCGACGATCGCGGCGACCGCATGACGGTGGCGACGGGTGTCGGGTCCTACCCCGGCGAGGACTTCGACGAGACCCTGCGCCTCGTGCTCGGGGAGCTCCCCGACCTGCCGCACCTCCCCGAGCTCCCGGCGCGCGGGCCGGCCGCCACCATGACCGGCCGCGGGCTGGCCGTGGTCGCCGAGCTCGGGGCGGACCTCCAGCCGGCCGGGTGGCGGCTGACCGGGAGCGGCCCCGGCCTGGACCACCGCCGCGCCCGCAGCCTGCTCGCCCAGGACCTCGACGCGCTGGAGGAGCGGGCCGAGGGGCTGACCGGTGCGTTCAAGATCCAGGTCGCCGGCCCCTGGACGCTCGCCGCGACCGTCGAGCGGCCGCGCGGCGACAAGGTGCTCGGCGACCGGGGCGCCCGGCGCGAGCTGGCCCAGGCGCTGGCCGAGGGGCTGCGCACGCACGTGGCCGACGTACGGCGCCGGCTGCCCGGCGTCGACCGGCTCGTGGTGCAGGTCGACGAGCCGGCCCTGGCGGCCGTCCTGGACGGGCGGGTCCCCACGGCGTCCGGGTTCCACCAGCACCGCAGCGTGGCGCACCCCGAGGCGTCCGCGGCGCTCGAGTGGGTGCTGGAGGCCGCCGCCGAGGAGGGCGCCGAGCCGTGGGTGCACACGTGCGCGCCCGGCACGCCGCTCGGCCTGCTGCGCGGCGCCGGGGCGCGGGGGCTGTCGGTCGACCTCGCCGTGCTCTCGGCCGCCGACCACGACACGCTCGGCGAGGCGCTCGAGCGCGGTGAGACCGTTGCCCTCGGGGTGGTGCCCGCGACCGATCCGGCGCAGGACCCCACCGACGCCGAGGTGACCGAGTCGGTGCTGCGCTGGCTGGACATGCTCGGCCTCGACCCGCACGAGGTGGGGGAGCGGCTGGTGCTGACCCCGGCGTGCGGGCTCGCGGGCGCCACTCCCGGCTGGGTACGCCGGGCGCTCCCGCTCCTGAGGGCGGCCGCCGGCCACCTCTGATTCCCGGCCCGCCCGGCTGGGTACGGGCCCGCCATGAGCGACCTGACCGGCAAGACCGTGGCCATCATCGCGACCGACTTCGTCGAGGAGCCCGAGCTCGTCGAGCCGCGCGACGCGCTCCGCGAGGCGGGCGCGACCGTGCGGATCTACTCGGACACGGGCGAGTCCATCCAGGCCGTCCAGGGCGACACCGAGCCGACGCAGAAGGTCGAGGTCGACGGCTCGTTCGACGACCTGGACGCCGGTGGGATCCACGCGCTCGTCGTCCCCGGCGGCACCGTGAACGCCGACCGGATCCGCATCGACCGGACGGCACAGGACATCGTGCGCCGGGTCATGGAGGACAAGAAGCCGCTGGCGGTCATCTGCCACGGCCCCTGGCTCCTCGTGTCGGCGGGGCTCGCCCGCGGCCGCAACCTCACCAGCTTCCACACCCTCGCCGATGACGTCCGCAACGCGGGTGGCACCTGGACCGACGAGGAGGTCGTCGTCGACGGCAACCTCATCACCAGCCGCAACCCGGACGACATCCCCGCCTTCGTGAAGGCGCTGGAGGACGCGCTGTCCTGAGCGGGA
>NZ_BAAAJE010000030.1:55672-308644 GCF_039526625.1 Nocardioides aquiterrae
CGGGGTCAGCCGACGTGGCTCAGCCGACGTGGACAGGTGCCTCGGGTCCGTCGGTCGCCAGCTCCTCGTGCTTGACGTTCAGGAAGATCCAGGTGACCAGCGAGGCCACCAGCATCAGCCCGGCGCCGAGCAGGAACGCGTCGCTCGCGCCGGCCGTGAAGATCTGCTGGCTCGCGACCTTCATCTGGTCGGCGGTCGGCTGCACGCCGGAGGCGGCCGCCGCCTGCCGGACCGTCGCGGACAGGTCGTCGATGGTCTGCGTCGCGATCGTCCCCAGCAGCGACAGGCCGAGCGCGCCGCCGACCTGCTGCATGGTGTTCAGCACGCCGGAGCCGATGCCGGAGTCCTCGGCGCGCAGGTGGTGCACCGCGGTCAGCGTGAGCGGCACGAAGACCATGCCCATGCCGAAGGCCATCACGACGATGAACGGGAACAGGTCGGTCCAGTACTGGCCCTGAAGGTCCCGCATCGGGAGCGTCGTGTCGTTCGGCAGCCGGGTGAACCCGAAGAGCGCCACCGCGGCCATCAGCGTGCCGGTGCCGGCCAGGTAGCGCGCGTCGATCCGGCTGGCGAGGTTGGACACCAGGCCGGCGGCGGCCACGAGGGCGAAGCAGAACGGCAGGAAGGCGACGCCCGCCTTGATCGGGCTGTAGCCCATGACGTTCTGGATGTACTGGCTGAGGTAGTAGAACATCGCGAACATCGCGGCCGGAGCGAAGAACATCGCCACGAAGCTCGACGCCCGGGTCCGGTTGGCGAAGACCCGCACCGGGAGCAGCGGGTGCTCGACCCGGCGCTCCAGCACCAGGAACACGACGAGCAGGACGAGGCCGGCCGCCAGGCTGGCGAGCGTCCAGGTGTCGCCCCAGCCGTCGCTGCCCGCGCGGCTGATGCCGTAGACGAGGCCCAGGACGCCCAGGGTGCCGGTGACGGCGCCCGGCAGGTCGAGCTCGCCGGGGTGCGACTCGGACTCGGCGAGGAAGCGCGGTGCGAGCAGCGCCGTGACGATGCCGATCGGGGTGTTGATGAGCAGCGTGAGCCGCCAGCCCTCGACGTCGAGGCCGAACACGCTGTCCAGCCCGGTCAGCCAGCCGCCGAGCAGCAGGCCGACGGCCGCACCGACGCCGGACATCGCGGCGTACACCGCGAACGCGCGGTTGCGCGCCGGGCCGGCCGGGAACGTCGTCGTGATCAGCGCCAGGGCGGCGGGGGAGGCGAGTGCCGCACCCAGGCCCTGGAGGGCCCGCGCCGCGAGCAGCGTGGTCTCGCTCGTGGCCAGGCCACCGAGCAACGACGCGATGCCGAAGACGATCAGGCCGGCCATGAAGATCTTGCGGCGGCCGTAGAGGTCACCGAGGCGGCCGCCGAGCAGCAGCAGGCTGCCGAACGCCAGCGCGTAGCCGGTGACGACCCAGCGCAGGTTGGCGGTCGAGATGTCCAGGTCGTGCTGGATGTAGGGCAGGGCGATGTTCACGATGGTGCCGTCGAGCACCACCATCAGCTGCGCCACGGAGATGAGCACGAGCGCCCATCCCAGGTGCAGCTTCCTGACGGAGCTGGTGCTCTCGGCGTTCGCGACGTCGGTCATGTCGGTTTCCTTGCTCGTGGGTCAGTGGGACGGGGCCGACGCGCGGGTGGCAGCCGGCAGGATGATCTGGTCGATCACGCGGGTGATCAGCTCGGGGGTCGGCTGCTCGCCCATGATGAACAGCCGGTGCAGGACGATGCCGGCGAGCGCCGGCTCGAGGAGGGACAGGTCGACGTCCTCGCGGAGCTCGCCGCGGTCTCGGGCGCGCTCCCAGATCTGCTGCGAGGCCGCGATCTTCGGGCCGACGACGTCGCGCCGGAACGCCTCGGCGAAGTCGGGGTCGCGGGTGATCGCGGTCAGCACGCTCGCGAAGACCGACACGACCTCCTGGTCCGCCAGGCCGCCCATGCCGCAGAAGACGCCCATCAGGTCGCCGCGCAGCGTGCCGGTGTCCGGCACCTCGGTCGGCCCCTTGCTGTGGTGCAGGGCGTCGACGACGAGGCTGACCTTGTTGGTCCACCGTCGGTACAGCGTCGCCTTCGAGGCCTTGGCCCTCGCGGCCACGGCGTCCATCGTGAGCCGGTCGTAGCCGACGTCGACGAGGACCTCGAGGGTGGCGCCGAGGATCTCCAGCTCGCGGTCGCCCTCGATGCGGGGGCGCTCGGTGGGGGACATCGGGTTCCTTCGGTGGTCGTTCACCTGGATGAAACGAAACGGTTTCGTTTCATCGTGAACACCGTAGCCCGGGCCGCCATTCCGGCCCAACCGACTTTTCCCGGATTCCTGCCCCCCGCCTGCGCGTGGTCTGGACCGGAGCGTGGCGGCCGGTCCGCTCCGGGACCGTCGGCGGGCCCCGGCACAATGTCCTCGTGACCGACCCGCGCGAGGAGCACCGCCTGATCGCCGAGCAGGTCGAGGAGGCTCGCTGGCGCTACTACGTGCTGGACAGCCCCACGATCGACGACGCCGAGTTCGACCGGCTGATGCGCCGGCTCGAGGAGCTCGAGGCCGAGCTCCCCGAGCTGCGGACGCCGGACTCGCCGACCCAGAAGGTCGGGGGGTCGGTGTCGACCGAGTTCACCGCCGTCGACCACCTCCGGCGGATGGAGAGCCTCGACAACGCGTTCACCTACGACGAGCTCGAGGCCTGGTACGCCCGGCTGGCTCGCGACGGCGTCGAGAGCCCGGACCTGCTGTGCGAGCTCAAGGTCGACGGGCTCGCGATCAACCTCCTCTACGAGCGCGGGCGGCTGGTCCGGGCGCTGACCCGCGGCGACGGCACCACCGGCGAGGACGTCACGCCGAACGTCAAGACGATCGAGTCGATCCCGCACCGGCTGACCGCCACCGCCGAGTTCCCGGTGCCGGAGCTGGTCGAGGTCCGCGGCGAGGTGTTCCTGCCCGTGGAGGCCTTCGAGCGGCTCAACGAGTCGCTGCTCGAGGCGGGCAAGGCGCCGTTCGCCAACCCGCGCAACTCCGCGGCCGGGTCGCTGCGCCAGAAGGACCCGCGGGTGACCGCGAGCCGCGCGCTCGACATGGTCTGCCACGGGCTGGGGGAGCGCCGCGGGTTCGAGCCGGAGGCGCAGTCTCACTCCTACGAGGCGCTGGCCGCCTGGGGGCTGCCGGTCTCCGACCAGGTGCGCGTCGTGCCCACGCTCACCGACGTCGAGGCGTACATCGAGAACGCCGGCGAGCACCGGCACACGATCGTCCCGTACGAGATCGACGGGGTCGTGGTGAAGGTCGACGACGTCGCGCTGCAGCGCCGGCTCGGATCGACCAGCCGCGCGCCGCGGTGGGCGATCGCGTTCAAGTACCCGCCCGAGGAGGTCAACGCCAAGCTCCTCGAGATCCGGGTGAACGTCGGGCGCACGGGCCGGGTCACGCCGTACGGCGTGATGGAGCCGACGAAGGTCGCCGGCTCCACGGTCGAGAACGCCACGCTGCACAACTACTACGAGGTCGAGCGCAAGGACGTCCGCCCCGGCGACACCGTGATCCTGCGCAAGGCCGGGGACGTGATCCCGGAGATCCTCGGCCCGGTCCTGCCGCTGCGGCCCGAGGGCCTGGCGCCGTGGGTCGGTCCCGAGGAGTGCCCCGCCTGCGGCACCCCGCTGGTCGAGCAGAAGGCCGGCGACAAGGACCGCCGCTGCCCCAACCACCGGTACTGCCCCGCGCAGGTGCGGGAGCGGGTCTTCCACGTCGCCGGGCGCGGCGCCTTCGACATCGAGGGCCTCGGCTACGAGGCGGCCGCCGCGCTGCTGGAGGCGGAGGTGATCGCCGACGAGGGCGACGTGTTCGACCTCGATGAGGCCAAGCTGCTGCGGGCCCCGCTGTTCACCCGGGCCCCGAAGAAGGGTGCCCTTCGAGACGGCGCTGGCGCGCCTCCTCAGGAACCGGACGGGAGAGAGCTCAGTGCCAACGGTCAGCGCCTGCTCGACAACCTCGCGAAGGCGAAGCAGGTCCCGCTGTGGCGGGTGCTGGTCGCCCTGTCCATCCGGCACGTCGGCCCGACCGCGGCCCGGGCGCTGGCGGCGGAGTTCGGCTCGATGGCCGCCATCCGGGAGGCCACCGAGGAGCAGCTCGCCGCGGCCGAGGGCGTCGGCCCCACCATCGCCGAGGCGGTGATCGAGTGGTTCGGCGTGGACTGGCACGAGCAGATCGTCGACAAGTGGGAGCGCGCGGGCGTCTCGATGGCCGACGAGCGCGACGACTCGACGCCGCGGACCCTGGAAGGGCTCACGGTGGTGGTCACCGGGTCGCTGGTCGACTTCAGCCGCGACTCCGCGAAGGAGGCGATCCTGTCCCGCGGGGGCAAGGCCGCCGGGTCGGTCTCGAAGAAGACCGACTACGTCGTGGTCGGCGACAACGCCGGGTCCAAGGCGGACAAGGCCGAGCAGCTCGGGGTGCCGATCCTCGACGAGGAGGGGTTCAAGCGGCTCCTGGACGGCGGCCCGGAGGCGCTCTGACCGCGCTGCCGGGACCACTGGCCGCGAGGCCGGGACCTACGCCTCTCGTGCCGGGCGGTGGCGGCCGCCGATGCTCGACTCGTCGGGGGACGGCACCAAGGAGGTCGCCATGGTCGTCATCGTCATCATGGTCGTCGGCGGGATCCTGCTCGCGACCGTCTTCGCCGTCGCCGCGCTCCGCGCCTGGGGCAAGGACGTCCAGCGGACCGAGGAGGAGCTGCACGCCCCCGGTGTGCGCACCGTGACCTACGCCGTCCCTCCGGGCCGCGACCCGGCCGTGCTGCGCGCGGTGCTCGCCCAGGCCGGCTACCGCGCCATCGAGGAGGACCCCACCACGCTGCTGGTCGCCTGTCCGCATGAGGACGACGCCGAGAAGGTGCTGAGCCTGCTCGAGAGCGCCTGAGCCGGCCGCGGGATCAGCTCGCGAGGATCTGCTCGCGCAGGATGTCGCCGTGCCCGGCGTGCCGGGCCAGCTCCTCGATCAGGTGCGCGTAGATCCACCGCAGCGTGAGGGGGCCGCGGCGGTTGTGCTCGGCCAGGTCGTCGAGCGCGAACGCCGCAGCGATCTCGTCCGCCTCCGCCCAGGTCCGCCGGTACTCCGCGCGCACCGACTCCACGGTGTCCCCGTCCGCCAGCACCCAGCTGTCCTCGGCGGCGTCCGGGATGCCGACCTCGGCGCGGGAGCGGCCGGCGAGCGAGACGTGGAACCAGACCTTCTCGACGAACACCGCGTGCTTGACGATTCCCAGCGGCGTGGTCAGCGACGGCACCAGCCGGCGCCGCGCCTGCTCCTCGGTGAGCCCGTCGAGCAGGCCGAGGATCTCCAGGCGGTTGTCGTGCACGAACGCCTCGAGCTGCTGGCGCTCGGTCCCGACCAGGGTGGACTCGCTGCGGTACTCGTCGTGGGTCACCGGGCCAGGGTAGGCGGCTAGTAGGAGAGCGCGTAGGGGCCGCTGACGAGTGTGAGCGGCTCGTCGTACGAGTCGCCGGTCCCGTCGCAGGTCCCCGTTCGCGGGTCGCAGACCTCGACCTCGGCGGCCTGCGACCGGTACCGCTTGCCGACCAGGTGCCCGTCCGGGGTCCAGCCGTAGTCCTCGACGTCGCGGTCGTCCCCGAAGTGCACGGACGTCCCAGCGGCCACGTCGTGGACGTCGAAGCCGTCGTCCGTGGAGGCGGCGAGGTAGCGACCGTCGACCGACAGGGAGACGTGCGCGCTGGCCGGGTCCGAGACCGGCAGCTCGAGCACGCGCGAGTCTTCGGACCGGGAGGTGACCACCCAGAGCTGCTGGGTGGGGTCGTAGCCGATCGTCACTCCGTGGCCGAAGCCGTTCTGGCTGTTCACCGGCCCGTCCGGGTAGGGGACGCGCTCGCCGGTCTGCCAGTCCACGAACCTGCCGTCGCCGCGCCTGAACCAGAAGACCTGGGTGTCCCACAGCTGCTGCGCCTCGCTCGCGCCGGCGGGGTCCTCGGGGAACGGGTCGCCGACGGTGGTCTCGGCGCCGGTACCGAGGTCTCGGACGACCAGCTGGGAAGCCGCGTCGTCGACGGCGCGGACGTAGGCGAGGTAGGGCTGCGTCGGGTCGGTCGCGACCGTCGGCGGCCGCGGCGTCGAGCGTCGGATCGGAAGGTGGAGCGGCTGCACGTCGCCGTCCGGCGTGACGAGGACGAACCCCCCGTCCTCGGTCGTGACCACCACGCCGGCCGAGGAGTACTGGAGCGCCTGCGTGCCCGGCACGACCACGACGTGGTTGCCGACGTGGACCTCGTCGCCGCGCGCCCAGGCGCCCTCCTGCTCGTAGGCGAGGCGGTCGGCGGGCTGGACGGTGTCGTCTCCTCCGAGCCAGGCGCTGACGGCGGCCGAGACCCCGACGGTGACGAGCAGGACGACCAGTGCCGTGGCCAGCGTCGTGCGCGTGCGGCGGTTCCGGAGCTCCCGGTGGCCGGCGGCCAGCAGGTCGCCGGGGACCGGCGGCACCTCGAGCGCCGCCGCCTCCTCGCGGAGCAGGACGGAGAGTCGGTCAGTCATGGCGGGCTCCCTCGGTGGAGGGGACGACGTCGTCCCCCAGGACGGCCCGCAGCCGGGCGAGCGCGTCGGAGGTCTGGCTCTTCACGGTGCCCTCGGAGATCCCGAGGGCGTGGGCGACCTCGCGCACGCTGAGGTCGTCGTAGTAGCGCAGCACGACCACGGCCCGCTGCCGGGGGGCCAGCCGGGCGAGCGCGTCGACCAGCGCGGGCCGGGTGCTCGGGTCGTGCTCGACGCCCGCCTCGGGCAGGATCTCGGTCGGCCGTTCGTTGCGCCACGAGCGGCGGCGGAACCACGAGGTCGCGGTGTTGGCCAGCACGGCCCGGGCGTACGCCGGAGCCGCCGCGGGGTCGCGGACCCGGCGCCACGAGGCGTAGGTCTTCGCGAGCGCCGACTGCACCAGGTCCTCGGCCAGCTGGTGGTCCCCGAGCATCAGGTACGCCGTGCGGTACAGGCCCGGCCACGCGGCGTGGACGAACTCGGTGAACTCTGCGTCCCTCGGCGGTGCTGGCATCGATCCTCCTCGAGCGGTCACGAGCGTAGACGCGGTGTCGGGCCGATCGGTTGGGTCGAGCGGGCCTCTCCTAGGATTGAGCCCATGCCTGAGATTTCCCGTGACGAGGTCGCGCACCTGGCGAACCTCGCCCGGATCGACCTGTCCGACGAGGAGCTGGACCACCTCGCGCCGCAGCTGAGCGTGATCCTCGAGTCGGTCGCCTCGATCAGCGGCGTGGCCGGCGACGACATCCCGCCGACCTCGCACGCGCTGCCGCTCACGAACGTCTTCCGCGAGGACGTCGTGACGCCGGGCCTGACCCCGGAGCAGGCGCTGTCCGGCGCCCCCGAGGTCGAGGACCAGCGCTTCTCGGTTCCCCGCATCCTGGGGGAGGAGCAGTGAGCACCGACTGGACCCGGAAGACCGCCGCCGAGCTGGCCGACGCGCTGGCCGCCGGTGAGACCACCTCGGTCGAGGTGACCCAGGCGCACCTCGACCGGATCGCGGCCGTGGACGCCCCTGCCGATCGACGGGGTGTCCACGCCTTCCTCCATGTCGACGCCGAGGGCGCGCTCGCCCAGGCGCGGGCCTCCGACGAGCGCCGCGCGGCCGGGACCCTGCTGTCGCCGCTGGACGGCGTCCCGATCGCGGTCAAGGACGTGCTCACCACCGAGGGCCTGCCGACCACCTGCGGCTCGAAGATCCTCGAGGGCTGGATCCCGCCGTACGACGCGACCGTCGTGCGCAAGCTGCGCGAGGCCGGCCTGCCGATCCTCGGCAAGACCAACATGGACGAGTTCGCGATGGGCAGCTCGACCGAGCACTCGGCGTACGGTCCGACCCACAACCCGTGGGACCTGGACCGGATCCCCGGCGGCTCCGGCGGCGGCTCGGCCGCGGCCGTGGCGGCGTTCGAGGCCCCGCTCGCGATCGGCACCGACACCGGCGGCTCGATCCGCCAGCCCGGCGCGGTCACCGGCACCGTCGGCGTCAAGCCCACGTACGGCGGGGTGTCCCGCTACGGGCTCGTGGCGCTGGCGAACTCGCTGGACCAGGCCGGTCCGGTCACCCGGACCGTGCTCGACTCCGCGCTGCTGCACGAGGTGATCGGCGGCCACGACCCGCTGGACTCCACCAGCATCGACCAGCCGCTGCCCGCGCTGGTCGAGGCCGCCCGGCTCGGCGCCACCGGCGACCTGTCCGGCCTGCGGGTCGGCGTCATCCAGGAGATGTCCGGCGAGGGGTGGCAGCCGGGCGTGCTCACCCGGTTCCAGGAGTCGGTCGACCTGCTGGTCAAGGCCGGCGCCGAGGTCGTCGAGGTGTCCTGCCCGTCGTTCGTGCACGCGCTCGCGGCGTACTACCTGATCCTGCCGGCCGAGGCGTCCAGCAACCTCGCGAAGTTCGACGCGATGCGGTACGGCCTGCGGGTGTGGCCCTACGAGGGGGCGAGCGCCGAGGAGGTCATGCGCGCCACCCGCGACGCCGGCTTCGGCGACGAGGTCAAGCGCCGCATCATCCTGGGCACCTACGCGCTGTCCAGCGGCTACTACGACGCCTACTACGGCCAGGCGCAGAAGGTCCGCACGCTGATCGCCCGCGACTTCGACGCGGCGTTCGAGAAGGCCGACGTGCTGGTCTCGCCGACCGCGCCGACCACGGCGTTCAAGCTCGGCGAGAAGCTCGACGACCCGATCGCGATGTACCTCAACGACCTCGCGACGATCCCGGCCAACCTGGCCGGCGTCCCCGGCATCTCGGTGCCCGGCGGCCTGGCCGACGAGGACGGCCTGCCGACCGGCGTCCAGATCCTGGCGCCCGCACTCGCCGACGACCGGCTGTACCGCGTCGGCGCCGCCCTCGAGTCCGCACTGCTCGCGCAGTGGGGCGGCCCCCTCGTTCCCCCTGAGGAGAACCTCCGATGACCGAGCGACGTATCGAGCCAGTCGAGATGACCTTGGTGCCGTTCGACGAGGTCGTCGAGCGGTTCGACCCGGCGCTGGGCCTGGAGGTCCACGTCGAGCTCAACACCGCGTCCAAGATGTTCTGCGGCTGCCCGACCGAGTTCGGCGCGGAGCCGAACACCCAGGTCTGCCCGACCTGTCTGGGCCTGCCCGGCGCGATGCCGGTGGTGAACCGCAAGGCGGTCGAGTCGGCCATCCGGATCGGGCTGGCACTCAACTGTGACATCGCGGAGTGGTGCCGGTTCGCGCGGAAGAACTACTTCTACCCGGACATGCCGAAGAACTTCCAGACCTCGCAGTACGACGAGCCGATCGCGTTCGAGGGCTACATGGACGTCACGGTGCCGAACGAGGAGGGCGACGGCGAGACCTTCCGGGTCGAGATCGAGCGCGCGCACATGGAGGAGGACACCGGCAAGTCGCTGCACGTCGGCGGCGCCACCGGCCGCATCCACGGCGCCGACCACTCGCTGGTCGACTACAACCGCGCCGGCATCCCGCTCATCGAGATCGTGACCAAGCCGATCGTCGGCGCCGGCGCGAAGGCGCCGGAGGTGGCCCGGGCGTACGTCGCGCAGCTGCGCGACCTGATCGTCGCGCTCGGGGTCTCGGACGCGCGGATGGAGCAGGGCTCGATGCGCGCCGACGTGAACCTCTCGCTGTCGCCGAAGGGCTCGGGCGTGCTCGGCACCCGCACCGAGACCAAGAACGTGAACTCGCTGCGCTCGGTCGAGCGCGCGGTGCGGTTCGAGATGTCCCGCCACGCGGCGGTGCTCGAGTCGGGGCAGAAGATCCTCCAGGAGACCCGCCACTGGCACGAGGACACCGGCGTCACCACGAGCGGTCGGGAGAAGTCCGACGCCGAGGACTACCGGTACTTCCCGGAGCCCGACCTGGTGCCGGTCGCGCCGTCGCGGGAGTGGGTCGAGGAGCTGCGCGGCACGCTGCCGGAGAACCCGACCGCTCGCCGGGCCCGGCTCCAGGGGGAGTGGGGCTTCTCCGACCTCGAGATGCGCGACGCCGTCGGCGCGGGCGCGCTCGACGTGATCGAGCAGACCATCGCGGCCGGGACCGCGCCGCAGGCGGCCCGCAAGTGGTGGCTCGGCGAGCTGGCCCGGCGCGCGAACGAGCAGGGTGTCGACGTACCCGCGCTCTCGGTGACCCCGGCCGACGTCGCCCGGGTGCAGGCGCTGGTCGACGAGGGCACGCTCAACGACAAGCTGGCCCGCCAGGTCTTCGACGGGCTCTTCGCCGGCGAGGGCACCCCGGACGAGATCGTCGCCGCCCGCGGGCTTGCGATCGTCTCCGACGAGGGCGCGCTCTCGGCCGCCGTCGACAACGCGATCGCCGCCAACCCCGACGTCGCGGACAAGATCCGCGACGGCAAGGTCGCCGCGGCCGGAGCGCTGATCGGCGCGGTGATGAAGGAGATGCGCGGCCAGGCCGACGCCGGCCGGGTCCGGGAGCTGATCCTCGAGAAGCTGTCCTGACCGCCCCGGCGGAGTGCCGCGCCGGCTGGGATATGCTGCGCGCGCACAACTCCATCCATCACGCCCGCAGTGGGGGAAGCCGGTCCGAGTCCGGCGCTGACCCGCAACCGTAGGCACCCGGCCGGAGGTCGGGTGCGAGCCGGAGCACCTGGTGCGGCGCGTCCCCACCCCACGCTGTCGCGGAATGCAGCGGGCGGCCATCGGTCCGGGTCCGGTGCTTCCCGCTACTGCAGCGGGAAGGAAGCCATGAATCGCAGGACCCGCCTCGTCCCGGCGCTCGTCGCCACTGCCCTCGCCCTCGGCCTGACCGGTGCGGCCGGACCGGCGTCGGCGGCCGCCGGCCGCCCGTCGGAGTGGCTCGAGAGCCAGCTCACCGACGGCCTCGTCCACAACGACACCTACGACTTCGACGACTACGGCCTGACGGCGGACACCGGCATGGCACTCGCGGCGATCGGCGGCCACCGGCCGGCCGTCCGGGAGATCAAGCGGGCCCTCGCCCAGCACGTCGACAGCTGGACCACCGGCGTCGACTTCGGCAGCAGCGACGTGTACGCCGGCTCCGTCGCCAAGGCGGTCGTCTTCGCCCAGGCCGCCGGCGCCGACCCGACGAGGTTCGGCGGAGTCGACCTGGTCGACCGGCTCGAGGGCCGGATCAGCACGACGGCCGGCACGGTCGGCCGGCTGCAGGACCAGACCGAGGGCACCGACTACGCCAACACGCTCGGCCAGGCGTACGCCGTCGCGGGCCTCAGCCGCGCCGGGTCGTCGTCGGCGGCCCGGGCGACCAGGTTCCTCCTGCTGCAGCAGTGCGACGCCGGGTTCTTCCGGCTCTACTTCGCCGACAAGTCCGCGGCCGACCAGAGCTGTGACGGCGCGGCCAAGGGGGACCGCGACCCGGACACCGACGCGACGGCGGTCGCCGTGCTGCAGCTGCAGTCGCTGAAGCACCCCTCGCGCGCGGTGCAGCGCTCGGTCACGCAGGCGCTGCGCTGGCTGGCCCGGCACCAGAAGCCGAACGGCAGCTTCGGCGGCGGACCCACCACGTCCGCGGCGAACAGCAACAGCACCGGGCTCGCCGCCTGGGCCCTGGCCCGGGGCGGCAAGTGCCGTGCCGCGGACAACGCCACCGACTGGGTCGCCGGCCTGCAGAAGAAGAGCGGCGCGATCGCCTACGACCGCAAGGCCTACCGCGCCGGGATCACCGAGGGGACGCTCGACCAGTGGCGGCGGGCGACGAGCCAGGCGGCGCCGTCGCTTCAACTCCCGGGCTGCTGAGGCCGCGGTGCATCGCACGCTCGCGCGCGTCGCCGCGGCGGCCGTCCTGGCCGCCGCGGCGTACGCCGGCCTCCCCGCCGCCCCGGCCGCCGCGGCGGGCTGTCCGACCGACCACGGGGTGACGGTCGTCGTCGACTTCCACCAGCTGGGCGGCGGCGTGCAGACCGCGTGCGTCGCGGACGGTGGCGGGCAGACCGCCGCGCAGCTCTTCCCGGCGGCGGGCTTCCCGCTGACCTACGTCCAGAGCCAGCGGGGCTTCGTGTGCCGCGTCTCCGGCGAGCCCGCCGACGACCCGTGCGCGAACACGCCCCCGGCCGACGCCTACTGGGCCCTGTACTGGTCCGACGGCGAGACCGGCCGCTGGTCCTACGCCACCAGCGGCGCGGGCGGCCAGCACGTGCCCGACGGCGGGTACGTCGCCTTCTCCTGGCAGGGGAGCCACGACAGCACGCCGCCGGGCGCCAGCCCGGCGCCGCACCCGGGCGCCAGCCCGTCGCCCACGCACGCGCCGACCCACGCCACCCCCCACCCGAGCTCGTCGGCCCCGCCGTCGGCGCACGCCACCGAGCAGGGCGGGTCCCCCTCGGCCACGCCGTCGCAGGCGCCGTCCGCGACGGAGTCGTCGAGCGGCGACGCCTCCCCCGCGCCCGGGGCGAAGCACCGGTCGAAGCCGAAGCCGAGGGCGTCGGAGTCGCCGACCCCGACCACGGGTGCGTCGCCGACCGCGAGCGCCTCACCGTCGCTGGCGCCGGCGTCCGCCGACCCGGCGGACCCGGGCGCGGGCGGACTGCCCGGGTGGGTGGCGCCGGTCGTGATCCTGCTGCTCTTCGGCGCCGCGGGCGCGGTCGCCGTCGTACGCCGGCGTCAGGGAGCCGGGTGACCGGGTGAGCGTGGACCGCTTGCCCCGTGACCTGCACCCCGTCGCCTGGTGGGTGTGGGCGCTCGGGCTCGCGGTCGCGGCGTCGTTCACGACCAACCCGCTGATCCTGCTGATGCTGGTCGGCGTCGCGGCGACCACGGTGTCGCTGCGGCGCTCGGACCAGCCGTGGGGGCGGTCCTTCCGCCTCTACGTCTGGCTGGGCGTCGTGATCATCGGCGTCCGGCTGGCGTTCTGGGTCGTCTTCGGCGGCTGGACCGGCGGCCGGGTGCTGCTCGACCTGCCGGAGGTCCCGCTGCCGGACTGGGTCGCCGGCATCACGCTGCTCGGCCCGCTGTACGCCGAGGCGCTGCTGTTCGCGTTGTACGACGGGCTGCGGCTGGCCACGATCGTGATGTGCGTGGGTGCGGCGAACTCCGTGGCGAACCCCAAGCGCCTGCTGCGCTCGGTCCCGCCCGCGCTCTACGAGATCGGCACCGCGCTGGTCGTGGCGGTCACGGTGCTGCCGCAGTTCGCCGACAGCGCCCGCCGGGTGCGCGCCGCGCAGGCCCTGCGGGCGGGGGAGACCGGCCGGGTGCGGCGGCTGCGGCGGTTCCTCGTGCCGGTGCTCGAGGACGCCCTGGAGCGCTCGCTCGCGCTGGCCGCCGGCATGGACACCCGGTGCTACGGCCGGACGAGCGGCGTGAGCCGCGCCCAGCGGCGGACCACCGGAGGCCTGATGCTCCTCGGCCTCGGCGGCATCTGCGTCGGCACCTACGCCGTCCTGGACACCACCGCGCCGCGCATGCTCGCGCTGCCGATGCTCGGGCTGGGCGTCGCCGCCGCGCTGGCCGGGATGCTCAGCGCCGGCCGCCGGGTCGAGCGCAGCCGCTACCGGCCCGACCCCTGGCGCTGGCCGGAGCTGGCCGTCGTCGGCAGCGGTGTGCTGGTGACCGCACTCGGCTGGTGGGTCAACGCGCACCAGCCCACGGTCGCCTACCCGGCCCTCGACGCGTTCCCCCCGGTGAGCGGGGCGGCACTCCTGATGGCCGTGGTCGGCCTGCTCGGCCCGCTCTGCTCGCCGCCGACGCGGCTGGCGGCCCCGTCGGCCGAGGCGGCGGTCGCGTGATCGAGCTGCGCGGGATCCGGTTCCGGTACGACGACGCGGTGTCGGCACCCCCGATCCTCGCGGGCGTCGACCTGGCGATCGACGAGGGCGAGCTGGTGCTGGTCTCCGGCCCGACCGGCGTCGGCAAGTCCACGCTGCTCGGCGTCGTGACCGGACTGGTGCCGCGCTTCAGCGGCGGCACCCTGGACGGCGACCTGCTGCTCGACGGCGCCAGCATCGTGCACGCCCCGCCGCGCGAGCGCGCACACGCGATCGGGTACGTCGGGCAGAACCCGGCCGCCGGCTTCGTCACCGACACCGTCGAGGAGGAGCTCGCGTACGGCATGGAGCAGCTCGGGCTGCCCGCCGACACGATGCGCCGCCGGGTGGAGGAGACGCTCGACCTGCTCGGGATCGCCGACCTGCGCGCCCGCGACCTGCGCACGCTCTCCGGCGGCCAGCAGCAGCGGGTGGCGATCGGGTCGGTGCTCACGATGCACCCGCGGCTGCTGGTCCTCGACGAGCCGACGTCGGCGCTCGACCCCACCGCCGCCGAGGAGGTGCTCGCGACGCTGACCCGGCTGGTGCACGACCTCGGTGTCTCGGTGCTGCTCGCCGAGCATCGGCTGGAGCGGGTCGTGCCGTTCGCGGACCGGATGTGCCTGCTGACCGGCGACGGCCGGATGCACGTGGGCGAGCCCGGCGAGCTGCTGGTCGACTCGCCCGTCGTACCCCCGATCGTGGAGCTCGGCCGGGCCGCGGGCTGGGACCCGCTGCCGCTGAGCGTGCGCGACGCCCGCCGCCACGCCCGCGGGCTCGCCGAGCGGCTGCGGCCGCCGCCGGCCGCCGACCCTGCGGGGGAGTCGGCCGGGGAGTCGGCCGTGGACGTGCGCGGCCTCTCGGTCGTGCACGGCCGCACCGTCGCGCTGCGCGACGTCGATCTCACGCTCGGCGCCGGCCGGGTGACCGCGCTGATGGGCCGCAACGGCGCCGGGAAGTCGTCGCTGATCTGGGCCCTCCAGGGCAGCGGCCGCCGCTCGGGCGGCCGGGTGTCCGTCGGCGGTGTGGACCCGAAGGAGCTGGACGCCGCCGGGCGCCGGTCGCTGGTCGGGCTGGTGCCGCAGAACGCCGCGGACCTGCTCTACCTCGAGACCGTCGGCGAGGAGTGCGCCGCCGCCGACGGCGGCACGGGCGCCGGCCGGGCGCTGCTGGGCCGGCTGGTGCCGGGCATCCCCGACGACCAGCACCCGCGCGACCTCTCCGAGGGGCAACGACTCGCCCTGACCCTCGCGCTGGTGCTGGCGACCCGCCCGCGGGTGCTGCTGCTCGACGAGCCGACCCGGGGGCTCGACTACGCCGCCAAGCACGTGCTCGCCGGGATCCTGCGCGGCCTGGCGGACGACGGCCACGCCGTGCTGGTGGCCACCCACGACGTGGAGTTCGTCGCCCAGGCGGCCGACGACGTCGTCGTGCTGGCCGACGGCGACGTGGTGTCGTCCGGGCCGGTGCGGCGGGTGGTGGCCGAGTCGCCGTCGTTCGCACCCCAGGTCACGAAGGTCCTCGGACCCCCGTGGCTGCGGGTGGACGAGGTCGCCCGACAGCTGGCGGAGCTGGGCGCGTCGTGACCGCGGTCCGCATCTCGCCGCGCTCGCTGCTGGTGCTCCTCGTCGCCTCGGCGGCGGGGCTGGCGATGCTGTGCTGGCCGCTGCTGCTCCGGGTGCACGACGGGACGCGCGTCGACCCGCCGTTCCTCTTCCTCGGGCTGCTGCCGGTGGTGCTCGCCGTGGTGCTCGCCGAGCTCAACGAGGGCGGCCTGGACCCGCGGGTGCTGGCGATCCTCGGCGTGCTCAGCGCGGCCAACGCGATCCTGCGCGGCATCTCGCCCGGCACGGCCGGCGTCGAGCTGACGTTCTTCCTGCTGATCCTCGCCGGGCGGGTGTTCGGGCCCGGCTTCGGGTTCGTGCTCGGCTGCACGTCGCTGTTCGCGTCCGCGCTGATGACCGCCGGGGTCGGGCCGTGGCTGCCGTACCAGATGCTCTGCGCCGCCTGGGTGGGGATGGGCGCCGGCCTGCTCCCGCGGTCGGTCACCGGGCGTGGCGAGGTCGCGATGCTGGCGGCGTACGGCGTGGTGTCGGCGTACCTCTACGGGCTGCTCATGAACCTGTCCGGCTGGCCGTTCATCGCCGGGATCGTCGTCGAGGGCCACGAGGGCTCGCTGGCGTACGTCGCGGGCGCGCCGGTGCTGGAGAACCTGCACACGTTCCTCGTCTACACCCTGCTCACGTCGACCGGGAGCTGGGACACCGCGCGGGCGATCACGAACGCCGTCGCGGTGGCCGTGCTCGGGCCGGCGATCCTCACCACCCTGCGGCGGGCGTCGCGGCGGGCGACGGTGACCGGCGAGGTCGTCACGGGTCGATGAGGAGGATCCGGTCGTCGCCCGGCTGCGGGTCGCCGCGGCCGTCCCGGTTGCTGGTGCTGACCCAGAGCTTCCCGTCCGGCGTGACGACCACCGTGCGCATCCGGCCGTACTTCCCCACGAAGTAGTCGACCGGGTGCGAGGCGTGGTCGCCGTGCACGTCGACCCGCCACAGCCGCTGGCCGCGCAGCGACGCCATCCAGAGGTGGCCGTCGAGGTAGGCCAGGCCGGACGGCGACGCCACGTCGGTCGACCAGACGACCTGCGGGTTGGTGAGCCCCGCGCCCTCGCCGCGGCCCTCGACCATCGGCCACCCGTAGTTGTGGCCCTTCTCGATCAGGTTGAGCTCGTCGTAGGTGTTCCACCCGAACTCCGAGGCCCAGAGCCGGTCGTCGCCGTCGAACGCGAGGCCCTGGACGTTGCGGTGGCCGTAGGACCAGATCTGCGAGTCCGGGAAGGGGTTGCCGGGGGCCGGCTTCCCGTCGGTCGTCATCCGCAGGATCTTGCCCGCCAGCGTGGTCTTGTCCTGGGCGAGCTCGCCGTCGCCGGTCTCGCCGGTGGAGGCGTAGAGGTAGCCGTCGGGCCCGAACGCGAGGCGGCCGCCGTCGTGGATGAAGCCGTTCGGGATGCCGTCCAGGATCACCGTGGTCGGGCCGAGCTGCCCGCCCTCGAGCCTCGCCTTCACGATCCGGTTGTCGGCGGCGGTGCTGTGGTAGAAGTAGAGGAGGTGGTCGCGGCCGAAGTCCGGCGACACCGCGACGCCGAGCAGACCGGCCTCGCCGCCCTGGTCGCCCAGCGGCACGGCCGCGCTGATCAGCCCGACCTGCCGGACGTCGTACGACGACCCGTCGACCAGCAGCACCTTGCGGGTGTCGCGCTCGGTGACCACCGCGTCGCCGTCCGGCAGGAACGCGATGCCCCACGGCGCCGCGAGCCCGGTCGCGACGGTCCGCACGACCTTCGGCGGGGTGTCGTCGACCGACGGCGTGTTGTCGCCGGTCGGCTTCGACGGGGTGGTGGACGGCGAGGACGGCGATCGGGGCGTCGCCGTGACGGTGTCGCCGGGGGAGGACGACGGTGGCTCGTCGTCGCTGCAGGGGGTGAGGAGGGCCGCCGTCAGGGCGGCAGCGGTGACCAGCGCGGCGGACCGTCCCATGTCACCCGACTCTACGCAGGAACTCCCGGAGCAGGTCGTGCACGCGGTCGGGATGCTCCATCTGCAGGAAGTGGGAGCCGCTCAGCTCGACGTAGACCGCGTCCGCCATCCGCTCTGCGGCGGACGCCATCGCGCGGGCGCCCGCGAGCAGGTCCCAGGTGCCCGCGACGAACACCGCCGGCACCTGCACCCGGCTCAGCGAGATGCGCGGGTGGCGCGAGGTGTGGAGCGCGACGTGGAAGTACCACTCGACCGGTGTCTCGAGGAACGCCGTGATCGCGCGGCGGGCCAGGTCGGGATCGGCCACCGGGAGCATGAACCCGCTGTGGCTGATCAGGTCGATCGCGCGGCGGCCGACGGGCAGCCGGGTCGAGACCGGCGTGACCAGGCGGCCGCCGTGCTTGAGGACGCGGGCGAGGTTCACGGCGACCGCCTTCGCGGCGGCGCGGGGCACGCGTAGCGGGCCGAGCATGGTCGCGAACGTGTCGCCCGGGACGCCGGCGACCGCGAACAGGCCGCTGACCCGCTCCGGGTGCCGCAGCGCGATCTCGAACGCGGTGTTGACGCCCATCGACCAGCCGACCAGCACCGCCCGGTCGATCCCGAAGTGGTCCATCACCGACAGGCCGTCCTCGGCGAACTCCTCGATGCCCACCCGCTCGACGTCGTCGGGCCGGTCGGACCCCCCGGTGCCGCGGTGGTTCCAGGACACGACCCGGACGCCGCAGTCGGCGTCGAGGAAAGCCGGCCACGCCCAGGCGCTCGTCCCGAGGCCGTTGCACAGCAGCACGGTCGGGCCGTCGATCGCGCCGTCGGGGTCGTTGGTCCAGGCGCGCAGCCGGGTGCCGTCGTCGGAGAGGACCTCGTGGTACGCCAGGCGCGGCTCGACCTCGGCGCGGGCAGGGGAGGCGGACATGCCCCCGATTCTGCCCGGTGCGGGTCAGCCGTGCGCGGCGCGGACCGAAGCCTGGGCCGCGGCGCTGGCGGCCAGGTACTCCTCGACCTCCACGAGCTCCGCACGTCGTTGGGCGAGAGCCGTGGAGGCGACCATCGCGTTGCGGCGAGCCCGGAGCTGCGACTCGACCGGCCAACGGCGCGCCGTGTCGACCGGGTGACGAAGGAGGTGGACGACGGACATGGGCGCTCCCGATGATGCGATCCCGAGACGATGTGCGTCTCACCCTAGGCAGCGGGCGATTCCGCCGGGTCAACGCCGTGTGACGGTTGCGTGAACACGACGCCGCCTGGGGCAGGATGCCCGGGTGGACATCGCCCTGGTCATCCCGCTCGAGGGCGAGCGGGTGCACCTGGTCGAGCAGTACCGGCGTCCTGTCGACGCGCGCTCGTGGGAGTTCCCCTCGGGCGACGTCGAGGTGGGGGAGTCGCCCACCGATGCCGCCGCCCAGGAGCTCCGTGAGGAGACCGGCCTCGTGGCCGGATCCCTCGTCCCCCTCGGCGTCGTCGACGTGCACCCCAGCACGCTCTCGGACCGCTGCCACGTCGTCCTCGCCACCGGGCTCGTGGCCGGCCCTCCCGACCGGGACGCGGGCGAGCAGGACATGCGGTCGGCCTGGTTCACGCGCTCCGAGCTGCACACGATGGTGCGCGACGGCGTGCTCGCCGACGCCAAGTCGCTGGCGGCGTACGCGCTGCTGCTGGTGCGGGAGGCGTAGCGTGGCACGGTGACCGACGACATCACGAACGACGACCCCCGGACCGAGCTGGCCCGCGTCGAGCGACAGATCGAGGATCTGCGACAGGTCGCCCGCGACCTCCGAGCCAGTCTCAACGACGCCGGCCCGACCGACCCGGAGGACCGCTCACTGGTGATCAGCCAGGCCGAGGAGCAGGAAGCGATCATCGCCGAGCTCGAGCAGCGCCGCCGCCACCTCCGGGAACAGCTCGGGGAAGGCAATCCGTAGCGCACCGTGCACGGCGTTCGCCCACCTGTCGCCCTCCCGACTGCGGTCGGCTGAGTGGTTGAGTCAGGCGGCAGCACGCCTCGTGTTCGCCGCCGCGAGCGTCGCGTGGTGACGGAGCACGACCTCGCACCTGGTCGTGACCTCGGCCGAGCAGGTGTCGCGGCCGCCGAAGCCGTCCGCGGAGTCCGTTCCGGGCCCGCCGACCAGGACGTCGTCCGTGCGGTCTCCGCCGGTCAGGCGGTCGTCCCCGGCATTGCCGTAGACCTTCGTACGCGCGCAGCGCGTCGACGCGCCGTCCCAGCGGAGCACGTCGTCGCCAGCCCTTCCTCGCACCACGCCCGGACAGCCGTGCCACGTGATCGTGTTGTCCCCGGCGTCGCCCGAGATGCGGGCCGACTCCGCCGCGACATCGAGGTCTTCCCACCCGGGGATGCGGTTCTGCGGCGAGCCGTCGTTGGTGAAGGAGTAGTCGAAGCGCTCGTCAGCGAGATCGAACCGGACCTGCTCCCGGTACGCCTGGACCCGCAGGAGGTCGGTCCCTGGACCACCGTCGAGCGGACCGCCGTCGAGCGGACCGCCGGCGTGGACCACCGCCACCGGCCTGCGGACATGGACTCCGGACAGCCTCAGGACGTCGTCCCCGCCGCCCATGTCGACGCTGCGGACCAGGCCCTGGGGGGCGACGAGGAGCCGCTCATCGAGGTCGGACCCGACGAACGCCAGCCGGGTCCTGCCTGAGATCTCGGCCCTGAACTGGATGTCCTCCGCGCCGGTTGCATTGACCGTGCGCGGACGGGAGGGCGCCTCGGAGGTGGTCATGTCGAGTGACCACAGGCCCACGGCCACCGCATCGACGAGCAGGTGGTCGGCGCCGGGGCCCAGGTCGATCTCGTCGTGCGACTCGGCAGGATCGTGGACCCTGAGCCAGTCGTGGCCGTCACCGGTGCTGATCTGGTCGTCGCCCGGACTGCCGCGGCCGAACCCGAGGTCGACGTTGTCGGCGCCGACGGCGCCGATCACCACGTCATCTCCGTTGCCGGGTTCGATGCTCCCGAAGACCTGCGGATCCAGGTCTCCGCTGCGGTCGATCACGTCGTCTCCGGCCCCTGCGCCGACGTACACGTCGACCTGGTCGGGACCCGTCGCCGTGTTCGTCGTGTTCGTCGTGCAGACGACATCGTCCCCGGCCCGCGCGTCAATGCTGACGGCGCCATTGCTGACGATGACGTCTGGACCATCGGTCCCGACCACGGGCTGGCCCGGTTCTCCGACGATCGTCGCCGACTGGCCCCGGCACACCGCCGGCTCCGGAGCAGCTCCGACCGCTTGCGGCCCCACCGCGCCCGCCAAGCCGATGGCTGCCGAGATCCCGAAGGCTGCCAGGTACCCGAGGTCGGCCATGGCCGCAGGCTAGCCACGATTCGGCGGGCTGACGTCCGGATCCGGGGCGCGATCCGAGCGGACGGAGACACGCCTGGTCCGCGCACGTTGATGGCCCCGCCGGCCGTGGTCGGCGGGGTCCTGGTCAGTTGATATGTCGCTGGCCGTGCGGGTCGGTCCACACGAACCCGGTGCCGGGTTCCCAGCTGGTCGGTGGGCCGGTAGGCCTCGGTGGACAGCTCCGCGGCCAGGTCGATCACCGGGCGGACGGTGACCCCTCGTCGATCGTGGGGGCGCCGTCGCCGGCGATCTCCAGGTCCCGCATCCCCCACTCGATGCTGATGTCCACCTCGTCGCCGGGGTGCAGCTCCACCCACTCGACCGCGAGCTGGAGTTTGTCGATCTCGGCCCGAGTCACCGTGGCCTGGCGTTCGCGGGCGGCGTCGATCACCTGCTGTTCGCGGGTGACCGGCGGGGTGTTCATGGGTCTACTCAAGCACTGGCCACCGACATCGCCTCTGGCGAGAATCCCCTGTGTCCACAGGGGTTCTGAGCATCGTGAGTTTCAGGGTCGTGTGCCTGAGACCGCGCTATAGCGCGGTCTCAGGCACACGACCCGAAAGCCGCGGCCAGCGAGCCGGGAGCCGGCCGCAACCACCCACCCGCCGGCCCGCTTCGCTGCGTTGTCGGTCGCAACCGAAGACCACCCGGAAGACGTCGGCAGTCACCCCGGCTTCCGGGGTCTCGACGAGCTCGACCAACCGAGCGGCGGCCAGCAAGCCGGGCGCTGGCCGCAACCGCCCACCCACCGTCCCCGTTCGCTGCCATAGCGGTCGCAACCGGAGGCCACCCGCAGGCCGCGGGCAGTCGCCCGGCTTCCGGGGTCTCGACGAGCTCGACCAACGAGCAACCCGGGAGCCCACCGCAAGCACCCACTCGCCGGGCCGGTTCGCTGCCACTGCGGTCCCAACCGGAGGCCACCCGGAGACGCCGGCAGTCGCTCGGCTTCCGGGGTCTCGACGAGCTCGACCAACGAGCAACCCGGCAGCCGACCGCGACCACCCGCTCGCCGTACCCGCTTCGCTGCCATAGCGGTCGCAACCGAAGATCACCCGCAGCGAACGCCGACTCAGTCCGGGACCGGCTGCGCCACCACCCGCGACGACCGGGTCGCGCCGACAGAGGCGACGACGACGCAGGCCATCGCGACCCACTGGGCCGCGGTGAGGAACTCGCCCAGCACGAGCATGCCGGCGAGGGCGGCGGCGGCGGGCTCGAGGCTCATCAGGATGGAGAACGCCGCGGGGGCGATGCTGCGCAGGGCCACCAGCTCGCAGCTGTACGGGATGACCGAGGAGAGCAGGCCCACGACGGCGCCGAGGACGAGGATCCGCGGGTCGGCGAGGTCGTGCGCGCCGACGCCGACGGCGGCGGGCAGGAGGAGCAGCGCGGCGACGACGGAGGCGACCGCGAGCCCGTCGAACCCCGGCCAGCGGCGCCCGGTCTGGACGCTGAGCAGGATGTACGCGGCCCAGCAGGCCCCGGCCAGCAGCGCGAACGCCACGCCGGCCACGGTCAGCGACCCGCCGCCGGAGAGCCCCGAGAGCCCCAGCAGCGCGATGCCGAGCCCGGCCAGCGCCACCCACAGCAGGTCGCGCAGCCGGCGCGACAACACGACCGCGAGAGTCAGCGGACCCAGGAACTCCAGCGTCACCGCGACGCCGAGCGGGATCCGTGCGAACGCCTGGTAGAACGACCAGTTCATCACCCCGAGCGAGACGCCGAACCCGAGCACGACGTACCAGTCCTCTCGGCTCCGGCCGCGCAGCACCGGCCGGGCGACCGCGACGAGCAGCAGCGCGCTCGTCGCCAGCCGCAGCCAGACGACCGTGGTCGGGCCGGCCTGGTCGAAGGTCGACTTCGCGACCGAGGCGCCGAACTGCACCGACAGGATCCCGATCAGGACCAGCCAGACCGGCGAGACCAGGCGGAGCGATGAGTTCCGGGTGGCCACCGAGTCAACCTAGCGGCAGAGTAGAGGCGCGAGATCGGAGGGCGAGATGGCAGACCGCACGCTGGTGATGGTCGGGACCCGCAAGGGCCTGTGGATCGGAACCTCGGACGAGGCGCGTGAGGAGTGGGAGTTCACGGGGCCGCACTTCGACATGGAGGAGGTGTACTCCTGCCTCATCGACACGCGGGGTGCGCCGCGCCTGCTCGCCGGGGCGTCCTCGAGCTGGCTCGGCCCGCAGGTGTGGCGGTCCGACGACCTCGGGGCGAGCTGGCAGGAGACGCCGAACGGCGCGGTCCGGTTCCCCGACGACACCGGCGCGAAGGTCGAACGCGTCTGGCAGCTGGTGCCCGGCTCCGAGGACGGCGTCGTGTACGCCGGCACCGAGCCGGCCGCGGTGTTCCGCTCGACCGACCGAGGCGAGACGTTCGGCCTCGAGCGGGCGCTCTGGGACCACCCGCACCGCCCCGAGTGGAACGCCGGCTTCGGCGGCCAGGCGTTCCACACCGTGCTGCCGCACCCGGCCGACCCGCTCAGCGTGACCGCGGCGCTGAGCACCGGCGGGGTCTACCAGACCAGCGACGGCGGGCGCAGCTGGGAGCCGCGCAACCACGGGATCCGGGCCGAGTTCCTGCCCGAGGGGCAGCAGTACCCCGAGTTCGGCCAGTGCGTGCACAAGGTCACCCGCCACCCGGCCCGCCCCGAGCGGATGTACCTGCAGAACCACGGCGGCGTCTACCGCTCCGACGACCACGGCGGGTCCTGGACGTCGATCGCCGACGGGCTGCCGGCGGACTTCGGGTTCCCGATCGTCGTGCACCCGCACGAGCCGGACACGGTCTTCGTCTTCCCGCTCGACGGCAGCGCGGGACGCTACCCGCCCCAGGCGCGGGCGCGGGTCTGGCGGTCCCGGGACGCCGGCGAGACCTGGGACGAGCTCGGCGACGGGCTGCCGGACGCGTTCTACGTGGCCGTGATGCGCGACGCGATGTGCGCCGACGACCACGAGCGGGCCGGCCTGTACTTCGGCGCGCGCAACGGGGCGGTGTGGGGATCGGCCGACGAGGGCGCGACCTGGCGCCAGCTCGTCGTCGACCTCCCGGACGTGATGTGCGTCCGGGCGGCCGCCCTCTGAGCGGACCCCGTCAGGCCCGGTCGAGCTCCTGCTCCTCGAGCTCGGACTCGGCGCGCGAGCGCTCGACGTGCTCCTCGATCTCGGCGGTCGGCAGCGGCGAGCGGTAGGCGAGGACGTAGATCGCGACCGAGAACACGAAGATGATCGGGATCGCGGTGCTGAAGCTCAGCATCATCTGGTTGCCGGCCGCCGGCTCCGGGTAGTTGCCGAGCCACGAGATGACCAGCAGGCCGAGCAGCCACGGGACCACCCAGGTCGCGCCGGCCCGCAGGTCCAGCTTGGGCGTGTCCTGGCCGAGCACGTGGTAGATCGGCAGCAGCACGAAGCCGATCGCCACGGCGACCGCGAGCTTCCACACGATGTCCCAGCCGGACCAGTAGATGATCAGGTTCGAGGCCCAGAACGCGAGGACCGGGATCACGTGGCCGCCGGGGAGGCGGAACGGGCGCTCCTGGTCGGGGAGCCGCTTGCGCAGCGCGGCCAGGACCAGCGGCCCGGAGGAGAAGGACAGCACGGTCGCCGAGGTGATGAACCCGACCAGCTGCTGCCAGCTGGGGAACGGCAGGAACACGATCAGGCCGACGAAGAAGGTCACCAGCAGCGAGATGAAGGGCACGCCGCGGCTGGTCGTGCGGGCCAGCACCTGGGGCGCGTTGCCGTTGCGGGCCATCGCATAGGAGATCCGCGAGGTGACGGTCGTGTAGATCAGGCCGGTGTCGCCGGGGGAGATGATCGCGTCGGCGTACAGCAAGATCGCGAGCCAGCTCAGCCCGAGCAGCGTGGCGAGCGCGGCCAGCGGACCGAAGTCGTTCTGGAAGCTGAGGTCGGCCCAGCCGCCGGAGTCCGACAGGGTGCCCGGGTCGAGCGCGCCGATGAACGCGAACTGCAGGGCGATGTAGATGAGCCCGGTGATGAGCACCGACCCGATCACCGACAGCGGCACGTTGCGGCGCGGGTTGTCGGTCTCGCCGGCGAGCTCGATGCCCTGGCGGAACCCGAGGTAGGAGAACACGATCCCGGAGGTCGCGATCGCGGTGAACACGCCGTGCCAGCCCTCCGGCTTGAACCCGTGGCTGGTGAAGTTCTCGCCGTGGAACGCGGTGACGAGGAACGCCGCGATCACCAGCAGGATGATGAAGATCTTCCAGCCGACCAGCACGTTGTTGATCCGCGCGAACCACTTGATGCCGTAGTAGTTCACGATGACGAAGACCGCCATCAGCAGCACCGCGGCGACGTAGCCGAGGCCGGTCAGGGTGTAGACCGACTCCCCGTTGACCGTGTGCTCCGCGGTGAACGGCGCGTACTTGGTGCCGTACTGCAGCGCCGCCATCACCTCGATCGGTGCGGTCGTGGCCACCGCGACCCAGGTGATCCAGCCGGCCGTGTAGCTGGCGAAGGAGCCGAACGCGAGGTGGGGGAACCGCACGACGCCGCCGGACAGCGGGAACATCGTGCCCAGCTCGGCGTACACCAGCGCGATCAGCAGGATCATCACGCCGCCGAGGGCCCAGGAGATGATCGCCGCGGGGCCGGCCTGCTGGGCGGCGTTGAGCGCGCCGAAGAGCCACCCGGAGCCGATGATCGAGCCGACGCTGGCGAACAGCAGCCCGACGACGCCGACGTGGCGTT
This sequence comes from Nocardioides aquiterrae, assembly GCF_039526625.1. Taxonomy (NCBI): domain Bacteria; kingdom Bacillati; phylum Actinomycetota; class Actinomycetes; order Propionibacteriales; family Nocardioidaceae; genus Nocardioides; species Nocardioides aquiterrae. Next base: position 81,037 of record NZ_BAAAJE010000030.1, read on the forward strand.
TGAGGTTGGGCCCGGTGTCCTGCAGGTCCTCGGTAGCGCTGGTCATCCGGACTCCTCGGTGCCGAGACGGTGGAAAAGGCCCCGCCCTACGTGCCCGGGCGCCACCGGGTGCAAACGTCGGCGCGGCGGGTCAGCTCTGCGGGACCTGCGGCGCCAGGGAGGGGGCGTCGAGCAGGGGGACCGGGATCTCGCCGGTGGTGGCGTCGGTCTCGTCCGGCGGGTGGATGGGCTCGGGCACGCCGGCGGTGATCGTGCTGCCGTCGGCGCGCTGGCCGCCCACGATCGGCCGGTCGCCGAGCAGGCCGTCGATCCGCTCGCCCTGGTCGACGAGCTCGACCTCGACCGGGGCGTCCGGCGCGACGACGTGCTCGAGGCCGCGCACGGTGAGCGGGACCGGGTCGTCGCCCGCGACCACGGAGAACCGGATGCGGTCCGTGGTGAGCTCGACCAGCACCCGGGTGCCCCGCCAGCAGAACCGGAACGTCAGCCGGTCCCACGTCACCGGGAGGCGGGGGTCGAAGCTGAGCCGGCCCCCGTAGTCCCGCATCCCCCCGAAGCCGAACGCGAGCGCGCTCCACACGCCGCCGCACGACGCGACGTGCAGGCCGTCGACCGTGTTGCCGTGCAGGTTCACCAGGTCGACGTACAGCGCCTGGTGGAAGTAGTTGAGGGCCGCCTCGTGGTAGCCCACCTCGGCGGCGATCACCGACTGCACGACCGCGGACAGCGTGGAGTCGCCGGTGGTGATCGGGTCGTAGTACTCGAAGTCCGCCCGCTTCTCCTCGAGCGTGAACCGGTCACCCTGCAGGAAGAGCGCGAGCACGACGTCGGCCTGCTTGAGCACCTGGAAGCGGTAGATCACCAGCGGGTGGAAGTGCAGCATCAGCGGGAACAGCTCGTCCGGCGTCTGCGAGAGGTCCCACACCTCGCGGTCGAGGAAGTAGTCGTCCTGCGGGTGGATGCCCAGGCCCTCGTCGTACGGGATCGTCATCCCGTCCGCGCAGCGCTGCCACTCCTCGGCCTCGGCGGGGTCGAGCTTCAGCCGTGAGACCACCCGCACGTAGTCGTCGGGGTGCTGGTCGCGGATCCACGCGAGCGCGGCCACGGCCTGCTCGAGGTTGAAGCGGGCCATCACGTTCGTGAACAGGTTGTTGTTCACGACCGTCGTGTACTCGTCCGGCCCGGTGACCCCGTGGATGTGGAACGACGGCTCGCCGTTGCTGCGCCAGAAGCCGAGGTCGGCCCACATCCGCGAGGTCTCGACGAGGATGTCGATGCCCTCGCGCACGAGGAATCCCTCGTCGCCGGTCGCGGCGACGTACTTGATCAGCGCGTAGGCGATGTCGGCGTTGATGTGCACCTGCGCGGAGCCGGCGGCGTAGTACGCGGAGGCCTCCTCGCCGTTGATGGTGCGCCAGGGGTACATCGCGCCGCTCTGCGCCATCTCGCGGGCGCGCTCGCGCGCGGCCGGCAGCATCAGCGACCGGAAGTGCAGCGCGTTCCGCGCGATCTCGGGGTTCGTGTAGCTGAGGAACGGGACGACGTAGATCTCGGTGTCCCAGAAGTAGTGGCCCTCGTAGCCGGAGCCGGTCACGCCCTTCGCCGGTACGCCGAGGCCGTCGATGCGCCCGGTGGCCTGCGCGAGGCTGAACAGGTTGAAGCGGATCGCCTGCTGCACCGCCCGGTGCTCGTCGGTCTCGCCGTCGGTCTCGCCGCCGATCTCGACGTCGGCGCCGGCCCAGAAGTCGGCGTACCAGGCGCGCTGGTCCTCGACGTACTGCGCGACCCCGTGCCGCTTGACCCGGTCGAGGGTCCGGTCGCACCGGTCCGAGAGCTCGCGGACCGGCACGCCGCGCGAGGTGTGGTAACTGACGGTCTTCGTCAGCCGCAGCGGGTGGCCCTGCCTGGCGTCGACCCGGAACACCGCCTTCGCCTGGTCGTCGTCGGCGCGGTGGAGGATCTCGTGCTCGTCGTCGGTCTCGAGCACGTGGTCGGCCGCGACGGCGAGCCGCATGCCCGAGTGGGCGCACTGGTAGCCGAGCAGCATCCGGTCGTCGCTCGCGTAGCTCATCCGCGGCTCCAGGACCCGCTCGGCGAAGACGGCCGTCTTGCGCGGGTCGAGGGCCGTCGTCAGCTGCTGCGGCATGCGGTACTCGTCCATGCCGTCCTGGCGGTTGAGGATCTGCGACGAGATCACGATCGGCGCGTCGCCGGTCAGCACCTCCACCTCGAGCGTCATCACCGCCAGGTGACGCTGCGTCATCGAGACCATCCGCGTCGAGTCGATGCGGACCCGCTTGCCGGACGGCGTGCGCCAGAGCAGCCGCCGCCGCAGCACGCCGTCGCGGAAGTCGAGCCGCCGCTCGTAGTGCTCGAGGTCGGCGGTCCCGAAGGTCAGCGGCTCGTCGTCGACGTAGATCTTGAGGACCTTGGTGTCCGGCGCGTTGACGATCGTCTGGCCGGTGCGGGCGAACCCGAACGCCGCCTCCGCGTGCCGGATCGGCCACGTCTCGTGGAACCCGTTCACGAAGGTGCCGTGCGCGTACGACGGCCGCCCCTCCTCGGGGTTGCCGCGCATGCCGAGGTAGCCGTTGGCGACCGCGAAGAGCGTCTCGGTCACGCCCATGTCCTCGGAGCTGTAGCTGGTCTCGACCAGCGCCCACGGGTCGATCGGGAAGCGGCCGTGGTCCATCGGGTTCGCGCCGACGGTCCGGCGGCTCACCCTGTCACCTGCTGGGCAGCCTCGCCGGGGAGCAGGTCGGCGAGGTCGGCGACGACCACGTCCGCGCCGGCCTCGCGCAGCGCCTGCTCGCCCGCGCCGCGGTCGACGCCGATGACGTGCCCGAACCGGCCGGCCCGGCCGGCGCGCACCCCGGACACCGCGTCCTCGAGCACCACCGATCGCTCCGGGGTCGCGCCCAGCTCGGAGGCGGCGTGCAGGAAGGTGTCCGGCGCGGGCTTGCCCGCGAGGCCGAGGTCGTGCGCGACGGACCCGCTGACGACGGTGTCGAACCGGTCCAGGAGACCGGCCGCCTCGAGCACCGCGGGGGCGTTCGCGGACGAGGAGACCACGCCGAGCCGGGCCCCGAGCGCCGCGAGGTGGTCGAGCAGCCGCACCGAGCCGGGGTACGGCGCGACGCCGTCGCGCGCGAGCACCACGTTGAACGCGTCGTTCTTCCGGTCGCCGAGCTCGCGCACGAGCTCCTCGGACGCCGGGATCCCGCGCGAGGACAGGAAGTCGCGGACCCCGTCGTACCGCGGCTTGCCGTCGACGTGCGCGAAGTAGTCGACGTCGGTGTACGGCGCGGTGTCGCCCTCGCCCTCCCACGACGAGAGGAAGTCGTTGAACATGTCCGACCAGGCCCGCATGTGCACCTCGGCGGTCGGCGTGATCACGCCGTCGAGGTCGAACAGCACGGCCGCCTGGTCCTGCCAGTTCAGGGGAGAGGTCACACCACGAGGCTAGGGGGCGGGCGACTCCGCCGACAGGACCCACGCCACCGGGCGGGCCGGGTCCGGCTCGGCGACGCACACGGTGCCGGTGCGCACCGTGTCGCGCAGCAGCCGCGCGAAGGCCGGGTCCCGCCGCTCGACCCGGGCCAGGACGGCGGCGATCGTCTTGCGCACGGCGGTCCGCGCCCGCTCGGCGGTGGCGCCGGAGCGCCGGTCGCGGCCGGCGAGCCCGGTCGCCCGGCCGAGCTCCTCCAGCAGCGCCTGCCGCTCCAGCACCGCGCGCTCCGACCGGCCGGTGTCGGACCAGGCGTCCGCCTCCTCGATCTCGGCGTCGAGCTCCGCGAGCCGGACGCCGTACGCGCGGCGCGCCGCGTCGTCGAGCACGGGCCCGAGGTCGGCGTCGCGCGGCCCGCCGGCGGCCCCGGCCAGGTCGGCGGCCGCGACCTCGACGCCCGGGTTCGCGAGGAGCTGCCGGAGGTGGTGCAGCCCGCGCAGGTCCGGCAGCGGGAACGTCGCGCCCTCCCACCCGACCGTCCAGGTCTCGCCCGAGGGGCGGAGGTGGGCCCGGCGCCGGACGGGCGCCGCGGCGGCCGGCGGAGCGCCGAGCCGGTCGGCCCACCAGCGGGCGCCGATCCGGCGGTACGCCGCCAGCGCCGCCGCCTGCCGGGAGGGGTCGTCGGTCGCGCGGGCGAGCGCGTCGTCGACCACCCCGTGGAACGAGACGGCGGCCGCGTTGAGCACCGCCCGGCCGGCGTACGGCGTCAGCACGTCCGCGCACTCGGCGGCGAGGTCGGCGCGCCCGGTCGCGGCGGCGACGTACGCGACGCAGCTGACCGTGAGCAGCAGGTCCACGTCCTCGGGGAGCTCGGCCGGCCGGGGGAGCCGGTCGACGACGGCGCCGGCGCGGTCCGGCTCGCCGGCGTCCAGCCAGAACACCGCGGCCTCGGCGAGCACGGAGACGATGCCCTCCGCGTCGCCGTACCCCTCGAACCCGGCGGCCTCCGCCCGCAGCGCGCCGGTGTCGCCGCGCTGCCGCGCGAGGTCGGCGGCGAGGCTGTGCACGACCGCCTCGACGTCCGCCTCGGCGAGCGTCCGGCCCACCTCGACCACCTCGTCGAGCAGCGCGGCGGCGAGGTCGAGGTCCCCGGCGACGAGCGCGTGCATCGCCTGCCGGGACCGCGCGAAGAACGTCACCCGCGGCGACCCCGCCTCGGCGTCCAGGAGCTCGAGGCCGCGCAGCTGGCGCCGTACCGAGACCAGGTCGAGGCACTCCCACGCCGTGGTCAGCCGCCACAGGTGCGCGGTCAGCCGTGCCTCCGGGTCGGCGAGGTGCGCGCTCACGGTCTCCAGCCGGGCGGCCAGGCGGACCCGCTCCGCGAAGTCGTCGGGACCCCAGCGCGCGAGCAGCGCGGCGTCCAGGACGTCGGCGGTGAGGGCCGGGTCGTCGAGGCCCGCGGCCAGCTCCTGCGCCCCGGCGGCGAAGTCCGCCGCCCGGGCCGCCTCGCCGCCGTACACCCACGCCCGCGCGAGCCCGGCCAGCAGCCGGGCCCGCGTCCGGTCGTCGGTCGCGGCGAGCAGCGCCTCGTGGAGGTACGCCGGGACCTCGCCCGGGTGCGCCCCGAAGCCCTGGCCGCGCGGCAGCGCGAGCGCGGCCTCGGCCAGCAGCGCCGGGTCACCGGTCTCCCGGGCCTCCCGGAACGCCGCGACCAGCTGCTCGCGCCTGCCGGACATGAGCGCATCGTAGGGCGGTCTCACGGCCGGGACAGCGCAACCGTCTCCCGGTGCCGGGCCACCGTGGCCTCGTCCCAGTCGCCGGTGCAGTACACCGAGATCTGCGTGACGGTGCCGTCGGTGACGTCGCAGCGCATCAGCTCGCGGCAGTACCAGGTCTGGCCGCGGTCCTCCCACTCCTCCTCGACCTCGAGCAGGAAGCCGGTGGAGGTGTCGTCGAGCCGGGTGCGCGGCACCCGGCCGCCGCCGGGGTGGCCGTCGGTCCGGATCCGCACGCCGGCGTCGCGGCCCTCGGCCTGCAGCCGCCACAGCGGCATCGTGAAGTCGGTGAAGAGGTCGTCGGCGAAGAGCCCCTCGGGGGGCACGTTGGTCTCCAGGAAGCGGACCAGCTCGGCCGCGAGCTCCTGGTTGGTCCGGCTGGCGGTGTTCCTGGGGCCGGTATCGGTGGTGTCGGTGGTCATGCCCCGGAGGCGTGACCTCGGCGGTCACATCGTGACCGTGGGGACCTCACGGCCGTGGCTCGCCACTACGCTCTGGGCCATGACCGGCCCCGACATCAAGCCCCGATCCCGCGACGTCACCGACGGACTGGAGAAGGCCGCGGCCCGCGGCATGCTGCGGGCCGTCGGCATGGGCGACGAGGACTTCGCCAAGCCGCAGATCGGCGTCGCCTCCAGCTGGAACGAGATCACGCCCTGCAACCTGTCGCTGCAGCGGCTGGCGCAGGCGGTCAAGAACGGCGTGCACGCGGCGGGCGGCTACCCGCTGGAGTTCGGCACGATCTCGGTGTCCGACGGCATCGCGATGGGCCACGAGGGCATGCACTTCTCGCTGGTCTCCCGCGAGGTGATCGCGGACTCGGTCGAGACCGTGATGATGGCCGAGCGGCTGGACGGGTCGGTACTGCTCGCGGGCTGCGACAAGTCGCTGCCCGGGATGATGATGGCCGCCGCGCGCCTCGACCTGTCCAGCGTCTTCCTGTACGCCGGCTCGATCATGCCGGGCAACGTGGACGGCCGGGACGTCACGATCATCGACGCCTTCGAGGCGGTCGGCGCGTGCCTGGCCGGCAAGATCAGCCGCGAGGAGGTCGACCGGATCGAGCGGGCGATCTGCCCCGGCGAGGGCGCCTGCGGCGGGATGTACACCGCGAACACGATGGCCGCGGTCGCCGAGGCGATCGGCATGTCGCTGCCCGGCTCCGCCGCGCCCCCGGCCGTCGACCGGCGCCGCGACGGCTTCGCGCACCGCTCCGGCGAGGCCGTGGTCAACCTGCTCCGGCACGGCATCACCGCCCGCCAGATCATGACCAAGGAGGCGTTCGAGAACGCGATCACGGTGGTGATGGCGCTCGGCGGCTCGACCAACGCCGTCCTGCACCTGCTCGCGATGGCGCGCGAGGCCGACGTCGACCTGACCATCGACGACTTCAACCGGGTCGGCGACAAGGTGCCGCACCTCGGCGACCTCAAGCCGTTCGGCAAGTACGTCATGAACGACGTCGACAAGATCGGCGGCATCCCGGTCGTGATGAAGGCGCTGCTCGACGCCGGCCTGATGCACGGCGACTGCCTCACGGTCACGGGCAAGACGATGGCCGAGAACCTCGCCGAGCTGTCGCCGCCGGACCTCGACGACGACGTGATCCGCAGGCTCGACCGCCCGATCCACCAGACCGGCGGGCTGACGATCCTCAAGGGCTCGCTGGCCCCCGAGGGCGCGGTCGTGAAGACCGCCGGCTTCGACGACTCGGTCTTCACCGGCACCGCGCGCGTCTTCGACGGCGAGCGGGCCGCGATGGACGCCCTCGAGCGCGGCGAGATCAAGCCGAAGGACGTCGTGGTGATCCGCTACGAGGGCCCCAAGGGCGGCCCGGGCATGCGCGAGATGCTCGCGATCACCGGCGCCATCAAGGGCGCCGGGCTCGGCAAGGACGTGCTGCTGATCACCGACGGCCGGTTCTCCGGCGGCACGACCGGCCTGTGCGTCGGCCACATCGCGCCGGAGGCCGTCGACGGCGGCCCGATCGCGTTCGTCCGGGACGGCGACACCATCACCCTCGACGTCGCCAACCGGCTGCTCGAGGTCGAGATGGGCGACGAGGACGAGTGGGAGAAGCGCAAGGTCGGCTGGGCCCCGAACCCGCCGAAGTACACCCGCGGAGTGCTCGGCAAGTACGCCAAGATCGTCCAGTCGGCGGCGCACGGCGCGATCACCGGCTGAGTGGATGCCCGACCAGCCGGACAACCGCGGCCCGGTCCTGGTCCTCGTCCTGCTCCTGCTGGTCGCCCTGCTCGTGGTCGCCTGGGGCGTGGGGCAGGAGGACGCGGACGCCCTGACGCTGGTCGAGCCCGTCGAGACGCCTGGCTCCGCCGCCCCTCAGGAGGCGCCCGCCGAGACCCCCACGCCGACGCACGGAGGCGCGCCCGGTGACCGGCCCGTCCCGCTGCCCGACGGCGGGACGAAGGTCTTCGGCGGCGGCCACTTCCTGGTCGCGTACTACGGCACCGGGCAGACGCCGGCGATGGGCGTGCTGGGGGAGAGCGACCCGGACACCATGGACGCGCGGCTGCACCGCGCCGCGGCTCCGTTCCGCCGTCCCGGCCGGCCGCTGCGGCACGTGTACGAGCTGATCGCGACGATCGCCGACGGCAGCCCGGGCCCGGACGGCGACTACAGCCACGACGTGCCGCGGTCGGTCGTCGAGACCTACGTCCGGGCGGCGCACCGCAACCGCGCGCTGCTGCTGCTCGACCTGCAGCCCGGGCGCAGCGGCTTCCTCGAGGTCGCGAAGCGCTGGGAGTGGGCGCTGCGCGACCCGTGGGTCGGGCTGGCCCTGGACCCCGAGTGGCGCATGGGCCCGCACCAGGTGCCCGCGCAGACGATCGGCCAGGTCGGCGCGCGCGAGGTGAACCGCACGTCGCGGTGGCTGTCGCGCCTGACGCGCCGCGCGGACCTGCCGCAGAAGCTGTTCGTCCTGCACCAGTTCCGCGTCGACATGGTCGAGCACATCGAGGACGTCGTCCGCCGCCCGGGGCTGGCGATGGTCCAGCACGTCGACGGGTTCGGCACCCGGCGGCAGAAGCGCGCCACCTTCCACACGGTCGCCCGACCGCAGCAGTTCACGCTGGGCTTCAAGCTCTTCTACGACGAGGACGTCGACCTGATGGGCGCCCGTGCCGTGCGCGCCCTGCGCCCGACGGTGAGGTTCGTCAGCTACCAGTGATCGTGAACGACGTCCGGTGCGTCGCGCCGGGCTCCAGCACCGCCAGGTCGGTGCCGCTGCGGAACGCGTCCGGCGGGCAGGTCATCGGCTCGATCGCCACGGCCTGCCGGGCCGGGTCGTGGGTGTCGCACGTGAAGACGTGCAGCCAGGTGCAGCCCTCGCCGAGGGTGACGGTCACCGACCGGTCGGCGAGGCGGAGCGTCGCGGTGTCGCCGACCAGGCCGCCGAACGGGTGGTCGATCCGCAGGTCGCCGATGGCGCGCGGCTCGCGGAAGTCGTACGGCGTGCCGTCGACCGGCTGCGGGGGCCCCGGCAGACCCCGGTCGTCCATCGGGCACCACGTGCCCGCCGGGAGCGTGAGCTCGAGCTCGTCGGCAGGGCGGCCCATCGTGAGGTAGGGGTGGAAGCCGGCGCCGTACGGCGCGGGCGTGTCGCCCGCGTTGGCCGCCTCCAGCGTGACGTGCAGCCCGGCATCGGTGAGGCGGTAGTGCACGTCGAGGTCGAGCGCGAACGGGTAGCCGGCCTGCGGCACCAGCTGGTGGCGGAACGACGCGCGCGCGGCGTCCGGGTGGTGGGCGTCCCAGCGGACCCAGCCGACCAGTCCGTGCAGGGCGTTGCCGCGCTCGGGCTCGGTCAGCGCGAGCTGGTGGTCCACCCCGCCGAACCGGTACCGGCCCTCGCCGATCCGGTTCGGCCAGGGCTGCAGCACCCATCCGCGGTAGTCGGGGCAGACGTCCCCGGCGGCGTAGCCGGCGACCAGGTCGCGCCCGGCGTGCTGGAGCGAGCGGAGGCCGGCGCCGACGCTGACCACCTCCGCCCGGTAGGGGCCGTGCTCGAGGACGAGGGCGGGTCCGGCGGGGTCGCGCATGCTCGCAGCCTGCCAGAATCGCCGCATGCCACTGGTCGCCGGGATCGACACGTCCACCCAGTCCTGCAAGGTCGTCGTCTGCGACGCCGAGACCGGGGAGCAGGTACGGAGCGGGACCGCCCGCCACCCCGACGGCACCGAGGTGCACCCCGGCCACTGGTGGAACGCGCTCCAGGAGGCGGTCGCCGCCGCGGGCGGCCTCGACGACGTCGAGGCGATCGCGGTCGGCGGGCAGCAGCACGGCATGGTCTGCCTCGACGAGGACGGCGAGGTGGTGCGCCCCGCGCTGCTCTGGAACGACACCCGCTCCGCGCAGGCGGCCCGCGACCTGATCGAGGAGCTCGGCGGACCGGGCCCGTGGGTCGACGCGGTCGGCCTGGTGCCGGTCGCGTCGTTCACGGTGACGAAGCTGCGGTGGCTGCGCGACCACGAGCCGGAGAACGCCGCGCGCGTCGCCGCCGTGTGCCTGCCGCACGACTGGCTGACGTGGAAGCTGATGGGCGCTCCGGGCCTGGACGCGCTGGTCACCGACCGCGGCGACGCGAGCGGCACCGGCTACTGGTCGCCGCTGACGGGGGAGTACCGCCCCGACCTGCTGACGCTGGCACTGGGCCGGGAGGTGATCGTGCCGCGCGTGCTCGGTCCCTCCGAGGAGGCCGGCCGCACGCCGGCCGGCCAGATCCTCGGCCCCGGCACGGGTGACAACGCGGCGGCGGCCCTCGGCCTCGGCGCGGTCAGCGGCGACGTGATCGTCTCGATCGGCACCTCCGGGGTGGCCTGCGCGGTCGCCGAGAAGCCGGTCGGCGACGTGAGCGGCGCGGTGGCCGGCTTCGCCGACGCCACCGGGCGGTTCCTGCCGCTGGTGGCCACGATGAACGCCGCGCGCGTCCTCGACGCGGCCGCCCGGATGATCGGCGCCGACCACGAGAAGCTCTCCGAGCTCGCCCTGTCGGCGCCCGCCGGCGCGGGCGGCATGGCGCTGGTGCCCTACCTCGAGGGCGAGCGCACCCCGAACCGGCCGGACGCCACCGGCGCGATCCACGGGCTCCGCCTGGAGACCGCCGACCCGGCGTACCTCGCCCGGGCGGCGGTGGAGGGCATGCTCTGCGGGCTCGCCGACGCGGTCGACGCCGTCCGTGCGCTCGGCACGCCGGTCGAGCGGGTGGTGCTGGTCGGCGGCGCGGCCCGCTCGCGGGCGGTGCGCGAGATCGCGTCCGCCGTGCTCGGGCTGCCGGTGACCGTCCCGCAGCCGGGGGAGTACGTCGCGCGCGGGGCCGCCCGCCAGGCCGCGTGGGTGCTCGCCGGCGCGGCCGAGGCGCCGGCGTGGCCGCTGGCCGACGTGGTCGAGACCGAGGTCGAGCCGACGCCGTTCGTGCGCGAGCGGTACGCGTCGGTGCGCGACCTGACCGCGGTGCGGCTGTGACTCGACCGGAGGAGGGCCCGCTCGCGTCGTACCGCGACCGCTTCGTCGGCGCGGACTCGCCGCTCGTCTACTTCGACGGCAACTCGCTGGGCCGGCCGCTGAAGGTCACCGGCCCGCGGCTCGCGCGCTTCGTCGAGGAGGAGTGGGGCGGGCGGCTGATCCGGGGGTGGGACGAGCGCTGGTTCGACCTGCCGCGCACGATCGGTGACGAGCTCGGCCGGGTCGTGCTCGGCGCGGCGCCCGGTCAGGCGGCGATCGGCGACTCGACGACCGTGCTGCTCTACAAGCTGATGCGCGCGGCGGTCGCGGCGCGGCCGGGGCGCACCGAGATCGTCGTGGACCGCGACAACTTCCCGACCGACCGGTACGTCGCCGACGGCGTCGCGCGCGAGTGCGGGCTCACGCTGCGCTGGATCGACGTGGACCGGGCGGCCGGCGTGACCGCGTCGCTGCTGGAGTCCGCCGTCGGGCCGGACACCGCGCTGGTCGTGCTCTCGCACGTCGCGTACCGCTCGGCGTGGCTGGCGGACCTCCCGGAGCTGACCCGGATCGCCCACGACGCCGGCGCGCTCGTGCTCTGGGACCTCTGTCACTCGGCCGGCTCGGTGCCGCTGGCGCTCGACGACTGGGGCGTGGACCTGGCCGTCGGCTGCACCTACAAGTACCTCAACGGCGGGCCCGGCTCGCCGGCGTTCTGCTACGTCGCCCGCCACCACCTGGACTCGCTCACCCAGCCGATCCAGGGCTGGATGGGTGCGGTCGACCCGTTCCTGATGGGCCCCACGTACGCACCCGCCGCCGGGATCCGGCGGTTCCTGTCCGGCACCCCGCCGATCGTCGGGATGCTCGCCGTCCAGGACATGGTCGAGCTGATCGACGAGGTGGGGATGGCGGCCGTGCGCGAGAAGTCGGTGGCGCTGACGTCGTACGCGATCGAGGTGGCCGACGAGCTGTTCGCGGGCCGCGGCGTCGTCGTGGCATCGCCACGCGACCCCGCGCTGCGCGGCGGGCACGTGACGCTCGACCACCCGCTGATGCGCGAGGTCACCGCGGCGCTGTGGGAGCAGGACGTGATCCCTGACTACCGCGACCCGGGCGGGCTGCGGATCGGGCTGTCGCCGCTCTCCACGTCGTTCGAGGAGGTCGAGCGCGGCCTGGAGCGGACTCGCGAGGTCCTCGACGGCCTGACGGGCTGACGGGCTGACGGGCTGACGGAACCACCGGACTGTCAGCACCTTCCGGTTCGCGTGGGGTTGCGACCGCAGTGGCAGCGACGGGGACGGTGGACACGTGGTTGCGGTCGGCGCCCGGCTTACGGTTCGTGGCTTTCGGGTCGTGTGCCTGAGAACGCGCTATAGCGCGGCGTGAGGCACACGACCCAGTGGCCGTGGAAGCGCGCACTGCCTGTCATGGCGAGACCGGCGGCCATCCTCGGGCGGCTCGCGCACGGTTCACGACCTCTTCGACGAACGCGGTCTTCGCCTCCGTGTAGGCGGGGCCCCACACGCCGCGGCGGACGAGCTCGAGCTTGAGCTCGCCGTACCGGTCGCGGGTCGTGTCGTCCCTGCGCAGCCAGTCCGCGAAGAGCCGGACGTGCGCCTCGTCCCACCGGTCGGCCGGGAAGACATGGGCGATCGACTCGCGCACCCCGTCCTCGTGCCGGGCGAGCGCCTGATGGTCACCTGCCTGCGACGGACCGCTCCAGCCGAGGCGGTGGAACACCTCCTGGAAGGAGGCGAGGTGCGCGCCGGGCGGCATCGCCAGCGCGAGGTCGATGACGGGCTTCGCGACGAGCCCCGGCACCGAGGTCGAGCCGACGTGCTCGATCCTCCAGCCCGGCCCCAATGCACCCATGAGGTCGTGCGCCACCTGCTCGTACCGGCGCTCCCACGCCGGGTCGTACGGAACCAGCCTCGCCGCGGGGTAGTGGTCGGCCGGCGCCATGAGGCGCACGGTAGCCGGGCCTACGGACAGACCCTCACCCAGTGAGTGACACGCCCGCGGGTGGGGGTCGTAGCCTTCGCCTGTGACGACCATCAACCAGCGACAGGGTGCGGCCGCGACCGCGATGCTCGGGCTCGGCGTGTACCGCCCCGAGCGCATCGTGACCAACGACGAGATCTGCGAGGTCCTGGACTCCAGCGACGAGTGGATCCAGACCCGGTCGGGCATCCGGACCCGGCGGTACGCCGCGGAGGACGAGTCGCTGCTCGACATGGCCACGATCGCGGCCGAGCGCGCCCTCAAGGCGTCCGGCGTGGCGGCCGGCGACCTCGGCACGGTCATCTTCGCGACGTCCACGCACGTCCAGCACACGCCCGCTGCGGCGCCGCTGCTCGCGGACCGGCTGGGCTCGCGGGCCGCGGCGTTCGACGTCTCCGCCGGGTGCGCGGGCTTCTGCCACGCGCTGTCGGTCGGCTCGGACCTGGTCCGCGGCGGCAACGCCGGCCACGTCCTCGTCGTCGGCGCCGAGCGGCTCAGCACGTTCATGGACCCGACCGACCGCGGCACCGCGTTCATCTTCGCCGACGGCGCCGGCGCCGCCGTCGTCGGTCCGGCGGACGAGGCGGGCATCGGTCCGGTCGCCTGGGGCTCCGACGGCTCGCAGTCGCACGTGATCACGCAGTCGGTGCGCTGCGACGAGCTCGACCCGGACCACCCGCTGGTGGTGCAGATGGAGGGCACCCAGGTCTTCCGGTGGGCGCCGTTCGCGATGGCCGACGTGGCCCGCGAGGCCGTCGCCGGTGCCGGGCTCGAGCTGACCGACCTCGACGCGTTCGTCCCGCACCAGGCCAACCTGCGCATCACCGAGCTCCTCGCCCGCCAGCTCAAGCTGCCCGAGGGCATCGCGATGGCGCGCGACATCCAGGACTCCGGCAACACCTCGGCCGCGTCGGTGCCGCTGGCGATCGAGGCGATGGTCCGCAACGGGGAGGCGAAGCCCGGCGACACCGCCCTGCTGATCGCGTTCGGCGCCGGCCTCAGCTACGCGGGCCAGGTCGTCACGCTGCCGCCGGTGGTCGCGGACTAGGGGTCGGCGGCGGGTGCTTGGGTGGACCACGTGGACCAGCGGATCAGCTTCGTGACCCTCGCCGTGCGCGACGTCGAGGCCAGCCGCGTGTTCTACGTCGACCGGCTCGGCTGGGAGCCGGCGCTGTTCGTCCCCGGTGACGTCCTGATGATCCGCGTCGGCGAGCACGTCGTGCTCTCGCTGTGGGACGAGGCGGCGTTCGAGGCCGAGGTCGGCCCGATCGTCCGAGGGAACGGCGTCGCGCCGATCACCCTCGCCCACAACGTCGCCACCCGCGAGGAGGTCGAGGCCGTCCTCGCGACCGCCCGGGACGCCGGCGCCGACCCGGTCGGCGACCCGGTCGAGCGCGAGTGGGGCGGCTACACCGGCTACTTCGGCGACCCGGACGGGTATCGCTGGGAGGTCGCCTACAACCCCGGACCGATCGGACAGGTGGTGCTGCCATGAGCGACGACCCGAAGCAGGTGCTTCGCTACCCCCAGGTGCAGGCCGAGGAGCTCGCCGACTGGCGGTTCTTCCTGATGCGGCTGCACGCGCGGTTCCGCACCGGCAGCTTCGTCCGGGGCCTCGAGCTCGTCACCCGGATCGCCGAGGCGGCCGAGGCGGCCGACCACCACCCGGACGTCGTGCTGACCTACCCGCACGTCGACGTCGACCTGCACAGCCACGACGTGCAGGGCGTCACCAGCCGCGACGTCGCCCTGGCCCGGCGCATCTCCGAGATCGCGGCCGAGCTCGGCGTCGAGGCGGCGCCCCGCGAGGTGTCCACGCTCGAGCTCGCCCTCGACGTCCCGGACGCCGCCGAGGTGCAGCCGTTCTGGCGGGCCGTGCTCGCCTACGAGGACCACGGCGAGTGGCCGGAGGTCACGGACCCGGGCGGCCGCAACAACACCCTGTGGTTCCAGGAGGCCCCCGGGGCGACGGGGGAGGCGCAGCAGCGCTTCCACCTCGACATCGTGGTGCCGCGCGAGGTGGCCGAGGAGCGGGTCGACGCGGCGGTCGCCGCGGGCGGCACGCTGGTCACCGACGAGCACGCGCCGGCGTTCTGGATCCTCGCGGACGCGCACGGGAACAAGGTCTGCGTGTGCACGGCCGACGGCCGGGAGGCCTCCGGGGAGTGAGACCGCTGTCCCGGATCGTGGGACGCGTGCCACACTCGGATGCGGACGGGAGGCCCGGGCGGTTACGGTGGCGGCATGCGCAAGGACATTCTTGTACGCACCCGACGTGTGAGCTGACCGGACACCGACTCAGCACGCACGTCACCCCTCGCCGCCCACCAGCCGGGCCGGGGGGTTTTTTGTTGGGCAGCACCCAGAAGCAGGCACGGGACGAGAAGGAAGCAGGACCGATGAGCGAGCAGATGACAGGCGCACAGAGCCTGATCAGGTCGCTGGAGGCCGCGGGGACCACCGACATCTTCGGCATCCCGGGCGGCGCGATCCTCCCGGCGTACGACCCCCTCATGGACTCCTCGATCCGGCACATCCTGGTGCGGCACGAGCAGGGCGCGGGCCACGCCGCCCAGGGGTACGCCGCCGCGAGCGGCCGGGTCGGCGTGTGCATGGCCACCTCCGGGCCGGGCGCCACGAACCTGGTCACGCCGCTCGCGGACGCGCACATGGACTCGGTGCCGATCGTCGCCGTGACCGGGCAGGTCGGCGCCGCCGCGATCGGCACGGACGCGTTCCAGGAGGCCGACATCCGCGGCATCACGATGCCGATCACCAAGCACAACTTCCTGGTCACCGACCCGGCCGAGATCCCGCGCACGATCGCGGAGGCGTTCTACATCGCCTCGACCGGCCGCCCGGGCCCGGTGCTCGTCGACGTGGCGAAGTCCGCGCTGCAGGCGACCACGACCTACGCGTGGCCGACCGAGCTCAACCTGCCCGGCTACCGGCCGGTGACCCGTCCGCACTCCAAGCAGATCCGGGAGGCCGCGAAGCTCATCCTCGAGTCGCGGCGCCCGGTCCTCTACGTCGGCGGCGGCTGCATCCGTGCGGGGGCCGCGCGCGAGCTCCGGGTGCTCGCCGAGCTCACCGGCATGCCGGTCGTCACCACGCTGATGGCTCGCGGCGCGTTCCCGGACAGCCACCCGCAGCACCTCGGCATGCCCGGGATGCACGGCACCGTCGCCGCGGTCGCCGGCCTCCAGCGCAGCGACCTGATCATCAGCCTCGGCGCCCGGTTCGACGACCGGGTCACCGGCAACCTCGACTCGTTCGCACCCAACGCCCGGGTCATCCACGCCGACATCGACCCCGCCGAGATCGGCAAGAACCGCGCGGTCGACGTCCCGATCGTCGGCGACTGCCGCGAGGTGATCAGCGACCTGGTCGTGGCGTTGAAGGCCGAGGCCGACGCCGGCCACACCGGCGACTACGAGGGCTGGGTCGACTTCCTCGCGGGGGTGAAGAAGAAGTACCCGCTCGGCTACGACGCCCCGAAGGGCGAGCTCGCCCCGCAGTACGTCCTCGAGCGGCTCGGCGCCATCGCCGGACCGGAGGCGATCTACGCCGCCGGTGTCGGCCAGCACCAGATGTGGGCGGCGCACTTCGTCGGCTACGAGCACCCGAACACCTGGATCAACTCCGGCGGCCTCGGCACGATGGGCTACGCGGTCCCGGCCGCGATGGGCGCCAAGGTCGGCATGCCGGGCTCCACCGTGTGGGCGATCGACGGCGACGGCTGCTTCCAGATGACCAACCAGGAGCTGGCCACCTGCGCGATCAACGACATCCCGATCAAGGTCGCGATCATCAACAACGAGTCGCTCGGCATGGTCCGCCAGTGGCAGACGCTCTTCTACAACGAGCGCTACTCCAACACCGACCTGCACTCCAAGCGGATCCCGGACTTCGTCAAGCTCGCCGACGCCTACGGCTGCGTGGGCCTGGCCTGCGAGAGCCCGGACGACGTCGACGCCACGATCACCAAGGCGATGGAGATCGACGACGTCCCGGTGGTCGTGGACTTCCGGGTGCACCGCGACGCCATGGTGTGGCCGATGGTCGCCGCCGGCACCAGCAACGACGACATCAAGTACGCGCGCGACATGGCACCCAAGTTCGACGACGACGCAGACCTGGAGCTCCGCCCGTGACCACCACGCCCCACACCCGCCACACGCTGTCGGTCCTGGTCGAGAACAAGCCCGGCGTGCTGGCCCGGATCGCGGGCCTGTTCAGCCGCCGCGGCTACAACATCGACTCGCTCGCCGTGGGTCCGACCGAGCACCCGGAGATCTCCCGGATGACGATCGTCGTGAACGTCGAGGAGTCGCCGCTCGAGCAGGTCACCAAGCAGCTCAACAAGCTCGTCGAGGTGATCAAGATCGTCGAGCTCGACGGGTCGGCCTCGGTCAACCGCGAGCTGCTGCTGGTCAAGGTCCGGGCCGACGCGGAGACGCGTGGGCAGGTCCTCGACGCCGTCCAGCTGTTCCGTGCCAAGGTCGTCGACGTCGCGCCCGACGCGGTCACCATCCAGGCCGTCGGCAACGCCGACAAGCTGTCCGACCTGCTGCGGGTGCTGGAGCCGTTCGGCCTCCGCGAGCTCGTGCAGTCCGGCATGGTCGCGATCGGTCGCGGCTCCCGCTCCATCTCCGAGCGCACCCTGCGCCCGGTCACCGTCCCCGCCCCGCCCGCAGCGGGCTGACGTACGACAACAACCAGAAGGAGAAGCCCCCGTGGCTGAGATGTTCTACGACGACGACGCCGATCTGTCCCTGATCCAGGGCAAGAACGTGGCGGTCATCGGTTACGGCAGCCAGGGCCACGCCCACGCGCTGTCGCTGCGCGACTCGGGCGTCGACGTCCGGGTCGGCCTGCAGCCGGGCTCGAAGAGCCGCGCGAAGGCGGAGGCCGAGGGCCTGCGGGTCGTCACCCCGGCCGAGGCGGCGGAGGAGGCCGACGTCATCGTCATCCTCGCCCCCGACCAGCACCAGCGGAAGCTCTACGCCGAGGAGATCGAGCCGGCGCTCACCCCGGGCGACACGCTGGTGTTCGGCCACGGCTTCAACATCCGGTTCGGCTACATCACCCCGCCCGAGGGCGTCGACGTCTTCATGGTCGCGCCGAAGGGCCCCGGCCACCTGGTGCGCCGCGAGTACGTCGACGGTCGCGGTGTGCCGGTGCTCGTCGCCGTCGAGAAGGACGAGTCCGGCAAGGCCTGGGACCTCGCGCTCTCGTACGCCAAGGCGATCGGCGGCCTGCGCGCCGGCGGCATCAAGACGACGTTCACCGAGGAGACCGAGACCGACCTGTTCGGCGAGCAGGCCGTGCTCTGCGGCGGCGCCTCGCAGCTGGTCATGTACGGCTTCGAGGTGCTCACCGAGGCGGGCTACCAGCCCGAGGTCGCCTACTTCGAGTGCCTGCACGAGCTGAAGCTGATCGTCGACCTCATGTACGAGGGCGGCATCGCCAAGCAGCGTTGGTCGGTCTCCGACACCGCCGAGTACGGCGACTACGTCTCGGGCCCGCGGGTGATCACCCCCGAGGTCAAGGAGAACATGAAGGCCGTCCTCGAGGACATCAAGAACGGGTCGTTCGCGCAGCGCTTCATCGACGACCAGGACGCCGGGTCGCCGGAGTTCAAGGAGCTGCGCGCCAAGGGCGAGCAGCACCCGATCGAGCAGACCGGCCGCGAGCTGCGCAAGCTGATGGCCTGGGTGAAGTCGCACGACTCGGACTACACCGAGGGCACCGCGACCCGCTGACGTCGCCGGGCCGGCGCCTGAGCGTAGGTGACCATCTATAGATGGTAGTCTCGCCGGGTGCCGGTCCCGGGCTCGGATCCTGCGCTCGCGGTCGCAGCGGGCCTGGCCCGCGCGGCGGCCGCCGCCTGCGACCGGCGGCTCGTCTCCGACGGTGAGCGCCTCTACGACCGGGTGCGGCAGCGGGTCGACCCGCTGGTGTCCGCGGCCGGCGAGGTCGTCGTCGCGTTCCCGAGCATGCTGCTCCACCCCGGGGCCCGCCACGAGTGCCTGGTGGTCGTGCTGCCCGAGGCCGTCGTCGTGGCCCTGCGGCGGAAGGGCGCGCGCACGCTGCCCGAGGTGATCGTCGTCGAGAAGAGCACGGTGTCCCGCGTCGAGATCGCGCCGCCGCCGCTCTCGGTGCCGTTCCCGCTGGCCGCGAGCCTGATGGGCGGCTTCGGCGTCTGCGTGGTCGGCCTGCCGCGAGGTGCGCTGGTCTTCGGGGGAGTCACCCGTCGCCCGGGAGGGCCGACCGCAGCCGGCGGGCGCTCTCGTCGCTGAGCACCAGCGCCGCACCCGCGCCCTCGGCCTCCGCGATCACGACCCACGTGGGGGCGGTCTCGGGCAGCTCCCGGACCCGCTGGACCACGAGCTCGGCCGGCTCGGCGAGATAGCGCAGGCGGACCGGTTCGAGCCGGCCGACGACCGCGGGGACGACGACCCCCTCGTCGCGGTGCACGCGGTCCTCGGGGTGGTCGTGCTGGCCGTGCGCCCGCGTGCACCACGCCGGGCACGGCGCCGGGAGCCAGGTGGGTGCGTCCTCGTCGTCGGCCATGCCTGAACTCCCGAGCTGAGATGGTGTCGTCCGGTCGACGGTAGGCGCGGCGACCGACAGCCGCAGAATCCCATACCGGTATGACCATCTTCGTTCTGTCGACCCGGGAGGCTGGGGGCGTGCCGCGTCGTCACACGGAGACCACCTGGGAGTCGTTCGCCCGCGAGCTCGGGCACAACCTCCGCAGGGCACGGGAGGCCACCGGCCTGAGCCAGGAGCGCGTCGCGCACGCCGCCGGGCTGGCGTCGTACACGTACCAGAAGTTCGAGAAGGGCGAGTCGCGGCCGGGCATGCCGCTGAACCCCCGGCTCACCACGCTCGTGGCGCTCAGCCAGGTCCTGGGCGTGCCGGTCGCGGAGCTGCTCCCGGCCGACCTGCCCGACGTCACCAGCGGGCGCTGAGGACATGGCCGACCAGGCCCCGGGCCATGGGTGGTCGGACTCCTCGGCGCGCGCCGTCCTCCAGCTGATGGTCGAGTCCGTCGCGGAGATGGTCGGCTTCGAGGTCGCCGTCCTCTCCGTCGTGCTCGACGAGGAGCTGGTGACCGTCGCCTACACCGGCCCCGAGGAGCACCGCGAGTACCTGCTCGAGTCCGACCCGGTGAGCGTCCTCGACTCGGTGCTCGCCGCCGCCGTCTCGTGGGGCCCGCGGCTCCGCTTCATCGCGGCCGGCACCCACGGGGAGCTCGAGGGCCACTGGGTGGTGATGGAGCAGGAGGCGCCGGCGACCGCGGACGCCTGGCACCCCGAGGACGCCCTGCTCGCCCTGCTGACCGACGACACGGGCACACCGGTCGGCATCCTCTCGGTCGACAAGCCGGTCTCCGGGCAGCGGCCGGACGACCGGCAGCGCGACCTGCTCGAGCGGTACGCCGCCCAGGCCGAGCGCGCCGTGCTCACGGCGTTCGAGCGTGAGGAGCTGTTGGCGCAGGTCGGCCACGCCGAGGCCGCCCGCCGGCTGATCCGGGCCGCGTCCACCGCGCCGGACGCGTCCGTGGAGGCGGTGCTCCGGCTCACCCACGGGCCGCTCGTCGAGGGGTTCGGCGCCAGCGGCTCCTGGATCCAGGTCTTCGACCCGGCCATCGGCTACGCGCGCTCCCGCGACGGCGAGACGGTGTTCATCACCGACGAGGTGCTCGAGGTCGCGACCCGGCAGGCGCTGCTGCTGTGGGCCGAGCAGCGGTGCCTCCTGGTCACGGCGGGGGAGTCGAACGAGGTGTCCGGCGCGGTCCACGCCCTGCTCGCGGACCTCGAGCTCTGGTCGGTGGTCGGCGTCCCCCTCGGCGTCGGTGCGGAGTGCGTGGGGTTCCTCGTCCTGACCCGCCGCGCACAGGACCCGGCCTGGACCCAGGGCGAGATCGACTCCGCCCTCGAGATCGGCCACGACCTGGGCGCGGCGCTCACCACGGCCCGCGCTCTCGAGCGGGAGCGCGCGGTGGTGCGCGAGCTCCAGCAGCTCGACGACTACCGCAGCCACCTCATCGCGACCCTGTCGCACGAGCTGCGCACCCCCCTCACGGTGATCTCGGGCAACCTCGAGCTGCTCGGCGCCCACGGCCTGGACGCGGAGGCGGAGCGCTTCCACGCCGCGATGACCCGCGGCACCCTGCGGATGCAGAAGGTGGTCGACGACCTCCTGCTGCTGGCCCGGGTCAGCCACCCGCAGCACCCGCTGGTGCGCACGCCGGTGGACCTGCGCGCCGTGGTGGACGACGTCACGATGCTCGTGGAGTCGACGGCCCGCTCCAAGGGCCTGACGCTCGCCATCGAGCTCGAGGACGGCCCGCTGCTGGTGCTGGGCGACCTCGGCGAGCTCGACCGGTTGCTCGGCAACCTGGTCAGCAACGCGGTGAAGTACACGCCGGCGGGCGGCCAGGTGCGGATCACGGCCCGCCGCGACGAGGACGACGTCGTCGTCCGGGTCGCCGACACCGGGCTGGGCATCTCGGAGGAGGACCAGGCCGGCCTGTTCAGCGCGTTCTTCCGCACCACCAACCCCGCGGCGCTCAGCGAGTCCGGGACCGGGCTGGGGCTGGCGATCGTCGCCTCGATCGCGGAGCGGCACGCCGGCCGGGTCGACGTCGAGTCGCGACTGGGCGAGGGCACGACGTTCACCGTGACCTTGCCCGTGGCCGGGGAATGACCGCGGCCGGTTGTCCGTTCAACCAGTCATGCGCATCGAGATCTGGAGCGACGTCGTCTGCCCGTGGTGCTTCGTCGGCAAGCGCCGGCTGGAGTCCGCGCTCGCCGAGTTCGAGCACGCCGACGAAGTGGAGGTCGTGTTCCGCTCGTTCGAGCTCGACCCGTCCGCCCCTCACCACGGCCACGAGCTCTCGACCGGCGTGCTGGCCCGCAAGTACGGCCGCCCCGAGGCGGAGATGCGGCAGATGCAGCAGCAGCTGACCGACGTCGCGGCCGAGGAGGGCCTGGCGTTCCGGCTGTTCGACACCGTGCACACCAACACCGTCGACGCGCACCGGCTGCTCCACCTCGCCCTCGAGACCGGTGGGCCGACCCTCCAGCGCGAGCTCAAGGAGGCGCTGCTCTCGGCGTACTTCGAGCGGGCCGAGGACGTCGGCGACCACGACGTGCTCGCGCGGGTCGCCGCCGGGGTGGGCCTCGACGAGGCCCGGGTGCGGGAGGTCCTGGCCGGCCACGAGTACGCCGACGCGGTCGAGGCCGACGTCGCCCAGGCGCGCGCGTACGGCGCCACCGGCGTGCCGTTCTTCGTCGTCGACCGCGCGTACGGCATCTCCGGTGCCCAGCCCGCGGAGGTGTTCACCCAGGTGCTGGAGCAGGCCTGGGCCGCGTCGCACCCCGTGCTCACCACCGTCGGCGGGGACGCCGACGCCTGCGGGCCGGACGGCTGCGCGATCTGAGCCGGGATTTCTTTGCCACCTTTGGTTAGGCAAACCTAATCCAGAGGCGTAGCATCCGAAGCGTGCTCGCGAACTACCTCATCGGACTCCGCGAGGGCCTGGAAGCGGCCCTCGTGGTCAGCATCCTGGTCGCCTACCTGGTCAAGACCGACCGCCGGCACCTGCTGGCGCGGATCTGGATCGGCGTGGGCATCGCGGTCGCGGTGGCCCTGGCCTTCGGCTTCGCGCTGTTCTTCGGCCCTCGCGGCCTGACCTTCGGGGCGCAGGAGGCGATCGGCGGCACGCTCTCGATCGTCGCCGTCGGACTGGTCACCTGGATGATCTTCTGGATGGCCCGCGCCGCCCGCTCGCTGAGCGGGGAGCTGCGCGGCCAGATCGACAGTGCCGCCGAGGGCTCGTGGTGGGCGCTGGTGCTGGTCGCCGTCCTCGCGGTCGGCCGCGAGGGCCTGGAGACCGCGCTGTTCCTCTGGTCCGCGACCGAGGCGGTCACCCGCGACACCAACGCGACCTGGCAGCCGCTGCTCGGCGCCGCGCTCGGCATCGCGACCGCGGTCGTCCTCGGCTGGCTGCTCTACCGCGGCGCGATCCGGATCAACCTGAGCAAGTTCTTCACCTGGACCGGCGCGTTCCTCATCCTGGTCGCCGCCGGGGTGCTGTCGTACGGCGTGCACGACCTGCAGGAGGCCGGCATCGTGCCGGGCCTGGACACCGTGGCCTGGGACGTCTCCGGCACCGTCGACCCGAACAGCTGGTACGCCACCCTGCTCAAGGGCGTCTTCAACTTCTCCCCGGTGACCACGGTCCTCGAGGCGGTCGTCTGGGCGCTGTACGTCGTCCCGGTGATGACGTTCTTCGTCCTCGGCGCCCGGCGCCGGAGCGCTCCGCCCGCGCCCGCGAAGGCCGCCGCGCCCACCCCCGTCAGCCACTGACCGCACGACCGCGGAACGACCGAAGAGAGATCGATGCGCAAGACCCTGCTCGTGGCGCTCCTGTTCGCCACGCCGCTGTTCGCCGCCTGCACCGAGAACGTGAGGTCCGGGAGCGACTCCGGTGACGCCCGCACCATCGCGGTGACCTCCACCGACGACGGCTGCGAGGTCTCGAGCTCCGAGGCGCCGTCCGGATCGCTGACGTTCGACGTCACCAACGACGGCTCCACGGTCACCGAGTTCTACCTGTTCGGCGAGGACGGCAAGCGCATCGTCGGCGAGGTCGAGAACATCGGCCCCGGCCTGTCCCGCCAGCTCGTCGTCGCCGCGTCCGCGGGCACGTACGTCACCGCGTGCAAGCCGGGCATGAAGGGCGACGGCATCCGCGCGGACTTCACGGTGACGAAGTCCGACCAGGAGCCGACCGTCTCCGCCGGCACCGATGAGCAGGTCGACCGGGCGCTGACGCGGTACGAGGAGTACGTGAGGGAGCAGTCGGGCCAGCTGGTCGCGAAGACCAAGCAGTTCGTCGCGCTCTACGAGCGGGGCGACGACGCGGCCGCCCGTGCGCTGTACCCGGCGGCCCGCACCCACTGGGAGCGGATCGAGACCGTCGCCGAGTCGTTCGGCGACCTGGACCCGAAGACCGACGCTCGCGAGGCGGACCTCGAGCCCGGCCAGAAGTGGACCGGTTGGCACCGGATCGAGAAGGACCTCTGGCCGCCCGCGTCCGGCTACCGGCCGCTCACGACCGAGCAGCGCGCGTTCTACGCCGACGACCTGCTGAGGAACACCGAGACCCTCGACGGCCGGATCCAGCAGCTCACCTACACCGTCGACCAGATCGCCAACGGCTCCCGCGGCCTGATGGAGGAGGTCGCCAAGGGCAAGGTCACCGGCGAGGAGGAGATCTGGTCGCACACCGACCTGTGGGACTTCCAGGCCAACGTCGACGGTGCCCACGAGGGCTTCGAGTACCTCGAGCCGATCCTCGCGCAGAAGGACCCCGAGCTCCTCGAGACGCTGGACGACCGGTTCGCCGCACTGCAGAAGCTGCTGGACGCCCAGCGCACCGACGACGGCTTCGTGCCCTACGACCAGCTCAGCCGGGACGAGGTCAAGCAGCTCGCGAACGCCGTGAACGCGCTCGCGGAGCCGCTCTCCGAGCTGACTGCGGCGGTGCTGTCCTGACCGCGCCGCACCTCTCGCGCCGCGGCCTGGTCGGTGGCGG
This sequence comes from Nocardioides aquiterrae, assembly GCF_039526625.1. Classification (NCBI taxonomy): domain Bacteria; kingdom Bacillati; phylum Actinomycetota; class Actinomycetes; order Propionibacteriales; family Nocardioidaceae; genus Nocardioides; species Nocardioides aquiterrae. The sequence continues at coordinate 105,335 of NZ_BAAAJE010000030.1, forward strand.
TGTCGCCGCCGGCCTGGCGGTCGGTGCGTACGCGGCCGGCCGGGCCAGTGCAGCCGACGATCTGCCGACGTCCGCCGCCGGCGACGCCTACGCGTTCCGCGGCGCCCACCAGGCCGGCATCACCACGCCGGCCCAGGACCGGCTGCACTTCGCGGCGTTCGACGTCACCACCGGATCGCGCGCCCAGCTGGTCGCGCTCCTCCAGGCCTGGACCGAGGCCGCGGACCGGATGACGCGGGGCCTGCCCGCCGGCGAGATCGGCCCCACCGAGGGCGCGGTCGACCTGCCGCCGGACGACACCGGGGAGGCGATCGGGCTGCCGGCCAGCGGCCTGACCATCACCTTCGGCTTCGGCCCGTCGCTGTTCCGCGACGCCGGCGGACGCGACCGGTTCGGCCTCGCCGACCGGCAGCCGGAGGCGTTGCGCACGCTGCCGCACTTCCCGGCCGACGCGCTGGACCCCAGCCGGTCGTACGGCGACCTGTGCGTGCAGGCCTGCGCCGACGACCCGCAGGTCGCGGTGCACGCGATCCGCAACCTGGCCCGGATCGGCTTCGGCACCGTGGCCGTGCGCTGGTCCCAGCTCGGGTTCGGCCGCACCTCCACCACGTCGACCGCGCAGTCGACGCCGCGCAACCTGTTCGGCTTCAAGGACGGCACCGCCAACATCAAGGCCGAGGAGGAGTCCGCCGTCGCCCAGCACGTCTGGGTGGCCGACGGCGACGACCCCGGGGCTGGCTGGCTGGCCGGCGGCTCCTACCTGGTCGCGCGCCGGTTCAACATGAACATCGAGGTCTGGGACCGCCAGTCGCTCGGTGACCAGGAGGACTTCGTCGGCCGCACCAAGGCGTCCGGTGCACCGCTGTCCGGCGGCTCCGAGCTCACCGAGCCGGACTTCGCGATGCCCGGCAGCGACGGACCGGTCATCCCGCGCGACGCGCACGTCCGCGTCGTGCACCCGGACTTCAACGACGGCGCCCGGATGCTGCGCCGCGGCTACAACTTCGTCGACGGCACCGACGCCCTCGGCGGGCTGAACGCGGGGCTGTTCTTCATCGCCTTCGTACGCAACCCGGACACCCACTTCATCCCGATCCAGAACAGGATGGCCGAGGCCGACGCGCTCATGGAGTACGTCCAGGTCACCGGTTCGGCGCTGTTCGCCGTCCCGTCCGGCATCGGGCCGGGGGAGTACGTCGGGCAGGCGTTGTTCGACTGAGCGTTCAGCCGAGCTCGGCCGACGTCCGTAGCGTCCACCACAGCACGAGCACCTGGTCCGGGGCGTCCAGGTCGAGGCCGAAGCTCTCGCCCACCCGGCGCAGCCGGTAGCGGACGGTGTTGGCGTGCACGCCGAGCCGCCGGGCCGTGGCCGACACGTCGCGCCCGCACTCCAGCCAGGTCAGCACCAGCGAGGAGTACGTCGTTCCGTGCTGCGCGTCGTGGGCGAGCAGCGTGCGGGCGGGTGCCGAGGCCAGCGCAGGCTCCTCGGCCAGCAGGTTGCGGAGGTGAGCGATCGCGAGCTGGTCGGCGAGCGAGGCGGCCGAACCGACTCCGGCGAGATCCGGGCGGGTGCGCAGGAGCGCGAGCACCCGGTCGGCATCGATCCGCGCCGGAACCACCTGGGCGGCGTCGTCCACAACCGGGCCGACGGCTGCGAGCACGTCGAGCCGCAGCGAGCGCGCGGCCGAGGTGCGCACGTCGCCGGCCAGGGTCGTCAGCCGCGCCGGATCGGCCGCACGGGAGCCGGCGGCCAGGACGTAGAACGTGGAGCCGATCAGGCAGGTGCCGATCGGGCCGAGCCGCGGCTCGAGCTGCAGGGCGAGCAGGTCGAGCAGCCGGCCGGAGGCCGTCGGCACCGTGTCCGGCTCGGCGGCGCTGAAGGCCAGGACCGCGAACGGACCCGTCGTCTCGACCCCGAGGCGAGCGAGCGCCGTGGTCGACGGCATCTCCCCGGTGAGCACGCCGCGCACCACCTCGCCCCGGCGGTGGCGCGCCAGGTCCTGGCCGCTGCGAGCACGCAGCAGGTGCAGGGCCGCGAGCTCGGCCGCGGCCAGCAGTGCCGGCTCGGCCTCCTGCCCGATGGTCCCGGTCGGGTCGACGACCCAGATGCTCCCGATCGGCTCCGCTCCTGCCCGGACGGCGACCGCCACGCGGGGGAGGGCCGGCGGCTCCGCGCCGAAGCGCACCACGCCGGTGGTCCGGTAGACCTCGCGGTACTGCGCGTCGTTCTCCGGTACGTCGGGCACCCGCCGTCCCAGGATCCCCTCGCGTCGCTCGGCGTCGATCGGCTGGTCCGGCAGCGTGGAGTAGGCGAGCACCCGCTGGGCGAAGTCCTCGATGGCGGTCGACCCACCGGCCGCGGCGGCGATCGCGTTCGCGAGCCCGAACAGGTCGCCCACGGCCGGATCACCCCAGGCGGAGTCCCGGGCGGCGGAGTCGATGACGGCGGTGGCCATGGTCGCCAGGTGCAGCCACTCGACGTCCGGGTCGACGCCGAGCGCCGCGATCCCCAGCTCGTCGGCGGCTGCGGCGAACGTCGCGCCCGGATCCGTGTCGAGACGGGCGACCACCGCGGCGTACCCGCAGTCGGCCGCCGCCCGCACCACCTCGCGAGCCCGGGCCGCCGACGGGTCGAGGCCGGCCAGGAGCAGCACCCCGCTGGTCGCGGGGGGCAGCGTCGAGCGCTCGTCGTGCAGGACCACCCGGCGGACGGCCAGCGAGGTGCCCGCCGGGTCGGAGAGCAGACGCAGCCCGCTCTCCCGCAGGTTGTCCACCAGGTCTCCCACGCTCGCCGACCGCACGGTGCCATTCTCCGCGCCGGTTGTCGGATCCGACAAGAATCTAGCGAAGAATTCAGCAGGAGCACAACGACTACCGCCCGGCCCACCCGAAATGCTCGTCCCGTGCCGCCTTCGTCCTCGTTCAATGCCGCCGCCCAGGCGACCCGCGTCGCCGGGCTCGCCGCGACCCGCGCCGGAGTCGACGTGCGGGAGTCGGAGGACATGCCCGACCTGCACGCCGCCTCCGAGCTGCTCGCCGCGGTGTGGGGGCGCAGCGCCGAGGGCGTGCCGATCCCGTCGGAGGTGATGCGCAGCATCGCGCACGCGGACGGTGCCGTGACCCTCGCCCGCGACCTGGCCACCGGGGACCTGGTCGGCGCGGCGGTCCTCATCCGCGGCGCCGGCACCTCGACGTACTCACTGATCGGAGCGGCCGCGACCGGCGCCTCGGACCGGGGCATCGGCCACGCCCTGAAGCTCCGCCAGCGGTCGTGGGCGCTCGCCGCGGGACTCGACACGATGACGTGGACGTTCGACCCGCTGGTGACGCGCAACGCCCGGTTCAACCTCACCAAGCTCGGGGCCAGCGCGTCGGAGTACCGGCTCGCCTTCTACGGCGTGATGAGCGACGGCGTGAACGGCGCCGACGAGTCGGACCGGTTGGTCGCCCACTGGGACCTCGCGAGCGCGCGCACGCTGGCCGCGACCGAGGGGACGCTGCCCGACCCCGGGTGCCCCGACCTCGACGACACGGCGTCCGTCACGGTGCTCGCCGACGCCCCGGACGGCGCTGCCGGGTACGTCGTGGACGCCGGCGGGACGGCATGGTGCCGGGGCCCGCGCGACATCGTCGCGCTGCGACGCACCGATCCCGCTGCCGCGACCGCCTGGCGCGCCGCCGTTCGCGCCGCGTTCGTCGATGCCCTGGGCCGGGGCCGGGTGGCCGACGGGCTCTCCCGGGACGGGTGGTACCGGCTGTCCCTCCCCGACCGAGCCGAAGGAGCCGAGCAATGAGCCTGACGATCGAGCGGATCGACCTGCACCACGTGCGCATCCCCCTGGTGGCGCCGTTCCGTACCTCGTTCGGCACGTCGTACGACCGGGAGACGTTCCTGCTGCGCGTGGTCACCGACGCCGCGGAGGGCTGGGCCGAGTGCGCCGCCGAACCGGACCCGCTCTACAGCGAGGAGTGGCTCGGCGGCTGCGAGGCAGTGCTGCGCGAACAGCTGGTCCCGCGGGCGCTCGCGCTGGGGAAGCGGCTCACGGCCACCCGCGTGGCCACCGCGCTGGAGCCGGTCAAGGGCAACCCGATGGCCAAGCACGTGCTCGAGACCGCCCTGCTGGACGCGGAGCTGCGCGCGCACGGGCTGTCCTTCGGTCAGTACCTCGGCGCCGTGCGGGAGACGGTGCCGGCCGGGGTATCGGTGGGGATCATGGACTCCCTTCCGGAGCTCGTGGACGCCGTCCGCGACTACCTCGACCAGGGGTACGTGCGGATCAAGCTCAAGATCGAGCCGGGCTGGGACCTCGAGCCGGTCCGGCTCGTGCGGGAGACGTTCGGCGACGACGTGCTCCTCCAGGTCGACGCCAACACCGCCTACACCCTCGCCGACGCCCGGCACCTGGCGCGGCTCGACGACTTCGACCTGCTCCTGATCGAGCAGCCGCTGCCCGAGGACGACCTGCGCGGCCACGCCGAGCTCGCGCGCGTGGTCCGTACGCCGATCTGCCTCGACGAGTCGATCCGCTCGGCACGGGACGCGGCCACGGCGATCGCCCTGGGCGCGTGCTCGGTGATCAACGTCAAGCCGGCCCGGGTCGGTGGCTACCTCGAGGCCCGCAGGATCCACGACGTCGCCCACGCGAACGGGGTCCCGGTGTGGTGCGGCGGCATGCTCGAGACCGGGATCGGTCGAGGGCCCAACCTGGCGCTGGCCGCGCTGCCCGGGTTCGTGCTGCCGGGCGACACCTCTGCCTCCTCGCGCTACTACCGGCAGGACCTGACCGCACCCTTCGAGCTCGTCGACGGCCACGTCGCCGTCCCGACCGGGCCCGGGATCGGCGTCGACCTCCTCCCTGACGTCCTCGCCGAGGTCACGGTCTCGTCCTCGACCATCCCCGTCTGACCGACCCCACCACCGCCACGAGAAGGAGCACCCCATGAACCGAATCCAGACCCGACGGGCCCTCGCCGGGCTTGCGGCCGTCATCCTCGGCGCCGGACTGCTCGCCGGCTGCGGTGGCTCCGGCGGCAACGACGAGCCGGCCGCCACCGGCGCGTCGGCGCCGCTGTTCGACCAGCTGCCCCAGAAGTTCCAGGACTCGAAGGTCATCGAGGTCGGCTCGGACATCGCCTATGCGCCGATGGAGTACTACGACACCGACGGCGAGACCGTGCTGGGCTTCGACAAGGAGCTCACCCTCGCGCTGTCCGAGCAGCTGGGCGTGACCTTCGACTGGAACAACGCGACGTTCGACGGGCTGATCACGCAGCTCAAGTCGGGCAAGATCGACGTGGCCATCTCCGGGATGAGCGACACCAAGGACCGTCAGTCCGAGGTCGACTTCGTCGACTACTACGTCGCCGGCGCGATGATCCTCGTCAAGAAGGGCAACCCGGAGGGGATCCAGTCGCTCGCGGACCTGTGCGGCAAGACCATCGCGGTCCAGCGCGGCACGACGCAGGAGGGCTACGCCCAGGAGCAGAGCGCGAAGTGCGACGAGCCGATCCAGATCCTCTCCTTCGACCGGGAGACCGAGGCGATGCTGCAGGTGAAGAACGGCCGCGCGGTGGCGGGCATGCAGGACTACCCGGTCGCGACGTACAACGCGAGGACGTCGGGCGGCGGCAACGACTTCGAGGTCGTCGGCGACCAGATCCAGGCGGGCCCGCTCGGCATCGCCGTCGGCAAGGACGACACCGGGCTGCGCGACGCGCTGCAGAAGGCGCTCCAGGCGATCATCGACGACGGCACCTACGCCGCGCTGATCAAGAAGTACGAGACCCCGCTCGGCGCGGTCGAGTCCGCGACGATCAACGCCGGGTCGTGAACGAGCACGACGCGGCCGCGGCGCCGGCGGCCGCTCCGGCGCCCATCGTGGTGCCCGTGCGTCACTACGGCCGCTGGGCCGCGGCCGTCGTCGTGCTGGTCCTGCTGGCGCTGGTCGTCCGCGCCTTCGCCAGCGCGGACATCGACTACCGGATCACCTGGGAGTTCCTGACCCAGGAGAACGTCGTCCGGGGCGCGCTGAACACGCTGATCATCAGCGTGTGCGCCCAGACGCTCGGCTTCGTGCTCGGTGTGCTGGCCGCGGTGATGCGGCTGTCCCGCAACCCGGTGACCTCCGGGGTCGCCTGGCTCTACGTGTGGTTCTTCCGGGGCACACCGGTCCTGGTCCAGCTCCTGGTCTGGTACAACCTCTCGCTGGTCTTCCCGACGATCTCGCTGCCTGGGCTCGGGACGTGGGAGACCAACGCCGTGATGACGCCGTTCCTCGCCGCGCTGCTCGGCCTGGGCATCAACGAGGGCGCCTACATGGCCGAGATCGTGCGCGCCGGCATCTCCTCGGTCGACCGTGGCCAGACCGAGGCGGCGCACGCGCTCGGCATGACGCCGCCGCTGACGATGCGCCGGGTGGTCCTGCCGCAGGCGATGCGGGTGATCATCCCCCCGACCGGCAACGAGTTCGTCAACATGCTGAAGACCTCGTCGCTGGCCTACGCGATCCAGTACCCCGAGCTGCTGCAGTCGGCGGTGAAGGTGTACTCCAACAACCTGGCCGTGGTCGAGCTGCTCTTCTGCGTCTCGATCTGGTACCTGCTGCTCACCTCGGTGTTCAGCGTCCTCCAGCACTTCCTGGAGCGACGCTTCGCCCGCGGGTCGCAGCACGGCAGCGAGCCGACGCTGTGGCGGCGGATCCAGGGCAACCTGCGGCCCGGGAGGGTGCGATGACGACGACCGAGAGGCCGCTGATGGTCGAGGCGCGCGGGATCCGCAAGCGCTTCGGCTTCCACGAGGTGCTCAAGGGCATCGACCTGCAGGTGCGCACCGGCGAGGTGCTCTGCCTGATCGGGCCGTCCGGGTCCGGCAAGTCGACGTTCCTGCGGTGCATCAACCACCTCGAGCGCGCCGACGGCGGCGAGCTGCGGGTCGACGGGGAGCTGGTGGGCTACCGGGAGAAGGGCGGCAAGCTCTACGAGCTCCGCGAGAAGGACATCGCCGCCCGCCGGCGCACGATCGGCATGGTGTTCCAGCGCTTCAACCTGTTCCCGCACCTGACCGCGCTGGAGAACGTCATGGAAGCGCCGGTGCGGGTGCTCAGGACCCCGCGTGCGCAGGCCGCCACCGAGGCCCGGGAGCTGCTGACGCGGGTCGGCCTCGCCGGCAAGTACGACGCCTACCCCGCAACGCTCTCGGGCGGCCAGCAGCAGCGGGTCGCGATCGCTCGGGCCCTCGCGATGCGGCCGCGCCTGATGCTCTTCGACGAGCCGACGTCGGCGCTCGACCCGGAGCTGGTCGGCGAGGTGCTCGACGTGATGCGCCAGCTCGCGGCCGACGGGATGACCATGGTGGTGGTGACCCACGAGATGGGCTTCGCGCGCGAGGTCGGCGACACGCTGGTCTTCATGGACGACGGCGTCGTGGTCGAGGCCGGCGATCCGCGCGAGGTGCTGGGCAACCCGCAGCACGAGCGCACCCGCAGCTTCCTGTCGAAGGTGCTCTGACCCGTCAGCCGAGCTCCACGACGCGCTCGACGCCGATGTCCTCGAGGAACGCCGGGTCGTGGCTCACCACCACGAGCGCGCCCCGGTAGGACGCCAGCGCCGACACCAGGGCGTCGTACGACGCGAAGTCGAGGTTGTTGGTCGGCTCGTCGAGCAGCAGCAGCTGCGGCGCGGGGTCGGCCAGGAGCAGCGCCGCCAGCGTCGCGCGGAACCTCTCGCCGCCGGACAGGTCGCCGACCTTCCGGTCCGCGGCGGTCCCGCGGAACAGGAACCGCGCCAGCCGGGCCCGCACCGTGTTGGCGTCCGCGCCGGGCGCCCGGCGCGCGACGTTGCCGTAGACGGTGTCGTCCGGGTCGAGGACGTCGAGCCGCTGGGGGAGGAGCGCGACCGGCACGCGCGACTGCTCGACCAGGCGGTGCAGCAGGGTGGTCTTGCCCGAGCCGTTCGGGCCGACGACGCCGATCCGGTCCGGCCCGCTGACCGGGAGGCTCAGCCCCTCGGTGGCGTCGAGCACCAGCCGCCCGCGCGGCACCTCGGTGCCGGGGAGGTCGATCCGGATCTCGCGGTCCTCGCGCACCCGCGCCTCGGCCTCGTCGAGCCGGCCGCGCGCCCGCTCGACCCGGTCGTCCTGCACCCGGCGGTGCCGGGCGGCCGACTCCTCGGCCTGCTGCTTCTTGGCGTTGATCAGCGCCTTGCCGTAGCCCTTGGTCTGCTCGGCCTTCCTCGCCACCTGCTTGCGGCTCGCGAGCATCCGCTCCGCCTCGACCCGCTCGTTGCGCTGCTTGCGCAGGTCGGACCGGGCGCTGGTCACCGCCTGGAGGGCCGCCTCCTGCTCGGCCTCGACCTGGGCGGCGTACGACGAGTAGCCGCCGCCGTACCAGCGCACGGAACCGTCGCGCAGGTCGCCGATCCGGTCCATCCGCTCGAGCAGCCCGCGGTCGTGGCTGACCACGAGGAGGGAGCGGTTCCAGCCCTCGACCACGTCGTAGAGCCGGTGGCGCGCGCCGGCGTCGAGGTTGTTGGTCGGCTCGTCGAGCAGCAGCACGTCCGGGCGCCGGAGCAGCAGGCGCGCGAGCCCGAGCTGGGTCGCCTCGCCGCCCGACACCTCGCCGAGCCGCCGGTCCAGCACGTCGGCGGGCAGGCCGAGGCGGCCGAGCTCGGCGACCGCGCGCTCCTCGACGTCCCAGTCGTCGCCGATCGTGTCGAAGTGGAGCGGGTCGGCGTCGCCGGCCTCGACGGCGCGGATCGCTCGCCGCACGGCGCCGATGCCGAGGAACTCCTCGACCGGCTGGTGCACGTCCCAGGTGAGGTCCTGGGGGAGGTAGGCGACCTCGCCGGCGACGCTGACGTGCCCGGCCGTGGGGCGCAGCAGCCCGGCGATCAGGCGCAGCAGGGTCGACTTGCCGGCGCCGTTCACGCCGACGAGCCCCGAGCGGCCGGGGCCGACGAGCAGGTCGAGGCCGCGCAGCGCGGGAGTGCCGTCGGGCCAGGCGAAGGTGAGGCCGGACGCGGAGACGACCGCGGTGCTCGAGGACATGGGAGCTCCTGAGAGGTCGGGAAGGGACGAGGGACGTCTCAGAGCTCCATGCGCGGAAGGCTAGGCGGCGACGCCCCCTGGACGCCAGTCCTTATCGGTCGGGCGTCGGGTACAGTCGCGAGGAGCACAGCGTCGTGCCGTCATCGCCTTCCACCCCGTCGAGGACCGCCGCTGTGAGCATGCCCGTCGTACTCATCGCCGAAGAGCTCAGCCCCGCCACCGTCGCGGCGCTCGGGCCGGAGTTCGAGATCCGCCACTGCGACGGCGCGGACCGCGACGAGCTGCTCCGGTCGATCGTCGACGCGGACGCCGTGCTGGTCCGCTCCGCCACCCGGATCGACGCCGAGGCGCTGGCCGCGGCCACCCGCCTCAAGGTCGTCGCCCGTGCCGGCGTCGGCCTGGACAACGTCGACGTCCGTGCGGCCACGCAGGCCGGGGTGATGGTCGTGAACGCCCCGACCTCCAACATCGTCTCGGCCGCCGAGCTCGCCGTCGCCCTGATGCTCGCGGCCGCGCGGCACGTCTCGCCGGCCCACGCCGCGCTGAAGAACGGCGAGTGGAAGCGCTCGCGCTACACCGGCACCGAGCTGTACGAGAAGACCGTCGGCATCGTCGGCCTGGGCCGGATCGGCGTCCTCGTCGCGCAGCGGCTCTCGGCGTTCGGCATGAAGGTGATCGCGTACGACCCCTACGTGCAGGCCGGTCGCGCGGCCCAGATGGGCGTCCGGCTCGTCGACCTCGACACGCTGCTCGCCGAGTCGGACTTCATGTCGGTGCACCTGCCGAAGACCCCCGAGACCGTCGGCCTGATCGGCGCCGAGCAGCTGTCCCGGGTGAAGCCGTCGCTGGTGCTCGTGAACGCCGCGCGCGGCGGCATCGTCGACGAGCCGGCCCTCTACTCGGCGCTCAAGGAGGGCCGGGTCGCGGCCGCCGGCCTCGACGTGTTCGCGCAGGAGCCCTGCACCGACAGCCCGCTGTTCGAGCTCGAGAACGTCGTCGCCACCCCCCACCTCGGCGCCTCCACCGACGAGGCCCAGGAGAAGGCCGGGATCGCCGTCGCCCGCTCGGTCCGGCTCGCGCTCGCCGGCGAACTGGTGCCCGACGCGGTGAACGTCCAGGGCGGCGTGATCGCCGAGGACGTGCGCCCCGGCATCCCGTTGACCGAGAAGCTCGGCCGGGTCTTCACCGGCCTGGCCGGCGAGGTCGCCCAGCAGGTCGACGTCGAGGTCCGCGGCGAGATCACCGAGTACGACGTCAAGGTGCTCGAGCTCGCCGCGCTCAAGGGGGTGTTCGCCGACATCGTCGAGGAGCAGGTCTCCTACGTGAACGCCCCGCTGCTCGCGGCCGAGCGCGGCTGCGCCGTCCGCCTGGTCGCCGACCCGGAGAGCCCCGACCACCGCAACCTGATCACCGTCCGCGGCACGCTCGCCGACGGCTCCCAGGTGTCGGTGAGCGGCACGCTGATCGGGATCGCGCAGAAGGAGCGGCTGGTCGAGGTCAACGGCTTCGACATCGACATCGAGCCGTCGGAGCACCTCGCGTTCTTCACCTACCAGGACCGCCCGGGGATGGTCGGCACCGTCGGCAACATCCTCGGCGACGCCGGCATCAACATCGGCGGCATGCAGGTCTCGCGCACCGCCCCGGGCGGCAACGCGCTGGTCGCGCTGTCGGTCGACACCGCGATCCCGCACGACGCCCTCGCCGACATCCAGCACGCGATCGACGCCGCGTCGGTGCGCGCGGTCAACCTGGTCTGATCCGTCCGGCGAGCGTCGGACGCCGCCGGTGGTCGAGCTTGTCGAGACCCCCGCCTCATGCCCGCGGCCTGGGGTGGGCGGGTGGTTGCGACCGACAGGGCAGCGACGGGGACGGCGGGCGGGTGGTCGCGGTCCGCTCCCGGCTCGCGGTCTGCGTCGCCGGTGGTCGAGCTTGTCGAGACCCCCGCCTCTCGCGCGCGGCCTGGGGGTGGGCGGGGGTTGCGACCGACAGGGCAACGACGGGAACCACGGGCGGGTGGTCGCGGCCGTCTCCCGGCGCACCGGCGGCGGGTGGCCGCACACCGAAAGTAAAGACTCGAAGAAAGTTTCGGAAAGTGTCTCACATGATGGGATCTCGAGCCTGATTCGGAGCCTGAATGTCGGTGGCCGGTGCTGGACTGTTCCCATGACCGAAGCGCTGGAGGCGATGACCGAGGAGCAGATCCTCGATGCCGCGTCCTGTTGCGCCGACACGATCCGTGACGCGGAGACCGACCTGCTCCGGTTGGCCTACCAGTGGGCGATCGTGCACGCACCCGACCGCCTCGACCCCGCGACCGCCGCGCTGCCGGGCCGCGAGCAGGCCCGCCGGTACGGCGGCGCCGGGACCCCGGAGGTCACCGAGTTCGCCGCCGCGACGTTCGGGGCCCGGATCGGTCGGTCGACCTTCGCGGGCCGGCAGCTGATCGCCGACGCCCTCGACCTGCACCACCGCCACCCCCAGCTGTGGGCCCGGGTCCAGGCCGGCGAAGTGCGGGCCTCGTACGCGCGGCACGTCACCAAGGCCACCCGCGACCTGACGCCCGAGCAGGCGGCCTACGTCGACGCCGGTGTCGCGGAGTCCGCGGACGGGCGGATCACCTGGACCCGGTTCGAGGCCCTGGTCGAGGCCAAGGTCACCCAGGCCGCCCCCGAGGCGGCGAGGGAGAAGGAAGAACGGCGCGCGAAAGCGGCGTTCGCGAAGAAGACGGCCAACGAGGGCCACGGGATGGCCTCGTTCCTGATCCGCGCCGACGTCGCGACCATCAACGCCATCGACGCCGCCGTCACCGCGTTCGCCCAGCACCTCGCGACCGCGTTTCCCGACGCCACCGACGACGAACGCCGCGTCCTCGCGGTGCTGTTCTTGATGACCGGCAGCCAGCTCCCCAAGACCACGGCGTCGGAGGTTCCCAACCTGCCCGATGTCGCGGACCTGCTGCCCACGGTGATGTTGTTCGTGCACATGTACGCCGGCCCCGACCGCGAACCCATCGTCCGGGTCGAGGGCCACGGCCCCGTGACTGAGGACTGGGTCCGCGACGTCCTCGGGCCGAAGGCCAGGTTCACCATCCAGCCGGTCTTTGACATCGAAGGCCAAGCCCCGGTCGACGCCTACGAGATCCCGGACCGACATCGCCAGGCCGTGCGTCTGATGACGCCGGCCGACGTGTTCCCCTACGCCACCTGCACCGACACACACATGCAGGTCGACCACACCATCCCCCACGACCAAGACGGCGTGTCCGGGATCGGGAACTACGGGCCGATGACCACCACCCACCACCGCATCAAGACCCACGGCCACTTCGAGTGCCGACAACCTTTCCCCGGCATCTACCTCTGGCGCGACACCTACGGCGCGATCTACCTCGTCGACCACACCGGCACCCGCCGCCTGCGGAACGCCGCCTGACCCAGCGCCGCCGTCAGCTGGAGGGTCTCCCGCCGCGACAACTCGCGCTTGGCTTCCGCTCGGAGCGGTCAGCCCGTCACCTCGACCTGCACGTCGTACGCCCCACCGACCGTGGCCTGGCGGCTCAGCCGTGCGGTGACCGCGGGCATGCCCGAGACCGACAGCCGGGTGAGGACCTGGTCGTTGCGTGGCTGGCGCTCGAAGAACGCCAGCATCTGGTCGATGGTCGCGCCGTAGGGCGCCTCGGCATAGACGTCGTCCCCGCCGCTGATGCTGAGCTGTCCGGAGCCGCCGGCCGCGGACGCCGGGACGGTGAGCGCCAGTCGCTGGTACCGGGTCCCGAGCACGGCGGAGCGCATGACCACCCGGACCTGCTGCGTCGTGCCCGCCCTCAGCTGGAGGGTCTCCCGCCGCGTCACCGGCTGCCAGGAGCCGCCCGTCCGGGTCTCGAGCCCGGTGATCCGCAGGTGCCGGTAGTCCGGGTTCGTCCGGGAGACGGTCGTGACCGAGTCGATCGTGACCGAGTCGATCGTGATGGTCTCGGTCTCGTTGGTCATCAGCTGGTTCAGCTGGTCGTGCAGCTCCCAGGGCCACGTGTACCCGATGTCGGTGGCGCTGGCGTAGTGGTCGGTGTGGACCCAGGTGAACGGCGACCCGTCGGCCCGCTCGCCGCGCGCCGTCCAGGTGACCAGGTCCGTGCCCGGGGCGCCGAACGAGGCGCGACCTGCCAGAATCCCGGCCGCCGGTTCGTCAAGGTCTGAGCCGGTTCCGCATCAGGTCGGGGCCCGCACCGTCGATGAAGGACGCCGGAGGTCACTCGGGCCTCGTCACAACGGAACAGGGGACCTCACATGCACGTGCGCCGATCCTTCGACGACTTGAGCCTGCGGATCCGGATCTTCGCGATCGTCGCCGTCCTCGCCATCGGCACCGCCGTGGTCGGCGCCACCGCGCTGCGCGGGGGCGCGACGGTCGACGACCGCCAGCAGGAGTGGAGCCAGGCGGTCGCCACCCAGCAGCGCGTCGAGCGGGGCCGCTACCAGCTGCTGTGGCTCGCGAACTGGCAGAACATCACGGCGTGGAAGGCGCGCACCGACGGCGGCGCGGCGGCGGCCGCGGTGGACGGGGACAACCTGGCCAACTACGCGGACGGCGTCGCCGGCTTCGAGAAGGAGATCCTCGGCCTCGACCCGGCCACGCTCAACGCGGCGGGCCGGGCCAGCCTGGCGGAGATCGACTCCCAGTGGCAGGCCTTCCTCGGGTACAACGACAAGATCTTCGAGCTCTGGCGCAAGGGCGAGCTGGACCGGGGCGACAAGGTCTCCGGCGGCCCCAAGTGGGACATCTTCTACACGATCGCGACGGCGCTGGACGACCTCCGCGAGGCCGTCGGCAAGGACGTCGTGTCGAGCCGGGCGGCGATCGAGGACACCCGGACCTCCACCGAGCGAACGACGGTCCTGGTCGCCCTGGTGACGCTGCTCGTCGGCCTCTTCCTGGCCTGGCGCGTGTCCGTCCGGGTGCTGGCCGGCCTGGGCGCCGTACGCCGCGGCCTCCTCGCCGTGGCCGGCGGTGACCTGACGACCCGGGTGCCGGTCACCTCGCGCGACGAGTCCGGCCAGATGGCGGAGGCGCTGAACACGGCGGTCGAGCACATGGCGGACGTCGTCAGCGGCATCTCGACCACCGCCCAGAGCCTCAACGCCTCGGCCGCGGAGATGGCCGACTCGTCCCACCACATGGCCGCGGCAGCGGAGGAGACCAGCGCCCAGGCGCGCGTCGTCACCGAGGCCGCGGACCAGGTCTCCCGGAACGTCCAGACCGTCGCCACGGGCTCGGAGCAGATGGGCGCGTCGATCCGCGAGATCGCGCAGAGCGCGAACGAGGCGGCCCGGGTCGCCGCCGAGGCGGTGCTGGTCACCGAGCGGACCAACGGCACCGTCGCCAAGCTCGGCGACTCGTCGACCCAGATCGGGAACGTCGTCAAGACGATCACCTCGATCGCCGAGCAGACCAACCTGCTGGCGCTGAACGCCACCATCGAGGCGGCCCGCGCCGGCGAGGCCGGCAAGGGCTTCGCGGTCGTCGCGAACGAGGTCAAGGAGCTGGCCCAGGAGACCGCCCGGGCCACCGAGGACATCTCGAGCCGGGTCGCCGCGATCCAGGTGGACACCACGGAGGCGGTGGACGCGATCGGCCAGATCTCGGTGGTGATCGGTCAGATCAACGACTTCCAGGCCACGATCGCCTCGGCGGTCGAGGAGCAGACGGCGACGACCAACGAGATGAACCGGAACGTCGCGGACGCCGCCATGGGGTCCGGCGAGATCGCCGCGAACATCCTGGGCGTGGCCGAGGCCGCCGGCTCCACCTCCGAGGGCGTGACCCGCACCAAGCACGCCGTCGACGAGCTGGCGCGCCTCTCCGACGACCTGGGCCGGCTGGTCAGCCGCTTCAGCGTCTGACGGCCTCAGGCCACCATGACGCGGCCGGTCGGGGCGTGCCGCCCCGGCCGGTCGCGGACGGCGGCCCAGGCGTCGGCGAGCCGGCGGACCGCCTCGGCCATGTCCTCGGCCGGTCGGACGTAGGGGATCCGCACGAACGTGTCGAGGCCGCCCTCGGCGGCGAAGACGGGGCCGGGGGCGACGATCGCGCCGCGGGTCTCGGCCTCGGCCGCGACCGCGGTGCCGTAGGCGCCGGGAAGGGCGCACCACAGCGCGAGCCCGCCGGTCGGGACCCGGAAGGTCCACTCCGGCAGCTCGGCGCCGACCGCGGCGACCAACGCGTCGCGCTGCTCGCGCAGGCGGGCGCGGTTGGCCGCCAGCACGTCCCCGGCCGCCGCCAGCAGGTGGACCAGCACCAGCTGCTCGAGCACCGGCGCCCCGAGGTCGAGGCTGACCCGCGCCCGGGTCAGCCGCTCCATGGCGGCGTGCGGCGCCCGGATCCAGCCCAGCCGCAGGCCACCCCAGAACGACTTGCTGGCGCTCCCGATCGTGATGGTGTCCGGCGCGTACGCCGCGAACGGGCGCGGCATCTCCTGGCCGTCGAGCGCCAGCGCCTGGTGGGCCTCGTCGACCACCGGCACGGTGTGCGTGCGGCGCAGGTGGCCGGCGAGCTCCTCCCGCTGCGCGTCGGTCATCAGGTGGCCGGTCGGGTTCTGGAAGTCCGGCACCAGGTACGCCAGCCGCGGCGCGGTCTGCCGCAGCGTCGAGCCGATCGCGTCGAGGTCCCAGCCCTCCGGGTCGACCGTCGCGACGGTCAGCCGCGCGCCGCAGTGCCGCAGCGCGTCGGTGGCGTTCGGGTACGTCGGCGACTCGACCAGCACCCGCTCCCCGGGGCTGGTGAACGCCAGCGACACGATCGACGCCGCGGACAGCGCGCCCGGCGTGACCATGACCTGGTCGGGGTCGGTGGGCAGCCCGCGCGCGTCGTACTCGGCCGCGATCGCGCGTTGCAGCGCGGGCAGGCCGGCGGGGAAGTACCCGTGGCCGGAGAGGTACGGCGGCAGGTCGGCCGCCGCCGCGGCGTACGCCTGGGCCAGCCCCGGCGGCGCCGAGGGCGCCGCGCAGTTGAGGTCGATCGCGTCGTCGTCGCCGGGCCGGGGGAGCAGCGCCCGGTCGTGCGCCCGCGCCCGCCCGCCCGGCACCCGGGTGAACGTGCCGGCGCCCCGCCGCGCGACGGCGTACCCGGCGTCGCGGAGCTCGGCGTACGCCCGGGTGACCGTGGTCCGGGACACCCCGAGCGCGTCGGTCAGCTCGCGCTCGCTGGGCAGCCGGGTGTCCAGGGCGATCCGGCCGTCCCCGATGAGCAGCACCAGCGCCTCGGCGAGCCCGGCGTAGGCGGGGGAGCGGTCGAAGTCGCCGACGAGGGTGGCCACCCGGCCGGCGCCGATGGTGCGGGTCATGCAGGCCACTCTTCCACGATTGGCTATTCAGGAGAAGGCCAATCGGCCGCCATCATGGTCGGCGTGAACCTCGTGGACCTCGGCCCCCTCGCCCAGCTCCGCGCCGGCCGCCTCGGCCGCCGGCTGCCCCAGCTGTACGTCGGGCTCGTCGCGTACGGCGCCTCGCTCGCGCTGATGTACCGCGGCGACCTCGGCCTCGCGCCCTGGGACGTGCTGCACTCCGGCCTGATCCGGCACCTGCCGATCACGATCGGCCAGGCCGTGGTGCTGATGAGCTTCGTGGTGCTGCTGCTGTGGATCCCGCTGCGCGAGATCCCGGGCCTCGGCACGGTGTCGAACGCGTTGGTGGTCGGCTTCTCCGCCGACGCCACCCTGGCGCTCCTGGAGCGGCCCGACGCGATGGTCCTGCGGATCGGGCTGATGGTCGGCGGCATCCTGCTCTGCGGCCTGGCCACCGCGCTCTACATCGGCGCCCAGCTCGGCCGCGGGCCCCGGGACGGGCTGATGACCGGCCTCGCCCGGCGTACCGGCCGCTCGATCCGGCTGGTCCGCACCGGCCTCGAGGTGACCGTGGTGCTCGTCGGCGTGCTGCTCGGCGGCACCATCGGCCTCGGCACCGTGCTCTACGCCCTCGCGATCGGACCGCTCACCCAGCTCTGGCTGCCGGCGTTCACGATCGAGCTCAGCGCTTCGTCGCGATCAGTGCCGACGCATCCGGCGCCACCATCACCTCGACCGCGGTGAACCGCTCGTCGGTCAGCCACTCCTCGCGCAGCGTGTCGACCCGCCCGTAGGCGATCGGCGGCCACATCTCGCACGGCGTGAAGTCGTCGAGGACGACGATGCCGCCCTCCTCGACGAGGTCCGCGATCGAGTCGACGCCCACCTCGGTCGGCTCGCCGGAGTCGAGGAACAGCAGCGAGAACGGCCCCTTGTCCAGCAGCGTCGACCAGTCCGCCGAGAGGACCTCGACCTGCGGGTCGTCCTCGAAGATCTCGGCCGCCGCGTCGGCGAGCTTCTCGTCCAGCTCGGCGGTGAGGATCCGCGCGTCCCCGCGCACGCCCGACCGCAGCCACGCCGTGCCGACTCCGCAGCCGGTGCCGAACTCGGCCATCGTGCCCGCGCGGGTGGCGGCCAGCGTCGCGAGCAGCCGACCGGTCTCGTTGCGGCAGAACGACACGTACCCGGCCTTGCGGGACACGTCGAACGCACGTGCGACGACGTCGGGCAGCTCGGGAGGGGCGCTCATGGCGTCGAGTCTGTCATCACGGACCGGTTGTCTCGCATGTCGAACACTCTGCGCAATGACGTGGCCGAGCGCCGCCGCCTCCCGTACGGTCGTTACACCATGCGGAGCGTCTTCGTACTCATCGACTGCCGCGGCGGGGCCTGACAGAGAGGCCACCTCGCCGCGGTGTTCGGCGTTGACGGTCTCTCGGCACATCTGGATCGAAGATGTCTCCGCGCGGACCGAGCGCCCAGCAGCTCAGGCGTGACCCGCTTCCTGATGGTTCTCCCTCAGCTCGTGCGACCCACGAGCCGATCGCTCTCTCGAGCGGATCATCTTCGTTCCAGGTGTACCGGGAATCGCACGGGACACCTGATATCGAAACGAACCCACACGAGAGAGAGCAATCCGATGTACGACATGTACCCCGACTGGGGTCCCGCCCAGCACCACCCGGACAACCCGCGCAGCCACGAGAACGTGCAGGCCGCCCTGCAGGCCTCGCTCGACCTGCGGGACAACGGCGGCCAGCGGCCCGACGACAACTAGCCTCCGGCTCATGACTTCCTCGAACAGCACTGGCTCCCTCAGGCTCGCCGTCATCCCCGGCGACGGGATCGGGCAGGAGGTGACCGCCGAGGCGCTCAAGGTCCTCGACGTCGCGTCCCCTGCGGCCGTGAAGTTCGAGCAGACCCGGTACGACCTCGGCGCCGAGCGTTACCTCGCGACCGGCGAGGTGCTGCCCGACTCCGTGCTCGGCGAGATCCGCGAGCACGACGCGATCCTCCTCGGCGCCGTCGGGGGCAAGCCCAACGACCCGAACCTGCCCCCGGGCCTTCTCGAGCGCGGGCTGCTGCTGCGGCTGCGCTTCGAGCTCGACCACTACGTGAACCTGCGGCCGTCCCGGATCTTCCCCGGCGTGGCCTCGCCGCTCGCCGCCCCTGGCGACGTCGACTTCGTCGTGGTCCGCGAGGGCACCGAGGGGCCGTACACCGGTAACGGCGGCGCGCTCCGCGTCGGTACGCCGCACGAGGTCGCCACCGAGGTCTCGGTCAACACCGCCTTCGGTGTCGAGCGCGTCGTCCGCGACGCCTTCGCGCGGGCCCAGCGGCGCCCGCGGAAGAAGCTCACGCTGGTCCACAAGACCAACGTCCTCGTGCACGCCGGATCCGTCTGGTGGCGGATCACCCAGGCGGTGGCGCAGGAGTTCCCCGACGTCACCGTCGACTACATGCACATCGACGCGGCGATGATCTTCATGACCACCGACCCCGCGCGCTTCGACGTGATCGTCACCGACAACCTCTTCGGCGACATCATCACCGACCTCGCCGCCGCGATCACCGGCGGCATCGGCCTGGCGGCCTCCGGCAACGTCAACCCCGACCGGACGGCCCCCTCCATGTTCGAGCCGGTGCACGGCTCGGCGCCCGACATCGCGGGCCAGCAGAAGGCCGACCCCACCGCCGCGATCCTGTCCGTGTCGCTGCTGCTCGACCACCTCGGGTACGCCGACGCGGCCGCGGCCGTCGAGCGCGCGGTGATCGACGACCTGGCCGCGCGCGAGCCGGGCACCACCCGCCGTACCTCCGAGGTCGGCGACGCCATCGCCGCGCGCGTTTCCTAGGAAGTCCTACTAAGTTGTCCCCCATGCAGATCAGCACCACTCCGTCCAGCGCCCCGGTCTCCGACGAGCGCCTCGCGGAGATCCTCGCGAACCCCGGCTTCGGCCAGCACTTCACCGACCACATGTTCACGGTCGAGTGGACCCCGGACGCCGGCTGGCACGCCGCGCGCATCGAGCCGTACGGCCCGCTCACGCTCGACCCGGCGACCGCCGTCCTGCACTACGCGCAGGAGACCTTCGAGGGCATGAAGGCCTACCGGCACGACGACGGGTCGATCTGGTCGTTCCGCCCGGAGGAGAACGCCGCGCGGATGGCGCGCTCCAGCCACCGGCTCGCGTTCCCGGTGCTCGAGATCGACGACTTCCTCCAGGCCGTCGACGCCCTGGTCGAGATCGACCAGCGCTGGGTCCCGGACCCGGCGGGGGAGAAGAGCCTCTACCTGCGGCCGTTCATGATCGCGACCGAGAAGTTCCTCGGCGTCCGGCCCAGCCAGCACGTGACGTTCATGGTGATCGCCAGCCCCGCGGGCGCCTACTTCAAGGGCGGCGTCAAGCCGGTCACGCTGTGGCTCACCGAGGAGTACACTCGCGCCGGCCGCGGCGGCATGGGCGCGGCCAAGACCGGCGGCAACTACGCCTCCTCGCTGGTCGCCCAGCAGGAGGCCACCGCGCAGGGCTGCGACCAGGTCGTCTTCCTCGACGCCCAGGAGGGGCGGTACGTCGAGGAGCTCGGCGGCATGAACATGTACTTCGTGCACGACGACGGCACCATCGTCACCCCGGAGACCGGCACGATCCTGGAGGGCATCACCCGCTCCAGCATCATCGAGCTGGCCGGCAAGCTCGGCCACCAGGTCGAGGAGCGGAAGTTCTCGATCGACGAGTGGCGCGAGGGCGTCACCAGCGGCCGGATCACCGAGATCTTCGCCTGCGGCACCGCCGCCGTCGTCACCCCGGTCGGCGAGCTCCGGTGGGAGGGCGGCTCCGCCCCGGCCCCGCGCTCCGACGACCTCACCATGCGGCTGCGGCAGGCGCTGGTCGACATCCAGTACGGCCGCGCGGAGGACACGTTCGGCTGGATGCACCGCATCACCTGACTCGACCAAGTAAGGTAAGGCTCACCTAACTAGAAGGGTGAGCCCATGAACCATACCCGTCGCCGCTTCCTGGCCGGTCTCTCCGTGCTGGCGCTCGCGCCGGTCCTCGCCGCGTGCGGCGACGACGCCGACGCGACCGCCACCGACGCCGGTGGCCCCGATGACGCCGCGCCCGAGGAGTCCGCCTTCCCGGTGACCATCGCGCACAAGTACGGCGAGACCACGATCGAGAAGGCGCCGGAACGCGTCGTCTGCCTCGGGCTCACCGACCAGGACACGCTGCTCGCGCTGGGCATCGTCCCGGTCGGCGTGACGTACTGGTTCGGCGACGAGAAGCTGCAGGGGATCTACCCGTGGGCCCGCGACCACCTCGGCGACGCCCCGCTGCCCACCGTCCTGCACGACACCAACGGCGTCGAGATCGAGAAGGTCGCCGCGCTCGCGCCGGACCTGATCATCGGCCAGTACTCGGGCCTGACCGAGCAGGACTACCAGAAGCTGTCGGCGATGGGTGTCCCCGTCGTCGCGCAGAACGGCGACTACGCCGACTACGGCACGCCGTGGGACGAGGCGGCGCTGACCATCGGCACCGCGGTGGGCAGGCCGGAGGCGACCCGCGCCCTGATCGCGGAGGTCGAGCAGCGGATCGCCGACGAGGCGAAGGCGCACCCGGAGTTCCGGGGCCAGACGGCGGCGGTCGTCACGCCGTACGAGGGGCTGTTCCTCTACGGCCCGGAGGACCCGCGCTCCCGGATGCTGCGGGACCTCGGCTTCGACCTGCACCCGCTGATCACCGGCGCCGACGACAGCGAGTTCGGCGTCGCGTTGAGCTCCGAGCGCACCTCCGACCTCGGGGACATCGGGGTCGCCGTCTGGCTCGACCTCGGCGCCGACCGGCAGGTGCGGACGCTCTTCGAGCGCACCCCGGCGCACGACGAGGGCCGCTGGGTGGACATCAGCGACGCCGACGGCAGCTACTACGTCGCGCACAGCTTCGTGACCCCGCTGAGCATCCCGTACCTGCTCGACCGGTACGTGCCCCAGCTCGCCGCCGCCGCGGACGGCGACCCCGCCACCGAGCCGCCCGCCGCCTGAGTGATCTGAGTACGCGTACCGATGCCTCGCCGGGCGTGGCCCGGCGAGGCTCGGACCATGCCGTACGCCGACCCGTTCGCCTGCCCCAGCTGCTCGTCCCGGCTCCCCGTCGACGCCTCGGCCTGCCCGCGCTGCGGACTGCTGCTCCGGGTGCCGCTGGCCACCGAGCTCCTCGCGACCCTGCGCACCGCCGACGACCTCCTCGCGCAGCTGCGCGTCCTGTCCCAGGGATCGGTCGCGCCGCCGCCGCTCCGCCCCCGCCGCCCGTCACGCCGGTCCGGCAGCCGCCCGCCGTGTCGACGCTGTCGGTCCCGAAGATCCTGCTCGGCCTCGGGGCTCTCTGCCTCCTCGTCGCCGCCGTCGCGTTCCTGGTCGCGACCTGGTCGTCGCTCGGGATCGGCGGCCGGACCGCGGTGCTGACCGGGCTGACGGTGGTGACCGGCGGCCTCGGCGCCTGGCTCGGCCGCCGGGAGCTGCGGGTCGCGGGCGAGGCGCTGACCACGGTCGGCCTCGGCCTCCTCGCCCTCGACGTCGTCGGCGCCGACCGGGCCGGGTGGCTCGGTCACCTCACGATCGACGAGCTGGTCGCGGTCCTCGGCGCGGCGGTGCTGGCCGCGGGCCTCGGGCTCGCCCTGGTCACCCGTCTGGGGGCGCCCCAGGTCATCGGGATCCTCGGGCTCTCCGCGCTCGGCGGGGGAGTGCTCACCGCGACCGGCCACGCGACGCTGGTCCCGACCGCGGTCGTCCTCGCGCACGCCGGCCTCGCCGCCGTCGCGCGGGTCCGGCGGCTCGCACCGCTGCTGCTCGTCGCCGCCGCCGGCGCGTCGTACTGGTGGCTGGACCTGCTGCTCACCGGCCTCGACCGGGCCGCCGAGCGCCCGAGCCTGCACGCGCTGTGGGCCGAGGGCCGCGGCGCCGCACTGCTGGTCGCCGCCCTGCTGCCGCTGCTGGTGATCCCGTTCGTCCGGCGGTACGCCGGCGGCGACCGGTACGCCGTCGCCGCCACCGCGACCCTGCTCACCGTGACCGCGGCGCTGCCCGCCGTCGACGAGGGCGCCACCGCTGTCGGCGTGGTCGGCCTCGGCGTCCTGGTCGCCTGGACCCTGGCCGCGTCGGCCGTGCCGACGGGGTGGCGGGTGGTCGCGTGGCCGTCGATGGTGGTGGCCGCCCTTCCCGTGGCGGGCATCGTCGTGACCCTGGTCGGCCAGGCCCTCGCGAACGCGGTCGGCACCGAGACGCCGTTCGGCCAACCGGTCACCGCCCGGCTCGGTGACCCGGACCCCGCCGCCGCGCCGCTCCTGCTCCTGCTCGGCGTCGCCGGGCTGGTGGCCGCGCTCCTCGCCGTGCTCCCCGAGCTGCCGCGCTGGCAGCTGCCGGCCGGTGTGCTGGCGCTCGCCGCGCTGGCCACGCTCGCCCTGCACCCGGTGCCGGTCTGGACCCTGGGTGCCGGCCTGGCGGTCCTCGGCGCGGCCCTCGCCGCGGAGTCGCTGCGCCACGAGGGCGCGTTCGGGCTGATCCAGTCGGTAGCGGGCGTCGCCGTCGTCGTGGTCGGCCTGATCGTCGCGCTGCCGAGCGACGTCCTCACGGCCGCCGTGCTCGGCGTCCTGGTCGCGACGGCGGCGGCCCTGCACCGCTGGGGATGGGTCGACCAGCAGGTCTGGGGCGGCCTGCTGCTGCCGGTGTCGGCCGCCGGCCTCCTCTGGGTGGTGTGCGAGGTCGCGGGTGTCGATGTCAGCCTCCGGGGCGTCCCGGTGCTGGTGCTCGTCGGCCTGCTGGCGATCGCCCGGCCGCGCCCGGAGATCGAGGCCTCGGCGGCGGTCGCGGCCCTCGCCGCCGCGTCCGCCGCGGTCGACGGGCACCCGTCGCTGGCGGTGCACCTCACCGTCGCCGGCGCCCTGGTCTCGGTGAGCGCGCTGGTCCACCCCGGCCGCCGTCCGCTCGGCTGGCTGGGCGGCGCGCTCCTCGTGGCCGCGACCTGGGTGCGGCTGTGGGACGTCGGCGTCACCGCCCCCGAGCCCTACACCCTGCCGACCGCGGTCGCGCTGGTCCTCGTCGGGCTCGTGCACCTCCGCCGCCACCCCGGGTCGCCGACCGGGCCGGCGCTCGGCCCCGGGATCCTGCTCGCCACCGTGCCGTCCCTCCTGTGGGTGCTCGACGACCCGCTCGGCCCGCGCGCGGTGCTGCTGGGGCTCGGCTGCCTCGCGCTGGTGGTCGCGGGGGCGCAGCTGCGCTGGAACGCGCCGCTGCTGGTCGGCGCCGCCGTCGGCGCGACGGTCGTGCTGCGCGAGCTCGCGCCGTACGCCGCCGAGGTCCCGCAGTGGGCGCTGATCGGCTCGGCCGGCACCCTGCTGACGGTCGTCGGGGTCACCTGGGAGCGCCGGCTGCGCGACCTGCGCGCTGCGGGCAGCTACCTCGGCCGGCTGCGCTGAGCGCCGGCACGACGATCGGCAGGCCGGTGCGCGGGTCGGCGAGGACGTCCGCGTCGAGGCCGAAGCAGGAGGCGAGCAGGGCCGGCGTGAACACCGCGTGCGGGCCGCCCTCGGTGACGACGACCCCGTCCTTCATCACCACGACGTGGTCGCTGTAGCGGGCCGCGAGGTTGAGGTCGTGCAGCACCATGACCACGGTCCGGCCGCGCTCGCGGTTGAGGCGGGTGACCAGGTCGAGCACCTCCACCTGGTGGGCGAGGTCGAGGTACGTCGTCGGCTCGTCGAGCAGCAGCAGGTCGGTGTCCTGGGCGAGTGTCATCGCGATCCAGGCCCGCTGCCGCTGGCCGCCGGACAGCTGGTCGAGCGGGCGGTCGCGCAGGTGGGCGGTGTCGGTCAGCGCGAGCGCGAGCGCCACGACCCGCTCGTCCTCCGGGGACCACTGGCTGAACCAGCGCTGGTGCGGGTGCCGGCCCCGGCCGACCAGGTCGCGCACGAGCAGACCCTCGGGCGCCACCGGGCTCTGCGGCAGCAGCGCCATCCGCCGCGCGACCTCGCGGGTCGGCACCGCGTCGACGGGCTCGCCGTCGAGCAGGACCCGGCCGCTCGTGGGCCGGAGCAGCCGGGCCATGGTGCGCAGCAGCGTGGACTTGCCGCAGCCGTTCGGGCCGATGATCGTCGTCACCCGGCCGTCCGGGACGGCGAGGCTGAGGTCGCGGACGACCGGCTCGGCGCCGTACCCGACGGTGACGGACTCGGTGCGCAGGCGGTGGTCGGTCATGCGGTCACCCTTCGGTTCGTGCGGAGGAGGAGCCAGATCAGGTACGGCGCGCCGATCGCCGCCGTGACCAGCCCGGCGGGGAGGGCGAACGGGAGCAGCACCCGGGTGGTGAGGTCGGCGGCGACGACCAGGCAGGCGCCGAGGACCATCGACGCGAGCATCGGCGGCCGGGACCCGCGGGTCAGGCGCAGCGCGATCTGCGGGACCACGAACGCGACGAACTCCAACGGGCCGACCGCGGAGACCGACACCGACACCAGGCCGACGGCGGCGACCAGCGTGAGCAGCTGGGTCAGCTGGAGCCGGACGCCGAGTCCGCGGGCCGGGTCGTCGCCGAGCTGCAGGGCGTTGAGCGAGCGGGCCAGCAGCAGCGCGAGCGGCACGAGCGCGGCCATCGTCCACAGCAGCGGGGTCGCCTGCTCCCAGCCGCGCGCGTTGAGCGACCCGTTCAGCCACACCTGGGCACTGGCGGCGTCCTCGATGCGGGCCTTCACCAGGAGCCACGACGTGGCGGCGGTGAGTGCCGCGCTGAGCCCGATGCCGACCAGCACCAGTCGCTGGCCGTCGATGCCGCGCCGCCAGGACAGCAGGTAGAGCAGCGTCGCGGCCAGCAGGCCACCGGCGAACGACGCCAGCGGCACACCGACCTGCTGGAGGGTGCCGGCGACCAGCCCGCCGCCGTACCCGCCGGCGCCGGACAGCACGATGACGCCGACCGCGCCGAGGGCCGCGCCGCGGGTGACGCCGAGGATGTCCGGGCTGGCCAGCGGGTTGCGGGCGAAGGTCTGGAAGAGCGCGCCGGACAGGCCGAGCGCGGCGCCGACGAGCACCGCGACCAGCGTCTGGGGGAGGCGCAGCTCGAGCACGACGAACCGCTGGCCGGCGTCGCCGCCGCCGAGCAGGGTGCGGACGACGTCCGGCAGGGAGATGTCGAAGTCGCCCAGGGCGAGGTCGAGCGCGACCAGCGCCGCGAGCACGAGCAGGCCGCCGCTGGCGACCAGCCCGGCGCGCACCGGGACCAGCCAGGAGACCGGCCCGGCGCGGAACGTCGTGCTGAGCGTGCTCATATCCGCACCATCCGGGTCCGTCGGACCAGGTGGACGAAGACCGGGCCGCCGACGAGCGCCATCGCGATGCCGACCTGGAGCTCCGCCGGGCGCACCGCGACCCGGCCGAGCACGTCGGCCAGGACGAGGAGGAGACCGCCGACGAGTGCCGAGTACGAGATCACCCAGCGGTAGTCGACCCCGGCGAAGTACCGCGCCAGGTGCGGGACGACGAGTCCGACGAAGCCGATCGGGCCGCAGGCCGCGGTGGCCGCGCCGGTCAGCAGCATCACGCCGAGGACGCCGATCGCCTTGTGCCGCAGGGGATGCAGGCCGAGCGAGACCGCGACGTCGTCGCCGAGCTGGAGGAGGTTGAGCGTCGAGGCGCTCACCGCCGCGAGCAGCAGGCCGGCCACGAGGAACGGCAGGACCTCCCAGAAGACGTCCAGGCCGCGGCTCGCGACCGACCCGACCGCCCAGAACCGGTAGGCGTCCAGGGTCTCGATGTCGCGCAGCACCACGACCTGGGTCAGCGCGAACAGCAGCGCGCTGACCGCGGACCCGGCGAGCACCAGCGAGACCGGGTCCGGCCCACCGCGGGTCGAGCCGATCGCGAACACCGCCGCCGCCGCGAGCCCGGCGCCGACCAGCGAGAACCAGGCGTAGCCGGTCAGGTCGGCGACCCCGAAGACGTGGATCCCGATCACGACCGCGAACGCCGCACCCGCCTCGACGCCGAGCAGGCCCGGGTCCGCGAGGGGGTTGCGGGTGTGGCCCTGCATCAGCGCGCCCGCGATCCCGAGCGCCGCGCCCACCGTGATCGCGAGCACGGTGCGGGGGAGGCGTAGGTCGTGGACGATCGTCGACGCGTCCGAGCCGTCCGGCCGGAGCAGCACCCGGAGCACCGTGTCCGGCGCGATCGCCCGGCTGCCGACGGCCAGGCTCAGCAGGACCGCGAGACCGAGCAGCGCGGCGAGGAGGACCAGCCCGCGGGCCGAGCCCCGGCGTACCCGGGCCGTCGCGGGAGCCCCGGTCGGGGTCCGTGTGGTGGTGGTCAATGGCGCGTCCTTCGAAATAGGTAAGGCTTACCTTAGTAGTCGACGCTCCGTGGTGTCAGCGGGATGCCCGGCACCCGGTCGTGCGGCGGGTAGCCTCAGCGCGTGACGACTTCCCCCGCCGGCGGGCCGTCCGCCCGCACGGTCGGCGGCTACACGCTGCTGAGCCAGCTCGGCGAGGGCGGCATGGGCGTCGTGCACCTGGCTCGCCGCGGGCCCGCCGGCCCGCGGGTCGCGCTCAAGGTGCTGCGTCCGCACATCGTCGGCGACCAGGAGGCACGCCGCCGGCTGGAGCGCGAGGTGGGGTCGCTGCGGCGGATCCGGTCGCAGTGGGTCGCGGAGATCGTCGACGCCGACCCCTGGGCGGAGATCCCGTACGTCGCCACCCGCTACGTGCCCGGTCTGTCGCTGCACGACCTGGTGATCGAGGAGGGCCCGCTCGAGCCCGGCGACCTGTACTGGCTGGCCGGCTGCCTCGCGGAGGGGGTCGCGTCGGTGCACGCGGTCGGCGTCCTGCACCGCGACGTGAAGCCCTCCAACGTGCTGATGGAGGGGCGCACCCCGATCCTCATCGACTTCGGGCTGGCCCGGGTCGCCGACGACCCGAAGCTCACGCACACCGGCTGGCTGCTCGGCACGCCGGGCTACCTCGCCCCGGAGATCCTGTACGGCGAGGACGCCACCGCCGCGACCGACGTGCACTCCTGGGCGGCGACGGTCGCGTACGCCGGCACCGGCCACCCACCGTTCGGGCGCGGCCCGTCGATGGCGATCATGGACCGGGTCAGGAGGGGCCAGTTCGACCTCGACGGCCTGCCGCACGACCTGCGTGAGGTGGTCGCCGCGGCGCTGGACCCCGAGCCGCGGAAACGGCCCACCCTCGAGCAGCTCCTCGCCTGGCTGCGCCCGCTGACGACCCGCCGCAGTGAGCGGGCCGGCGCGCCGCCGCCGACCGCACCACCGACCGCGCCGCCGCACGACCCGTACACGGTGCCGCTCGCGCTCGCCTCCCAGGCGGCCGCCGACGACGAGACCGACGTCTGGCCCGGGCACGACGCGGCCGAGCCGCACACGCTGGCGCTGACGTCGTACGAGCCGGCCGCCGCGAAGGTGCCGGTCGCCGAGCGGCTCCGGCGGGGCACGCTGCTGGCCGGCCTCGCGGCGGCGTGCGGCGCCGGGTCCGCGGCGTACCCGTGGCTCACCTCGGCCCTGATGCTCATCGTGGTCTGGCTGCTGCGCAGCGGCTCGCTCGCGGGGTCCGCGCGCGACCAGCGGCGGGAGTACCGCGGCCGCAAGTGGTACGACGGGGTGCAGCTGCTGCTCGCGGCGCCCTGGCACCTGGTGCAGTCGATCCCCGGCACCGGGCTGCTCGCGCTGTGGAGCCTCGGCCTCGCGGTGGCGGCGGCCCTGGTCTGCTACGCGATCGGTACCGGGCTCGAGCTCGCGCTGTTCGTGTGCGGCGCCGTGCTCGCGGGCTCGCTGTGGCTCGGCCCGGGCGGCTCGCGGGTGCGCGGGCCGGTGTCCCGGGTGGTCAACCCGCTGGCGGCCGACGGGCGCCGCTGGGCCGTCGCGGTGCTGGTCGTGCTCGCCGTGGCCGCGGCCCTCGGCTTCCGCGCGGACCTCGCCGGGGCCACCTGGACGCCGGGCGCCGGCCGCCCGCATGTCGAGATCCCTCGCCCATGATGTGGTCGCCGTGGCACGATGGTTCCGTGCAGTACCAGGAGATCATCATTTCCTAGCGCGTCGAGTGCCCAACCCGACGCGCCGACCTCTCGTCCCCCGAGAGGTTTTTTTGTGTCCGAAACCGCATGAGAGAGAACCCGATGGACCTCCACGGCGCCTTCCACGTCTACGACACCACCCTGCGCGACGGCGCGCAGCAGGAGGGTCTCAACCTCTCGGTCACCGACAAGCTCGCCATCGCGCGGCAGCTCGACGGCCTCGGCGTCGGCTACATCGAGGGCGGCTGGCCCGGAGCGAACCCCAAGGACACCGAGTTCTTCCGCCGCGCCGCGGCCGAGCTGGACCTGAAGCACGCGAAGCTCGCGGCGTTCGGCGCCACCCGGCGCGCCGGGGTCAAGGCCGCCGACGACCCGCTGGTCGCGGCCCTGCGCGACAGCGGGGCGAGCGTGGTCACGCTGGTCGCGAAGTCGCACGACCGCCACGTCGACCTCGCGCTGCGCACGACGCTCGAGGAGAACCTCGAGATGATCCGCGACACCGTCAGCCACCTCACCGCCGAGGGGCAGACGGTCTTCCTGGACGCCGAGCACTTCTTCGACGGCTACCGGGCCAACCGCGACTACGCGCTCGAGGTGCTGCGCACGGCGTACGGCGCCGGCGCCGAGGTGATCGCGCTCTGCGACACCAACGGCGGCATGCTCCCCGGCTGGGTGGCCGACGTCGTGCACGACGTGCGCGAGAACGCCCAGGTGCGGGTGGGCATCCACTGCCACAACGACACCGGCTGCGCGGTCGCGAACACGCTCGCCGCGGTCGACGCCGGCGCGACCCATGTCCAGGGCACGATCAACGGCTACGGCGAGCGCACCGGCAACGCCGACCTCGTCGCGGTGGTCGCGAACCTCGAGCTCAAGCTCGGCCGCGAGGTGCTGCCGCAGGGCCTGCTCGGCGAGGCCACCCGGATCGCCCACGCGGTCGCCGAGGTCACGAACTTCCCGCCCGCGTCGCGGCAGCCGTACGTCGGCGCGTCCGCGTTCACGCACAAGGCCGGCCTGCACGCGAGCGCGATCAAGGTCGACCCGGACCTCTACCAGCACATGGACCCGGCCGGGGTCGGCAACGACATGCGGCTGCTGGTGTCCGACATGGCCGGCCGCGCGTCGATCGAGCTGAAGGGCCGCGAGCTCGGGTTCGACCTGTCCGGCGACCGCGAGCTGGTCACCCGGATCACCGACCGCGTCAAGGTCCTCGAGAGCCGTGGCTACACGTTCGAGGCCGCGGACGCGTCGTTCGAGCTGCTCCTGGTCGAGGAGGTCGAGGGCGCGCGCCCGGCGTACTTCGAGGTCGAGTCGTGGCGGGTGATCACCGAGACCCGGCCCGGCGACGACGCGACGTCGGAGGCGACGGTCAAGCTGCGGGCCGACGGCGTCCGCTACGTCGTCACCGGCGAGGGCAACGGCCCGGTCAACGCGCTCGACCAGGCGCTGCGACACGCGATCGAGCGGGCCTACCCCGAGGTCGCCAAGTTCGAGCTGATCGACTACAAGGTGCGCATCCTGGACCAGGGGCACGGCACCGACGCGATCACCCGGGTGCTGATCGAGACCACCGACGGCGAGGCGTCCTGGGTCACCGTCGGCGTCGGCGCCAACGTCATCGAGGCGTCGTGGGGCGCGCTGGTCGACGGGGTGACGTTCGGCCTGCGCCGGCACGAGGCGGCTACGGGCGGCGCGTGACCCGGCGGGCGAGGTCGACCCAGCCCTCGTAGACCCGGTCGACCGGGAACTGCTCCAGGTCGACCTGCTGCTCGCGGAGCGGCAGCAGAAGCGGTGCGAGCAGGGCGGTCGAGAGGATCGTCAGGTTGCCCTCGACCCCGAGCTGGGTGAGGAGATGGCGGACGTGCGCCGTGGCGAACGCCAGGGCGCCGCCCGCGCTCCCGCCGCTCCGGTCGGCCTCCCGGATCAGCTCGGCGTGCAGGATCGTGGTCTCGAGCCGGGTCCGGCCGAACGCCAGCAGCCGGTCCCACGGGTCCGCGCCCGGCCCGAGCGGCGGTGGCCCGGAGAGAACCTGGGCCTGCCACTCGGTCTCGGAGTGGTCGAGCACGGCCGCCATCAGCCCCTCGCGGGACTGGAACCGGCGGAACACCGTGCCCTTCCCGACCCCCGCGGCCGTCGCGACGGCGTCCATGGTGACCCCGCGCGGGCCGCACCGCTCGACGAGCTCCGTCGCGGCGTCCAGCAGCCGCTCGCGGTTGCGGGCGGCGTCGCGGCGCTCGGGCGGGGGACCGCCCAGGAGCGGGAGCGGCTGCGGCTCGGTCGAGGGGTGGGACATGTCGCGCTCACCCTAGTGACCGACCCCACCGGCGACCCGGGAATAGAAAACGGACCGTGGTCCGTTTAGTGGTCATGACTGACACCACCATTGCCGTTCTGGTCGGCAGCCTCCGCACCGACTCCGTGAACCGCAAGCTCGCCGAGCTCCTCGCCGAGCAGGCCCCCGAGGGCGTGACGGTCGACATCGTCGACGGCCTGGGCGCGATCCCGTTCTACAACGAGGACATCGACAACCCGCGCGACGTGCCCGCGTCCGCCGCGGCGCTCCGCGAGCGGGTCGGTGCCGCCGACCGCGTCCTCGCGGTCACCCCCGAGTACAACGGCACCATGCCGGCCGTGCTCAACAACGCGATCGACTGGCTGTCCCGCCCGTACGGCGCCGGCGCCCTGGTGGGCAAGCCGTTCGGTGTCGTCGGCGCGACCCCCACGCCGTACGGCGGCAAGTGGGCGCACGAGGACGCCGCCCGCTCGGCCCGGATCGCCGGCGCGACGGTGGTCGAGGACGTCACGGTCTCCCAGTCCGCGATCGAGGTCGACGTGCTGACCGACCCCGACGTGCTCGACCGGCTCAACCGCGCCGTGCGCACGCTGGCGGAGTACGAGCCCGCCACCGTCGCCGCCTGACCGGCGGCCCGACCACTACGGTCGGGTCGTGGCCGAACTCCATGACCTGACCGCGCTGGAGCAGGGTGCGCTCGTGCGGCGCCGCGCGGTGTCACCGCGCGAGCTCGTCGACCACTACCTCGAACGCGCCGACCGGCTCGACTCGGTCGGCGCGTTCGTCACGCTCACGCCGGAGCCGGCCCGCGAGCGCGCCGGCGCGCTGGGGGATCCGGGCCCGGACGCCGGCCCGCTGTTCGGGGTGCCGACCGCGATCAAGGACCTGAACCTGACCGCGGGCGTGCGCACCACGTTCGGGTCGGCGGCGTTCGCGGACTTCGTGCCCGACGTCTCCGACAACGTCACGCTCTCGCTCGAGGCCGCCGGGATGGTCAGCCTGGGCAAGACCAACACGCCGGAGTTCGGCTCGCCCTGCTACACCGAGCCGGACGTCGCGCCGCCCGCGGTCACGCCGTGGGACCGCGGCCGCACGGCGGGCGGCTCGTCCGGCGGCGCCGCGGCGGCGGTCGCGGCCGGCCTGGTGCCGGTCGCCCAGGGCTCGGACGGCGGCGGCTCGATCCGGATCCCGGCGTCCTGCTGCGGGCTCGTCGGCCTCAAGCCCTCGCGGGGCCGGATCAGCGGTAGCCCGATGTACGGCGACCCCGTGGGCCTGGCGACGGCCGGGCCGATCGCCCGCACCGTGCGCGACGCGGCGGCGATGCTCGACGCCCTCGCCGGCCGCCGGGTGGGCGACCCCGCCTGGGCGCCACCCCCGTCCGACACGTTCCTGGCCGCCTGCGACCGGGAGCCGGGCCGGCTCCGGGTCGCGCGCTTCCTCGCGCCGGTCATCACCGACACCGCCGTCGACCCCGCGTGCGTCCGCGCCTGGGAGGACGCGTCGCGGCTGCTGGAGTCCCTCGGCCACGAGGTCGTCGACGTCGAGGTGCCGCTGCCGCGCGAGGCGGTGGCCACCTTCGAGACCTGCTGGGCGGTGCTGACCGCGCTGTCGGTCGTGCCACCCGAGAAGGAGCACCTGCTCCGCCCGCTGACCCGCTGGCTCTCCGAGCGCGGCCGCGCGGTGAGCGGTCCGGAGTTCGGGCTCGCGATCGGCGCGATGCGACGGTACGCCGCGGGCGCGCTCGAGGCGCTGGCGCCGTACGACGCCGTGCTGACGCCGACGCTGGCGACCCCGCCGCTGCCGGTCGGGGCGATGCGGGACGACGCGCATCCGGAGGCGGACTTCGAGGCGCAGAAGGCGTTCACGCCCTGGACGTCGGCGTGGAACGTCACCGGCATGCCCGCGGTCTCGCTGCCCCTGCACTGGACCGACGACGGGCTACCGGTCGGCGTCATGCTGGCGGCCCGGCCCGCCGAGGAGGAGCTGCTGCTGGCGCTCTCCGCCCAGGTCGAGGCCGCGGCTCCGTGGCACGACCGCCGACCGCCGAGATGGTGACCGGCCTCACTCGAGGGGATTCGCTCGCGCGAACCGCACCTCCTCCTGGTCGAGGCGGTGCTGCAGCCGGCGCAGCACGATGTCGTCGATGCGTTGCGCGTCGCGCAGCCCGAGGAGCGCGTCGCGCCGCCGGCCGAGGAGCGCGAGCGAGAGGTCTCGGTACTGGTCGTCGTGCTCGATGATGGGGTCGTCCCCCTCACCGGCGGATGCCAGCAGCCGTTGCTTGTCCAGCTCGCGGCGGACCTGCTCGACCACCGCATCGCCGCTGCCGAGCTCGCTGGCCGTGTCGTCGAGAGCATCGATCGCCGCATCGAGGGAGTACTCGTCGGCGAGCTGGAGCTCCTCGTCGACCGCCGTGTCCGCGGGCAGCCGCGCGAACCGCACGACCGCCGGCAGGAACAGCGCTTGGAGCAGGGTCAGCACGATGACCCCGCAGGCGATCAGCACGATGAGGTCCCTGTCGGGGAACGGCTCGCCCGAGTCCAGGGTGTGCGGCACGGCGAGGACGGCGGCCAGCGACACGGCGCCGCGGAACCCGGCGATCGCGGTGACGGTGCGCTGCCGCGCCGGGACGCGGCGCAACCGCTGGGCGGGGCGGCGGTCGAGGAGCCGGATCAGGTACGGCGTGGTGTAGACCCACACCCACCGCACCCCGATCACGACGGCGGTGATGACGACGACGTCGACGAGCGCCCGCAGAAGGGTGGTGCTGCTCAGGTCCCGGACGGCGGACTGCACGGAGATCCCCACGAGCACGAAGAGCGCACTGCTGAGCACCGTCGTGGACAGCGCCCAGAACGGCAGCATGATCTGGCGCGCCGCGGCCCCGGTGACCCGTGGCGACACCTGGCTCATGAACAGTCCGCAGCACACGACGGCCAGCACCCCGGAGGCGTGGGCGGCGTCGGCGAGCAGGAAGGCGGCGAACGGCGTCACCAGCATCGCGATGCTCTCGAGCATCGGGTCGTCCATCCGGCGGCGCACCTGCCAGCTGAGCAGCCCGACGAGCGCGCCGGCGAGCACCCCTCCGGCGTAGGACCACGCCAGCATCCAGGTGACGTGCCAGGGGCCGAGCTCCTGCTCACCGACCGTCACTCCCACCGCCAGCCCGTAGAGAACGAGGGCGGTGCCGTCGTTGATGAGGCTCTCGGCGCGGAGCACCGTGACGGTGCGGCGCGGCAGGCCGCGGGCCAGGACGCCGACCGCCGTCGCGTCGGTGGGTGCCAGCGCGGCGCCGAGGACCCAGGCCGGCCCCCAGGCGAGCCCGAGTGCGTGCCCGGCCGCGGCGACGGCGGCAGCGGTCGCGGCCACCAGCACGGTGCTGGAGAGGACGACGGTGCGCAGGTTGTTCCTCATCTCGCGCAGCGAGGTCGTCAGGCTCTCCCAGTACAGCAGGGCCGGCAGGAACACGAGCAGCATGATCTCCGGGGGCAGCTGCGCCTCCCGCAGGTGCGGCACGAACCCGAGCAGCACTCCCGCCAGCACCAGGAGGATCGCCGGCGCGATCGGGTAGCGACGCGCCAGCGCGCCGCACGCGACCAGGGCGACGCCGAGCAGCACGACCATCTCGAGTCCGAACACGACTTGATCTTGACCCTCCGACGTCCCCGCCGACCAGTACGGTGGTCCGGTGAGCCGGCCCGTGATCGTCGTCGTCGCCGCCGGGCCGGGCGTCAGCGGGTCGGTGGCTCGCCGCTTCGCGCGCGAGGGGTACGACGTCGCCCTGCTGGGCGTGGACGAGGAGCAGCTGCTCACGCTGGCCGGCGAGCTCGAGGGCCTCGGCGTCGCCGTGGGACACGCGGTCGCGGACATCACCGACGTGGCGGCGACCTCCGCGGCCATCCGCCGGTTCGGTGAGCACACGGAGCGGATCGACGTCCTGCACTTCAACCCCAGCGCGTTCCGGGAGAAGGACCCGCTCGAGCTGAGCGTCCCCGAGCTGCTCGAGGACGTGGCCCTGGGAGTCGGCGGGCTGCTGACCGCCGTGCAGGCCGCGCGTCCCTTCATGTCCGCCGGCGGCCGGGTCACCGCGACCGGCAGCCTGGCCGCCGACAAGCCCTGGCACCGCGCCGCGTCGCTCGGTGTGCAGAAGGCCGGCCTGCGCAACCTGGTGCGCAGCCTCGACGCCGCCCTGAAGGAGGACGGCATCCGCGCGGTGTCCGTGACCGTCCGCGGCACGCTCGGCCAGGACGAACGCTTCACGCCCGACCGGGTCGGCGAGGCGATCTGGGACGCCGCGCACCAGGACGAGGCCGACTGGCGGACCGAGGTGCCCTACCCGGTCTAGTCGTCGCCGATCCCGCGCGCGTGCAGGGCATCGCCGGTCTCGTGCGCGCGTGCGACGACGCGGATCACGAACGGGGTGAGGAACGCGCGCGGGTGTCGTACGCCGCGGGCGCGGGCCGCGTCGCGCGTCTCGACGGCGAGGGCGACGGTGCCGGGGAGGGCCTGGATCGCCAGGCCGAACGCCAGCGCGACCTTCTCGGGGTCCACGCCGACCCGCCGCAGCGGCGTGATCCAGCGGATCAGCGCGTCGAGCATGGCGTTGACCGGCGTCGTCGCGGTCACCACGACCGCGGCGACCGACAGCGCCACCAGGTCGACGAACGTCTCGATCGCCTTGTCGCGGCCGTACCACCACCACTGCATCGCACCGACGAACGCGGCGAGGAGGAGGACCGTCCGGGCGGCGCGGGCCAGGACCACCAGCCGGACCCGCGCGACCAGCCCCAGCAGGACGGCGACGGCCAGGAACACCCAGGAGGCGGGCATGCTGCGCACCAGGACGATCGCGAGGCTGAAGGCCGCGAGCCCGGCCAGCTTGGGACCGACCGGCGCGCGGTGCAGGACGCTCTCGCCGGGCTGGTAGACGCCGACCAGGCCGGTAGAGCTCATCCGGGGTCCCCGCGGAATCGTGGGGCGGAGGAGCGGAGCGGGGGAGCCACGCGATTTCGTGGGGTGGTCACGACGCCACCGACGCGAGGTAGTCGTCGACCGCGGCGTCGGCCGGGCCGTCGTACCGGACCCGCGCGTCCTCGATCACCAGCACCCGGTCGCAGCGCCGCGCCAGCTCGAGGTCGTGGGTGACCAGCAGCAGCTGCTGGTCGAGGCCGAACAGCAGGTCCGCGACCCGCCGGGTGTTGGCCAGGTCCAGCAGCGTGGTGGGCTCGTCGGCGACCACCACCGCCGGCTCCACGGCGAGCACGCCGGCGAGCGCGAGCAGCTGCTTCTGGCCGCCGGACAGCGTGTGCACGCTGGCCGTGGCGTGGTCGCCGAGGCCGTACCTCTCGAGGACGCCCAGTGCCAGCTCGTGCCGGCGGCGCGCGTCCTTGACGTGCCGGCGCAGCGACAGCTCGACGTCCTCGACGCAGGTCGGCATCACCAGCTGCGCGGCCGGGTCGGTGAACGCGAAGCCCACGCGGCGGCGTACCGCCGCTCCGTGGCGGGCCACGTCCACGCCGTCCACGAGCACCCGCCCGGTCGTCGCCTCCACGAGGCCGTTGACCAGGCGCGCGAGCGTGGACTTCCCGGAGCCGTTCGCGCCGATGACGCCGACCCGCTGCTCGGTGAGCTCGACGGTGGTCGGCTCGAGCACGACCCGGTCGCCGCCGGGGGTCGGGACCCGGACCCCGGCGGCGTCGAACCTGATCGTGGGCAACGTCGTCGTCGGATCAGCGACGCGCGAGCAGGTGCGGGAACGCGCGGTGCACCTCGGCGGCGACCAGCGCGACCAGCGTGGTCTTGAGCAGGTCGCCGATCCAGAACGGCGTGTCGTAGGTGAACGCCTCGTGCCACGACACGTCGAAGTACAGCTTCATGCCGATGATGCCGAGCGGGTGGATCACCAGGACGCTGCCGGCGAGCGAGCAGAGGAAGACCGCGATCGCCCGGGTGCGGGTCTCGCGGGCGACGTACTGGACCAGGAAGCCGCCCAGGGCGGCCGCGATCGGGAACGCGATCAGGTAGCCCGCGCTCGGGCCGCTGAACACCGCGAGGCCGGAGGAGTGCTCGGCGAAGACGGGGAGGCCGATGGCGCCGAGGAGCAGGTAGAGCGACACCGCGAGGAAGCCGCGGACCGGGCCGAGCACGCAGCCGGCCAGCATCACGCCGAAGGTCTGGAGGGTGATCGGCACGCCCGCGCCGCCCACCGGGATCGCCCCGATGTAGGCGCAGGCGGAGATCAGGGCGGCGAACCCCGCGATCAGCGCGAGGTCGGTGGTGGCCGAGCGACGGCGCCGCGGCGTCGTCTCGGAGGTGGTGGGCTCGGTGGTCTCGGCCATGGCCATGCGCTGTCCTTCGCTGTGTCCGTCTCGGGGGTCGCACCTGAACGGTGGTCAGGTGAACGGCGTTCAGGTTAGGGTTCGTGGTCCGGCACGGTCAACGGCGACCGGGGAGTAGGAGGCGTGTGAGGTGCGTTACCACCGCGAGGCCGTCGTCGAGCGGGCGCTCGGCGTGCTCGACGTGTACGGGCTCGCCGACCTCACCATGCGGCGGCTCGGCACCGAGCTCGGCGTCCAGCCCAGCGCGCTCTACCACCACTTCGCGACCAAGCAGCTGCTGCTCGCCGCCGTCGCGGACGAGATCCTGGCGCGCGGGCCGCACGGGCCGCGCCCGGAGCACTGGGACGACCGGGTCGCGCTGGTCTGCACCGAGCTGCGCGACGCGATGCTCGCCTACCGCGACGGCGCGGACGTGGTGGCGACGTCGTACTCGTTCGGGCTGGGCGCCGCGGCGCCGTACGACGACCTGGTGGCCGCGCTCGCGGACGGCGGCCTCGATCCGGCGCTGGTCCCGACGGCGGCCCGGACGCTGCTGCACTTCGTGTTCGGCCACGTCACCGACGAGCAGACCCACCTGCAGGCGAGCAGCGCCGGCGCGATCGACGACGACCCGTGGCCGTCGTCGGACTTCGCCGCGGGCCTGGGCATCGTGCTCGACGGCATCCGCCTCGCCAACCGGTCAGGAATCGAGAAGCACACGCCCTGAGCGCTGGCTAGCGTGGCGGGCATGACCACCAGGAACAACTCCGGCTTCACCGACGCCGAGCGGGCCGCCATGAAGGCGCGCGCCGAGGAGCTCAAGGCCGAGGGCAAGAAGGGCGCCAGGAAGGCCGACGACCTCGAGGCGCTGCTGGCCAAGGTCGCCGAGATGCCCGACGACGAGCGGGTGATGGCCGAGCGCATCCACGCCATCGTCAGCAGGGTCGCGCCCCAGCTCGACCCCAAGACCTGGTACGGCATGCCGGCCTGGGCCCGCGACGGCAAGGTCGTGTGCTTCTTCAAGCCCGCGTCCAAGTTCGGCGCCCGCTACTCGAACTTCGGCTTCAACGACGCCGCGCACCTCGACGACGGGCAGATGTGGCCCACGGAGTACGCGCTGCTCGCGATCGGCGACGCCGAGGCGGAGCGGATCGAGCAGCTGGTCGCGCAGGCGGCGGGCTAGCCTGCGGCGACCACGGCGCCGCTCCCGGTGTGGACGACGCCGCGGATCTCAGACATCGACGGTGCCGCCCATGCGCCAGTAGACGCCGGACTCGCGGGCGAGGAAGCCGTTCTCGACGAGGTAGCGCCGCAGGGCGGCGTAGTCGGGGTGGATGCGCTTGAGCAGGAGGTTCACCTCGGCCTCCTCGTAGCGCTGCCCGGGCTCGAACTCCTGGGCGAGCCGGTCGAGCACGACCAGCAGCTTGCCGTGCCTGCTCGGGATCGTGTGCAGGGTGCCGTCCTCGGCGAAGAACGCCTTCAGGACCCGGTCGTCGGTCACGTCTTCTTCCTCGGGGTCAGCTTCAGCAGCGCGCGCGGCCAGACCGCGGTCGACAGCCCGCGGCCGACCGAGCGCTGCTCGAAGTGGAGGTGGCAGCCGTCGGGTGCGCCCCGGTCGTTGGCGCGAGCGAACAGGGTGCCCTTCGGGACCATCTCGCCCTCGCGGACGTAGACCTTCCTGGTGTGGCCGATCACCAGGTCGAAGTGCTTCTTGCGGTTGCGCAGCAGCACCGGGTTGTCGCCGTACGCCGGGCCGAGCGAGTCGTTGGAGACCACGCGGACCCGGACCCGGGTGTACAGCGGCGTCCCGCACGGCATCGCGATGTCCATGCCGTGGTGGAAGCCGCGGTCGTGCTTGCAGCGCGGGTCGGGGGAGTAGTACGGCGCGGTGGTGCAGCCGAACGGCACCATGATCCGGTGCGCGCCCTGGAACCACGGGGACGTGTAGTAGGTCTTGTCCTTGGAGTAGAACACCCAGCGCGGATCACCCGCGCGCGCCGGACCGGCGAGGGTGGCGGCGAGCAGCAGGGCGAGGACGAGCGCTCCGAGACGTCGCATGCGGTCAACCTAACCGCCAGGACCTCACGATGCGCGAGGAATTCGGCTGGTACCACGCGAGGTCCAGCCGCTCGGCCCGGCAGGACGCCGGCAGCATGCCGTCCAGCAGCGCGAGCGTCGACTCGACGGTGACCTCGTCGGAGACCTGGTCCAGCGTCAGGTGCGGGATCGCGTCGAACCTGCCGGCGTACGGCGGGAACTCGGGGAACTCCGCCACCAGCCGCGCGGTCAGCTTGCGGAACGCCTCGTCGGGCTCGGGCAGCAGGTGCAGCATCCCGTCCGCGAACCGCCCGATCCGCTCCAGCACGAAGTCGAACGGCTCGGTCTCCGCGGCGACCGCGGCGACCCGCCGCTCGACGTCCTCGGTCAGCTCGTCGACGAAGGGCCCGAGCGCGGTCACGTGGGCGTGCACGTACGCCGGACCGACGCCGAGGTACGACGGGTCGTAGTGCGCGGTTCGCCCCCGGACGTACTCCTCCAGTGGCGGCACCGGCACCTGCAGCACCGAGTGGCCGGGATACACGCCCCGATCCTGTCAGGGTTGAGTCGAGACTTCTGACCGTTGAATCGAGACTTCTGACGGTCGAGTCGGGAGTTCCGGCGAGCCAAGGGCTGTGGACGACGACTCGCGACGCTCTCGACGGGGAAGGGGTCGGGCATGAAGCTCTTCCGACGATCACGACGCGGCCCCGTCGTCGAGCCGCTGACCGGCCACCCGGGCGACGACTTGGTCCTCGCCCACCTCGGAGCCGACAGCGACCTGAGCCAGCCGCGCGACTGGGCGCACTACCTCTACTTCCATGCCGAGTCCCACGCCCGAGCGGCGGCCGAGGTCGTCGCCGCGGCGGGGTGGGAGGTGACGGTCGGCCCGGTCTCCGTTGCTGGCATGGGCTGGGGCCTCGTCGCCGAGCAGCAGGGCGTGGTGACGTCGCCTGCGGCCGTCCGGGACGCCCGTACCTTCTTCGAGGCCGTCGCCAGCAGGCACGGAGCGGGCCTCTACGACGGGTGGGAAGCCGGCCTCTGACCGGCCCGCGCCTCCCGCCGGAGCTCCGCGAGGCGTTCGCGGAGGTCCGGGTCGTTCATCACCAGCCAGACCAGCCCGCAGTCCTCGGGTCCGGACACGCCCGGCTCGCACAGGGAGCACGGCTCGCCGAGCCGGATCGGGCACCTCGGGACGGGCTTCCTCACGCCGCCGACGCTAGGCCGGCCCGGGCGGCGTCCGTAGGGGCGAAGGTCACCTCGCATCCTGCGGCTGGCTTCTTAGCGCGCCTTCTTGGCCGGAGCCTTCTTCGCCGGGGCCTTCTTCGCCGGGGCCTTCTTGGCGGTGGCGGCCTTCTTCGCCGGGGCCTTCTTGGCGGGTGCCGACTTCGCGGCCGGAGCCTTCTTGGCCGCGGTCTTCGCGGTCGTGGTCTTCTTCGCCGGCGTCGCCTTCTTCGCGGCCGTCGCCGCGGCCTTCTTCGCCGGAGCGGCCGCCTTCTTGGCGGCGGCACTCGACGTGGTGAGGGTCAGCTTCGGCAGCTTCTTCGCTCCCGAGACCACGTTCTTGAGGTCGGCCCCGGCGGTGAACTTCGGCACCGCCGTCTTCTTCGCCTTGATGCGGGCGCCGGTCTGCGGGTTGCGCACCCACCGTGCCTCGCGCACGCGCTTCTCGAACGACCCGAAGCCCGTGATGGCGACCTTCTCACCCTTCGCGACCTCGCGGGTGATCGTGTCCAGCACGGACTCGAGGGCGTACGAGGCGGCCTTCTTGTTCCCCTCGAAGCGCGCCGCGAGCAGTTCCACGAGTTCCGACTTATTCACGATTCCGGTCAGATCTGCCTTGGCCCGCGGCCGAGGCATGGCCGGGTCCGATTCCGGATCAGTCGGTGGAGTCCAAGGCACGTGGTCCGGCTCATCCGACTCTGGGGTCGTACCTGACACGGGGGCACTCTATGGCATGGTCAGCGCAATTCTTGGTGCGTCCTTAGTCGTCGCTAGCCCCTAGCCCAAGCCAGTACTGCCCACGTGAGCAGCGCAAAAGTTCCGGATCCGAGGAGCCACATGTATCGAATGCGGACCTTCGTCAGGATCGTCTCGTTCGCGTCGATCATCCCTTGCATGCGCGCAGCCAGAGCCCTAAGGAGGTCCGGCTCGGTAGGCCCAGGAACCTCCCGGTCGATCCAGCGCTCAAGGAGAATCTGGGGCTGCAGCCGGAAGTTGAACACCAACCTCGGAGACAGCGTTAAGAACAGGCTGACCAAGGCGAGCACCGTGAGCGCAGTTGCCGCGATCGCGACCGCGTAGAACGTGCCGTCTCGGTTTGTTGTGGAGGAGTTGAGACCCGTTCCGACCAGGAAGGCGGTTGCGGCGGCCACTAGTGCCATGAATTGCACAGCTCGCCCCCGAGCGGCGTTGAACTCGTCGCGCTGATCATCGAGGGTTCGAAGTCCTTGGTCATAGGCGACCCGATAGAGCGGGGTCTTGTCACTGCCTTGGACCTTCTTGCCCGGGGGGTGTTCATTCGGGCTCTGCGTCACAGGGACGAGACTAGCCCCCAGTCGGTGGTTGGCACGGCGCTGTTTGGAGACGACGCGTTGCCACCAAGGTCCGACCGTCACGCGGTCATCCGCCACCACGATCCGATCGTATTGACGGCCGCAACGCATAGGTAGGTGCAAGCCGACGCCTCAGTTCAGACCCGCCCGACATCGATGCAGCTTGGCCGATCCAAACCTAAGAGTCTCGTCCGCACCTCCTTGGGCGAAGGTCACCCGGCCACGGCCAGCAGCCGGTCGCACTCCTCGATCAGCCGTTGCCGCAGCGGGGCGCCGCGCTCGGCGAACGCGCGCTGCGTCTCGACGTACTCCGCCTTGCCGGCTGGGGTCTCGACCCGCACCGGCTCGAACCCGAGGTCGGCGAGGTCGTACGGCGCCGCGCGCATGTCGAGCACCCGGATGTCCCAGGCCAGCTCGAACGCATCGGCGACGAGCTCGCTGGGGATCATCGGCGTCAGCCGGAACGCGTGCTTGTACAGGTCCATGCCGGCGTGCAGGCAGGCCGGTTGCTCGAAGTCGGGGCGGTCCGCCGAGGTGGGGGAGAGCGTGTTGAGCGGCGCCGCCGCCGGGGTGAAGAACCGGTAGGCGTCGAAGTGCGAGCAGGCGATCCGGTGCGACTCCACGACCTGATCGGTACCTGTCGCGCCGAGCCGCAGCGGCCAGTCGTGCCGCGTCGCCTCGGTCCGGTAGACCATCGCCCACTCGTGCATCCCGAAGCAGCCGAAGTTCGCGGGCCGCTCCGCGGTCGCGGCGAGCAGCCGCCGCAGCGCGACGAGCAGCGGCCGCTGCGCGGCGACATACGCCTCCGTCACGCCGGTGGTCGAGCCTGTCGAGACCCCGTAACCCTTGAGGCCGGCGTACGCCGGGGCGTCGACCAGCCGGACGCCGTACCCGGGGTGCCAGCGCCGCAGCTGCGCCGGCCGCTGGGAGTAGTAGGTGAAGAGGAAGTCGTGCACGGGGTGCTTGACCCGGGCCTCGCGGCGCGCGAGGTGGGGGCCGACGAAGGCGTCGACCCGGGCCGCGTGCGCCGCGGCGCGCGGCTCCCACGACGTCCGGTCCATCTGCTCCACGACCGTCGATGGTAGGTGGATAGGCTCGCTGGGTGCGCATCGCGAGATTCACCACGGGCGAGGACCCCATGTACGGCGTGGTCACCGGCGAGCTCGACGAGTTCGGGCAACCGGACCCCGACAGCGCCGTCGTGGCGCTGGCCGGCGATCCCCTGTACGTCGGGGTGAAGCTGCTCGACCAGGAGCACCGGCTGGAGGACGTCCGTCTCCTCGCCCCGGTGCTCCCGCGCAGCAAGGTCGTCGCGATCGGCCGCAACTATGCCGCGCACGCCGCGGAGCTGGGCCACGACCTGCCCACCGAGCCGCTGATGTTCCTCAAGCCGAACACCAGCGTGGTCGGTCCGGGCGACCCGATCTTCTACCCCCCGCAGACGCAAGACCTGCACTACGAGGGCGAGCTG
Source organism: Nocardioides aquiterrae (assembly GCF_039526625.1). NCBI lineage: Bacteria > Bacillati > Actinomycetota > Actinomycetes > Propionibacteriales > Nocardioidaceae > Nocardioides > Nocardioides aquiterrae. The sequence continues at coordinate 148,463 of NZ_BAAAJE010000030.1, forward strand.
GCGGTCGTGATCGGCCGGATCTGCCGCGACGTGCCGCCCGAGCAGGCCACCGACGTGATCCACGGCTACACGATCGCCAACGACGTCACCGCGCGCGACCTGCAGAAGAGCGACGGGCAGTGGACCCGCGCGAAGGGCTTCGACTCGTTCTGCCCGCTCGGCCCGTGGATCGAGACCGACCTCGACCCGCACGACTTCGCCGAGGGCCGCAGCGTGCAGACGCACCTCAACGGCGAGCTCAGGCAAGACGGCAACACGCGCGACCAGATCTTCGACATCCCCACGCTGATCTCGTACATCACCAGCGTGATGACGCTGCTGCCCGGCGACGTCATCCTCACCGGCACCCCCGAGGGCGTCGGTCCCATGAACGTCGGCGACGAGGTCGAGATCTCGATCGCCGGCCTCGGTACCCTCACGAACCCAGTCAAGGCAAGGTGACACCCCCGGTGACCGTCCGCGTCCGCTTCTGCCCGTCCCCGACCGGCTCGCCGCACGTCGGCTTCGCCCGCACGGCGCTCTACAACTGGGCGTTCGCGCGGCACCACGGCGGGACCCTGGTGTTCCGGATCGAGGACACCGACAAGGAGCGCTCCACCGAGGAGTCGTACGAGGCGATGGTCGGCGCGATGCGCTGGCTCGGCCTCGACTGGGACGAGGGCCCGGAGGTCGGCGGACCGCACGGGCCGTACCGGCAGTCCGAGCGCGGCGACATCTACCGGGACGTGCTCGCGAAGCTCGCCGCGTCGTCGTACACGTACGACTGCTTCTGCACCACCGACGAGGTGGCCGCCCGCCGGCTCGAGGCGGGGTCCAAGACGATGGGGTACGACGGCTTCTGCCGCGAGCTCTCCGACGCGCAGCGGGCGGTGTTCGAGGCGGAGGGCCGCAAGCCGGTCGTCCGGTTCCGGATGCCGGAGGGCTCGATCACCTGGGACGACCTGGTGCGCGGCGACATCACCTTCGAGACCGAGCACGTGCCGGACTTCGCGCTGTGCCGCGCCAACGGCGACCCGCTGTACACGCTGGTCAACCCCGTCGACGACGCGCTCATGGACATCACCCACGTGCTGCGCGGCGAGGACCTGCTGTCCAGCACGCCGCGGCAGATCCCGCTCCACCAGGCGCTGGTGGACCTCGGGATCTCCACGGTGGTCCCGAGGTTCGGCCACCTGCCGTTCGTCATGGGCGAGGGCAACAAGAAGCTGTCCAAGCGCGACCCGCAGGCGCACCTGTTCGCCTACCGGGACGACGGGTTCCTCCCCGAGGGCCTGCTGAACTACCTGGCGCTGCTCGGCTGGGCGATCGCCGCCGACCGCGACGTGTTCACGATGGACGAGATGGTCGAGGCGTTCGACATCGCCGACGTGAACCCCAACCCGGCCCGCTTCGACCTGAAGAAGGCCGAGGCGATCAACTCCGCGCACATGCGGATGCTCTCGATCGAGGACATGACCGACCGGGTGCTGCCGTTCCTCAAGCACGCGGGCGTCGTCTCCGACCCGGTCGGCGACGCGGACGCGCAGCTGCTCGAGCAGGCGATGCCGCTCGTCGCCGAGCGGATCAACAAGCTCACCGAGGCCGTCGACATGCTCCGCTTCCTGTTCGTCGACGAGGCCGACTTCGCCGTCGACCCGACCGACGCCGAGAAGCTGCTGGACGACGACGGCAAGCGCGTCGTCCAGGCCGCATACGACGCGCTGGCGGACCTGCCCGAGTGGTCGACCGCGGCCATCCAGGAGGCCCTGCAGGCGAAGCTCGTCGAGGAGATGGGCCTCAAGCCGCGCAACGCCTTCGGCCCCGTCCGCGTCGCCGTCACCGGCCGCCGCGTCTCCCCGCCTCTCTTCGAGTCGATGGAGCTGCTGGGCCGCGAGCGCAGCCTCGGCCGGCTCCAGCGCGCGCTGGCCTGACCATGGCTGCCGGGCAGGGGGAGGGCCTGTCGTACCCGTTCATCCAGCGCGGTGGACGGCCGGGCGCCTGGCGACCGGTCGTGGGCGTGCTCGTCCTGATCGCCTGCTTCGTCGTGGTCGTGCCCGTGCTGGTGCAGATCCCGTTCGCGATCGGGTTCGCGGTGGCCGGCAGGGACGTCGGCGCCGAGCTCGGCCGGCTGCTGGAGCTGGACGACCCGACCCCGCTCGCGCTCGCCTACCTCAACGTCTCCCTGGCCTGCGCGATCCCGGTGACCTGGGCGATCAGCCGGGTGCTGCACGGGCTCCGGCCGGGCTGGCTGGCGTCGGTGCGGCCGCGGATCCGGTGGCGGTGGGTGCTGGTCTGCTTCGGCCTGTCGTTCGTGGCGCTGTTCGCCACGCTCGTGGTCTCGGCGCTGGTGCCGTCGACCGCGGAGAGCCCCGAGGTCAGCGGACACCTCAACGACTTCACGACGACCACCCGCGACTTCCTCCTGGTCGTCGTGCTCCTGACGCCGCTCCAGGCCGCGGGGGAGGAGTACGCCTTCCGCGGCTACCTGACCCAGGCGTTCGGCAACCTGTTCGGCTCGTGGTTCGGCCGGCCCGTGGCGGCGGTCCTGCTCCCGGCGCTGCTGTTCGCCCTCGCGCACGGCGCCCAGAGCCCGCCGGTGTTCTTCGACCGGTTCGCGTTCGGGATCGTGGCCGGCCTGCTCGTCGTCCTCACCGGAGGGCTCGAGGCCGGCATCGCGATGCACGTGCTCAACAACTGGCTGGCGTTCGGCCTGGCGCTCGCGTTCGGCGACATGGCGTCGACGCTGAACCCGGTCGGCGGGAGCTGGTGGACGATCCCCGTGACCCTGACCCAGTCGCTGGTCTACCTCGGCCTGGTGCTGTGGGTCGCGCGCCGGATCGGGCTGCGGACGACCACCGAAACCCCTACGGAGCCGGGCGTTTTGGTCGCTCCGAGACCTCGCGTGTAATGTTCTCCACCGTGCCCGCTCGCCTCGGCGAGAGGGCCATTGACTATCAAGTCAATGGGATATGGTGTAATTGGCAGCACGACTGATTCTGGTTCAGTTAGTCTAGGTTCGAGTCCTAGTATCCCAGCGAGATCGCCGCTCCAGGGCGGCGATTTTGTGCGAGCGAGGAGCTTCGATAGAGTTCCGCAGGTTGCTCGCGGAGCACAGGAGCAACACAACCGAAGATGCATGCCCCGTTCGTCTAGCGGCCCAGGACGCTGGCCTCTCACGCCGGAAGCACGGGTTCGAATCCCGTACGGGGTACCAGGTGGCAAGCGGCCCCTGTCAGCGCAAGCGCTGACAGGGGCCGCTTCCGCATTTCGGCCCCGCCGATCGCCCGGCCGAGGGGAATTCGTTCCCCCATGCGGAACAGGGCGGGACAGGTCGCGTGGAGTTCGGCAGATTCACGCCCACCAAGCACGTCATCCATCTCGCGTTCTGACCGGCCGCTGCCCAGGGGTTCTCACCCTCCAACGGCGTAGGGACACGCCTCGGGGAAGAAAGGGAGAAGCCCATGCCTCGCCTCGCTCGTTCAGAGTGGTACGACCTGACCCGGGACATGAACTGGACGCTGTCCTACGTCACGGAGGACCAGGTGTGGCCGGACGATCTGTCCCACGGCTACGGCTTCCCCACCGAGGAGTGGTGGACGTGGGACGAGCCGTACAAGATCACCTATCCGGAGTACGTCCACAACCAGGCCGGCAAGGACGCGAGCGTCTACTCCATCAACGCCGTGGTGAACCGGTCCAAGCTCTTCGAGCAGCTGGACCCCGGCTGGAAGTCGGCGATCATCGCCCACTACGGCGCCATCGCCATCCCGGAGTACGTCGCGGGCATCGGCGAGGCTCGGATGGGCCGGTTCGGCCGGGCCGCCGCCTGGCGCAACATGGCGATGTACGGCACCCTCGACGAGACCCGGCACGGTCAGATCCAGTCCTACTTCCCGTACACGCTGCTCGACAAGGAGCCGCGGATGGACTGGGCCCACAAGGCGTTCCACACCAACGAGTGGGGAGCGATCGCGGCTCGGTCCCTGTTCGACGACATGTTCGCCGCGAACGACGCCGTCTCGACCGCGATCCAGCTCACCTTCACCTTCGAGACCGGGTTCACCAACCTGCAGTTCCTCGGCATGGCCGCGGACGCCATGGGGGTGGGGGACCTGGAGTTCAGCGCGCTGATCTCCTCCATCCAGACCGACGAGGCCCGGCACTCGCAGCAGGGTGAGCCGACGATGAAGATCCTGGTGGAGAACGGCAAGGCCGACGTCGCCCAGAAGCTCATCGACCACATGTTCTGGCGCTCGTGGAAGGTCTTCTCGCTGCTCACCGGGCTGTCGATGGACTACTACACGCCGCTGGAGCACCGTCGGCACTCCTTCGGGGAGTTCATGGACGAGCTGATCAACAAGCAGTTCCTCGACCAGTTCCGGGACCTCGGTCTGGAGAAGCCCTGGTACTGGGACGACCAGTACCAGAAGGAGCAGCAGTGGCTGCACCACGCCTACCACCTCGGGGTCTGGTTCTGGCGCCCCACGGTGTGGTGGAACCCCGACGCGGGCGTGTCGCCCCGAGAGCGGGACTGGCTGGAGGCGAAGTACCCCGGCTGGAACGACAGCTTCGGGAAGTACTGGGACGTCATCACCGCGAACGTGCGGGCCGACGCGACCGAGAACACGCTGCCCGAGACGCTCCCGATCGTGTGCAACATGTGCCACATCCCGGTGTGCACCCCGGCCGGCTACAACGCCGGCTTCCTCGACAGCCCCGACCCGCACATCCTCGACTACCGGGGTCGTCGCTACACGTTCTGCTCCGAGCCGTGCCAGTGGATCTTCGAGCAGAACCCGGCCCGGTTCCAGGGTCACCAGAGCATCGTCGACCGGTTCCTGGCCGGGCAGATCGCGCCGAGCCTGCGGCCGGACTTCGAAGGCGGGACGATCACGACCACGCACCTCGCCGGTGTCCTCGAGTACATGGGCGTGAGCCTGGAGGAGGCCGGGCAGGACGCCACGGACTACGCCTGGGCCTTCGAGGAGCGCGATCCGGCCGTCGTCGAGGCGTCGTGACGGGCGGACCGCTCGTCATGGCCTACAGAATGGAGATCCACCGATGGAGTTGATCGCGATCCAGGCGTGTGTGGACGGTGACTTCGTCCTCAACATGGTGCCGGTCCTCACCGACGACACCATGGAGGAGGTGGGCAAGAAGATCGCCCACCACTCCGTGAACCGCCGGGTGGCCCCGCAGGACAAGCCCCTGGGCGTGCGGTTCCAGGGCGTGACGATGCCGGCCGACGCGACCGTGGAGAGTGCCGGCATCGGCGCCATGGACGTCGTCTACGCCTTCTACGAGGCCTGAGCACGCATGGGTTCGGAGCTGGACTGGGTCGACGTCGTGGACGCGTCCGAGGTGTGGGAGGGCGACCTCCTCGACTTCGACGTCGACGGTGAAGAGGTGATGATCGCCCACCTCGAAGGGGGCGAGCTGAAGGCCTATCAGGGGATCTGCCCCCATCAGGAGATCGCGTTGGCGGACGGCGATTGGGACGCCGACACCTCGGTCCTGCTGTGCAAGGGGCACAACTGGGAGTTCGACCTGCGGACCGGTCAGGGCCTCAACCCGAGCGGCTGCAGCTTGTTCGAGTATCCGGTCAGGGTGACCGACGAGAAGAAGATCCAGGTGGGGGTCCCGCGAGACGGGCAGCGCCGCTACAACCGCTTTCCCGGATGAGGAGTGCTTGATGGCAAGCGTCAGTGACAGTACCGAAGAACGTAAGAAGATGGTGGGCCCGATCCTGCGGGGCGTGGACGGGGACTTCTGCGACGCGATGATCAACGCCATCGAGATCGACAACCCGGACACCGAGGTCGTCGTGGACGACCAGGGTGGCTACATCCGGATCAGCGCCGAGCGTCGCTGCCGGCTCACCCGGACGACGCTCGAGGACGAGCTCGGCCGTCCCTTCCGGCTGTCCGACATCGAACCGAACCTGGCCGGCTTCTCCGGACGGATCATCGTCGGCGACGACGAGATCGTCTGGCACCTGGACCGAGAGGGATGACAGTGGCGACCAATCTGCGCAAGGCCCCGAAGACCTGGAGTCTGTTCGGGGACGTCAAGAGGCGGCCGAGCCCCTACGAGGTGGTCACCGGCAAGTTCCACTACCACTTCCGCCGCGACCCGGTGCCCTTCGAGCTGGATCCCGATGCGCCGCTCAACCGTTGGTACCTGACGCACCGCGAGGGATCGCCGTTCCAGGTCGACGACTGGGAGCAGTTCCGGGACCCGCACAAGCTCACGTACAAGGAGTACGTCTCCCTCCAGAAGGTCCACGAGACCTACGTCGACGGGCTGATCGACCAGTTCGAGGACTCCAGCGCCGCCGAGAAGCTCGACGAGGGCTGGGTGTCGACGCTCGCCGAGCTGTACGTGCCGCTGCGGTTCCCGCTCCACATCCTGCAGATGACGGGGTTGTACGTCGGCCAGATGGCGCCGTCCTCCTACATCACCAACTGTGCGAACTTCCAGGCCGCCGACGAGCTTCGCCGGATCCAGCGGATCGCCTACTGGACCAAGGTCCTGGGCAACGCACACGGCGACCGGCTGGCGGAGACCGCCACGGCTCGGGAGCCCTTCGAGAGCGGCCCGGCCTGGCAGCCCCTGCGGAAGGTGCTCGAGGAGATGCTCATCGCCTACGACTGGGGCGAGGCGTTCACGGCCTTGAACCTGGCCGTGAAGCCGGCGCTGGACACCCTGGTCAACTGGCAGTTCGCCACCCTGGCGGCCGGCAACGACGACCACCTGCTCGGCCAGATGTTCACCGAGTTCCAGCACGACAGCCGACGCAGCCGGGACTGGACGCAGGCACTGACCACGTACGCCCTCGAACGAGACCCCGGCCTGAGCAAGGTGCTCGGGGGCTGGCTCGACGTGTGGGAGCCGAAGGCACACGCTGCGGTGGTGGCGCTGGCTCCCTTGTTCGAGACCGCGCCGGTGCCGATGGCCGCTGACGACGTGGTGGCGGAGGTGGAGCGTCAGCACGCCGAGCTGCGCAGCGGCTGTGGTGTCTGACCGTGGCCGCCGGGGACGTGCACGAGGTCCGCATCGCTGACTCCGACACGTGGTTCCCGGCGCTCGAGGGGGAGCGGATCCTCCGGGCGGCCCAGCGGGCGGGGGTGTGGCTTCCCTTCGAGTGCGGCTGGGGAAGCTGCGGCACCTGCAAGGTGGTCCTGCTCGAAGGTGCCGTCAGCGCGCTGTTCGACGACGCCCCGTCGGCGAGCCCGCGGGATGCGCGGCGCGGACGCATCCTCGTGTGCCAGAGCAGCGCGACGACCGATCTCGTGATCAAGCCGTCGTGGGTGAGCGGTGAGCCACGACCGGAGTTCGACACCGACTCGTGCGCGGCGGTCCTCGTCGAGGAGGAGGATCTGGGACCGGACATCCGGCGGTTCCGGTTCCGGCTCGACCGTGCGATCGGCTACCGCGAGGGGCAGCACGCGATCCTCGACCTCGGTGCCGGCCTGCGCCGGTGCTACTCGATGGCGAACCTGTCCGGTTCGGCAGACGTGGACTTCATCGCGAAGCGCTACGACGGGCGACCCGGGAGCGAGCGACTCTTCTCGCTCGGCAAGGGTGCCGAGATCTCCATCGAGGTGCCGTACGGCGAGATGTGGGTGCGCGGGTCCGAGCGGCCGCTCTGCCTGGTGGCCGGGGGCACCGGTGTCGCGCCGATCCTGGGGATGCTCCGCGGCCTGGTGGCGACGTCCGACCCCCGGCCCACGCACGTCTTCTTCGGCGCCAACACCCGCGACGAGCTGGTCTGCTGGGCGGACCTGGTCGGGCTGGCCGGCGAGCTCCACGACGGCCGGGTGACGGGTGCCCTGGTGCGGCCCGGGCCGGGGTGGGACGGAGCTCGGGGATTCGTCACCGATGCCCTGGCCCCTGCGCTGCCGGACCTGACGTCTGCCACCTTCTACCTGGCCGGGCCGCCGGTGATGACCGATGCCGTCCTCGCCCTGCTGAAGGAGTCCGGCGTCCAGCTCGACCGGATCCACTACGACAGCTTCGGGTGAGGTCGGCCGGTCCGCGATCGGGTGCGCCGTTCCGCCGTTCCGCTGTCGGGAACGACGCCGTTCCCCACGAGGGAACTGCGCCACGCTGAACGCGTCCAGGAGTCACCCAGTCAGGGGCCGGATCCCGATCCTGCCCGCGACCGATCGACAAGGAGCTAGTTGTGGCCGAAGAGTTCAAGTTCTTCTCCCCTGAGTGGTGTGAGGCGGCGATACCGGTGGTGAACTCGCACGAGGCGACCATCCAGGGGTTCAAGGACGCCTCCACCTTCTCGCACCGCATGGCCTTCACCTGCGCCGAGCGTGGCCTGGTCACGCACATGGAGTGGAAGGAAGGAAAGGTGGCCGAGTGGTCGGGGCCCCAGTACGACGAGTCCGACCTGTGGCTGATCATCGACGCCGGGCTCGCGACGTGGCAGGCCGCGGCCTCGGGCGCGAGCGAGGGCGGCAAGCTGCTGCTGGCCGGCAAGATCAAGTTCAAGAAGGGGCCGATGTCGGCGGCGATCGAGAACGCCGGCGCCTTCAACAACTTCCTGAGTTCCTGGGGCATGGTGCCCACCGACTGGGATGTCTAGGTCCGACGTGGCAGGCGTGAGCACGCAGGGCTACCCCTTCGAGCTGAGCGAGGGCGACGAGGCGAACGGCCTGGCGAGCATCCTCGCCATGCTGCTGGGGCAGAACCTGGAGCAGTACCCCGACCGCATCGCCATCGCGCGCCGCGTGCGCCGGCCGGTCGCGGTCTACAGCACGGACACGGACACCTCGGCCACGATCGTCTTCGGCACGGACGGGGCGACCGTCCACAACGGCATCGTCGGTCGCCCGAGCGTGACGGTGATGGCCAGCGTGGACCAGATCACCGACGTGTCCCAGCTGAAGATGATGGGGGCGGGCCTGCTCCCCGCCGGCTTCTTCACCAAGCGGGGCCTGCACGTGCTCGGGGAGATCGCCAGGCACCGGCTCGTGGTGAAGGGCCTGCTGACGCACACCGCGACGGCCCTGCGGTTCATCGCCCTGGTGTCGGTCGTCGAGTGACTGTCTGCCTGCGCCGGACCCCCGGTCCGCGCAGGCAGACACCGGTCACTGGTTCCAGCCCAGGCCGGAGGAGATGCGGGCGGCGGTCTCGACGAGGGGCCCGATCAGGTGGCGCAGGCCGCGGTCGACGTCCTCGACGGACTCCGCCACCGACACCGACGCGACCACCTGGTTGAGGGGATCGCGGATCGGTGCGGCGATCGAGCAGACGCCGGGCTGCGACTCGCCGCGGTTCTCGGCGTAGCCCTGGCAGCGGACCCGGGCCAGCTCGGCCAGGAACTCCGTCCTGGAGGTGATGGAACGAGACGTCTTGGGAGACAGGCGCATGGTCTGGACCAGGCGCCGCTGGCTCTCGAGCGGAAGGAAGGCGAGGAGCACCTTGCCGCTCGAGGTCACGTGCGCCGAGTTGCGACTGCCGACCGCCCGGAAGACGGAGAACGCGCCCGGCCCCTCACGCCGCTCGACGTACAGCACATCGGTTCCGTCCAGGATCGCGACGTGCAGGGTGCCGGCGGTCTTCTGGCGGAGCTGGTCGAGCGGGATGGTCGCCGCCTCGTGCAGCCGCTGGGCCGTCTCGGCGCTGGCGCCGAGGGAGCGCATCGTCGTGGTCAGCCGGAACAGTCCTGTCTCCTCGACCTTCTCGAGCAGGCCTTCCTGGACGAGAGTCCAGATGATGCGGTGCGCAGTGCTCTTGCCCACGCCGACCCGCCGGGCGAGCTGACTGACGCCCAGCTGGGTGCTGTGCTTGCCGAACTCGCGGAGGATCCGGGCGGCCATGGCGACGCTGGAGAGCCGCTCGGGGCTGCGAGAGATCTGCTCTGTCATCGGGTCACGTCCGCCCGGGCCGCCTCGTGGCAGGAGACAGCACACCCACGCGGCCGCCCGTCCGGTCGCGCGTGCGCCCGCGGCGGGTGCAGAAGGTGACGGTCACCACATCAGGGTGCTCCTCCCGGGCCGGGTGCGCCTACGGCGTTCGGTATGGCGGAACACATCCGGCCGCGACGCCGACCCGGAGCCAGCATGGGCCGCATGGCTGTCGGCGTTCGGTCCGACTCGTCCGACAGCCGGAGAGAAGGTTGGTACTCGATGACTCCGTTCATGCACCAGGTGGCCGAGACCATCAGCCTGGGAAGGGCGGTGACCAGGCCCGCCGTGCGGCCCAGTGCGCCGAAGAGCGTCGGCGTGGCGGTCCACGAGCAGGTCACGATCCGGGCCCGGGCCGGACAGCTGGTGAGCCAGGCGAACGCCGTCCTGAAAGCGGTCGGCGAGCAGATCACCCTGACCGACGAGGTCGGCGAAGGGCGCCTGGCGTTCACCCTGAGGTGGCAGAACCGGAGGAGCTACGTGGCCACCGGCATCGCGGGCCAGACCGCCGTGACCCGGCTCCACGGCATCGGGTCCAGCTGCCACACGGCAGTCGAGCTCGACGGTGCGACGGCCGTCGCAGACCTGATCCTGCTGCTCGTCAGCCGCCCTCCGGCCGGAGTGCCCGTCGGACCCAGGGTCGCGGGGGGCTGAGCCCGGAACGAGCCTCCGCCGGTTGCGGTGCTCGCGGAGGGTGCGCGGATCTCGTGTTCCGCAGTCGGGAACGTCGGCGCCAGGGCGCCGTGGGATGCACCACTCTCGCTGAGGGGCTGGGCCGAGCGGCTCCGGCCGAGCGGGCGCACCGTGCCCTTCCTGGCTCTCCCTCTTCCACCGCCTTCCACCATGAGGAGCTCGAACATGATCCGACGCATCGCGGCAGGCCTCGTCCTCCTCGTGGGGGCGTTCTGGCTGGTGAGCACGTTCGCTCTCGGGTACAGCGGCAAGACCGCTGCTGTCGACGACATGACCGGCGACTTCCGCCCGGTCTTCTCCGACGCCGGCCTGAAGCAGACCAATGCCGACATCGACACCGTCAACGCCTTCGCCGCCCAGTTCCAGAAGGAGGCCGTTCCCGCACTGGCCCAGCAGCTGGGGATGACTCCCGACGAGTTCGTCGGCACGCTCGGCAAGCAGTATCCGGACGTCGGCGCGGGGATGCAGCAGCTGCCCGAGAGCCTGCCGTACTTCAACGGCATGGTGGACCAGCTGAACCAGCAGCAGGGCAACTTCCACGACGCCGACGCGATCCCGACCGGCTTCCTGCCGGCGAAGACCGTCCACTGGCTGTTCGTGGCGCTCGGCATCGTGGCCGTGGGCCTGGGCTTGTCCCTGCTCCGCACGTCCGCCGGCAGGCGGTTGCTGATCGGGGTCGTGGCACTCGGCGTGGCCGTCGTCGCGGTCACCTTCGTGCTCTCGGTTCCCCAGAAGGCCCAGGCGGTCGACGACATGACGGGTGCGTTCCGCCCGGTGTTCACCGACGCGGGCGCCCAGCAGACGCGTGACTACCTCACCACGATCCAGAAGATGGACGACCAGCTCAACGCGGAGGCGTTGGCCGGCCTGGCGACGATGCTCGGCGTGACTCCCGACCAGCTCGCGACGAGCCTGGGGGAGCAGTTCCCCGCCGTCGGTGCCGGCCTGCAGAAGATGCCCGACATCCTCGCCCGCTTCGACACCTTGGTGACCAAGATCGAGAACAACGTCGACACCTTCCAGCAGGCGGACGCGATCCCGACCGAGTCCAAGCCCACGACCTGGCTGGTGGCCCAGCTCCTGGTCCCGGCCGGAATCCTCATCCTCGCGGGTGGCGGAGGGCTCCTGGCGTCGCGACGCCGCGTCGAGGGAGCCCGGTCCGTCCGGAGCCCTGACCGGGTGGGGTCGGTCGGCTGAGCGCGGCGTAGCGCGAGGCGCAGTCGTTCCCGCCCGCTCGGGTCCACCAGGACCCGGGCGGGCGGTGTGCTGTCCGGCCTCGCGCGACTGTGAGCGTTGACACAGTCCGAGTCGGACGGTACGGTGCAGCGATCCGAATCAGACGGTCCGAAGCGGAGCGTTACGCCTGCGTGGACCGACTCCCGAAGGGATCACAGAGCATGGCTCAGCACCAACTGCCGTCCGGGTCGGTGGCGTCCGCGCCGTCGCGCGCGCCGCTCGCAGCGGCGTTCGCGTCCGTCGCGGGATGGGCCTTCGACCTCTTCGACCTCTTCCTGCTCCTGTACGTCGCAGGCCCGGTGGGCCGCCAGATCTTCCCGGCGCACAGCGAGACGCTCAGCCTCGCGGCGGTGTTCGCCTCCTTCGCGGTCAGCGTGCTCATGCGGCCCGCAGGTGCGGCCATCTTCGGCGAGCTCGCCGACCGCAAGGGCCGCAAGGCGATCATGGTCACCGTGCTGGCCGGCGTGGGCCTCTCGACGGCCGCCATGGGCCTGGTGCCGACGTACGCGACCATCGGCGTGGCGGCACCCGTCATCTTCATCGCGCTGCGGGTGGTCCAGGGCCTGTTCGTCGGCGGCGTCACCGCCACGACCCACACCCTCGGCACCGAGAGCGTCGGGCCCCGGTGGCGCGGCCTGATGAGCGGTCTCATCGGCGGTGGCGGCGCCGGCCTCGGCGCGGCGATGGCCAGCGTGGCCTTCATCGTGGTCACCCTCTTCTTCCCCGGCGACCGGTTCGACGAGATCGGCTGGCGGGTCATGTTCTTCACCGGCCTGCTCGGCGGCGCGCTCAGCCTCTTCGTGCTGGCCAAGGTCGAGGAGTCGCCGCTGTGGACCGCGGAGCAGGCGAAGGCGGCCGCCGCGCCGGTGCGTGCGCCGGCGAAGCGGATGCGGTTCCGCGACCTGGCGACCGGCCGGTACCGGACCATCCTCTTCATCAACATCGCCGTCGCCGCCGGTGCCGGCGCCCAGTACTACCTGACCTCGGGCTTCCTCCCCACCCTGCTCGACTCGGTCGTCGGCATGTCCGCCAGCAGCCGGGGGAGCGTGCTCCTGGTCGCCAGCCTGATCGTGGTCGTCGCCGCCACCGCCGCGGGGGAGCTGAGCGAGCGGGTCGGCCGCCGCAAGACGATGCTCGGCATCGGGGCGGTCAACCTCGTCGCCCTGCCGCTGATCACGCTGGCCCTGGCCAGGAGGGACCCGGGCGACACCGGCACCATCGTGCTGCTCGCCTGCCTGCTCGCCTTCCTCGCCAACGCGGCGTACGCACCGGTGCTGATCTTCCTCAACGAGCGGTACCCGACCGCGCTGCGTTCCCGCGGAACCGCGGTGTCCTGGAACACCGGGTTCATGCTCGGCGGGCTCACCCCGACGTTCGTGAACCTGCTCAGCCCCGGCATCGCCGACGTACCGGGCCGCCTGAGCATCTTCCTCGTCTGCTCGGTCGTCGTGTTCCTCGTCGCCGTCGGCATCAGCCCCGAGACCCGGGGAAACATCGACCGGCCCGCGATCGACGACGACGGGAGCCCCGTCGAGGCACCGGGCGGACCCGCCGTGGGTCTGCACGCCGACCGCGTCCACGAGGGGCGATGACGATGACGACGACAGCGACGACGACGGCCGCCACCGACGGTCTCACGGACCGCGTGGTGCTCCTGACCGGGGTCACCGGCGACATCGGGACCCGCTACCTCAACGCCTTCACCCGCGCGGGCGCCCACGTCGTGGCGGTCGACCTGCCCTCCTGCGAGAGCGAGGGACGGCGGCTGGCCGACGAGGCGGGCGCGACCGGTCCCGGCCGGGCGGTGTTCGTCGGCGGTGACATCACCGACGAGGCCGACGTACGCCGCGCCGTGGACGAGGCGGTGCAGCGGTTCGGCGGTCTGCACAGTGTCGTGAACAACGCGGCCGTCTACCGCACGCTGGGCGGCAAGCGCGCGCTCACCGAGCTGACCGCCGCCGACTGGGACCTCGTCCTGCGGGTCAACGTGGTCGGCACCTGGCAGGTCATCAAGGCCGCGGCTCCGCACCTGGCCGCGAGCGGCGACGGGCGCATCGTCAACATCGCCTCCGTCGTCTCCCGCAACGGCGCCCCCGGGTTCGCCCACTACGTCGCCTCCAAGGCGGCGGTCGAAGGGCTGACCCGAGCCGCGGCCCGGGAGCTCGGTGCCGACGGCACCACCGTGAACACCGTGTCCCCGGGTCTCGTCGACGACGCCGCGTCGCGAGAGCTCAACACCAGCGACTACCTCGCCACGGCAGCCGGCGCCCGTGCGATCCCGCGGCCGATGCTGCCCGAGGACCTGGTCGGCGCGGTGCTCTGGCTGGCCGGCCCCGCGGCGGGCTTCGTGACGGGTCAGACGCTCGTCGTGGACGGCGGGGGAGTGTTCGTGTGACCGCGGCCCTTCGACCCGTCGACCCGACGACCCTGGAGCCGCTCCCGCCGGTGCCGGCCGCGACACCGGAGGAGGTCGACGGCGCTGCCCGTGCCGCGGAGGCCGCCATGGCGGGCCCCTGGCCGCGCGACCACCGGCGGCGCGCGGAGGTGCTCCACGCCTGGGCCGACCTGATCGCCGCCGAGGCCGCCGAGCTGGCCGACGACCTGGTCCGGGAGACCGGCAAGGCCCGGACGGAGGCGTTCGCAGAGGTGGCCGGAAGCGTCGACGCGCTCCGGCTCAACTCCGGCCTGGCGCGCCTGCCGCTGGGCCGCGCCGGCTCCCTGCACGACGGCACGGAGGCACACCTGGTCCGCGAGCCGGTCGGCCCGACCGTCTTCATCACCCCGTGGAACTGGCCGGTGCTGCTGCTCCTGCGGGATCTCGCGCCGGCCTTCGCCGTCGGGGTGACCGCGCTGGTCAAGCCGGCGCCGCAGACCGTGCACGTCACTCGCCGCGTGATCGCCCTCGGTCACCGGGCGGGCGTCCCGACGGACGTGCTGCACTGCCTGCCGGGCGGTGTCGAGGTCGGAGCGGCGCTGGTGCGCCACCCTGCCACCGCAGCGGTGGCGATCACCGGGTCCACGCAGGCCGGCCAGGCCGTCATGCGCGACGCCGCCGAGACCATGACGCGGCCGCTGCTCGAGCTGGGTGGCAAGGCCTCCATGCTGGTGCTGCCGGACGGCGACCTCGAGACCGCCCTGGCCGCGGCGGCGCGGGCCGCGGTCGTGACCAGCGGGCAGATGTGCATGGCCTGCACCCGGGTGCTGGTGCACCAGGACCGGCTCGCGGATGCCGAGCGGCTGTTGCGCGAGGCGTTCTCCTCGATGGCCCCGGGGGATCCGCGCGAGCCCGACACGCTCTTCGGGCCGTTGATCTCCGAGCAGGCGATGGCGAAGGTCTCCGGCTTCGTGGACCTGGCGCGGAGCAGCGCGCGGCTGGTGGTCGGCGGCGAGCAGGTCCGGCCCGGCGGCCTGCCGGGGCACTTCCTGAGCCCGGCGCTCGTGGCCGACGTCGACACCTCGTCCCCGCTGGTCCAGGAGGACATCTTCGGGCCGCTGCTCACCCTGGAGTCCTACGCCGACGAGGCGGACGCCGTCCGGCTCGCGAACGCCACGCCGTTCGGCCTCGCCGCCTCGGTGTGGTCGCGCGACGTGTCCCGGGCGATGTCGGTCGCGCGGGCCGTCCAGGCCGGGACCGTCTGGGTCAACGGCTACAACCGCTCCTACGGCGAGATGCCCTCGGGCGGGATGCGGATGTCCGGGCTGGGCCGCACTCGCGGCATCGAGGGGCTCGAGCAGTTCACCGAGCTCAAGCACATCCACCTGTCCCTCTAGTCTCCGAACAGCGACTCCGCGATCCCACGGGAGGCACGATGTCCGATCACGACGAGGCCTGGCCGAAGGCCGCCGACCTGCGCGGCTGGATGACCCTGCTGGAGCAGCGCGGCGAGCTCCGCCGCCTCCGGGCGCGAGTCGACCCGGACCAGGAGGTCGCTGCCGTGCTCGAGCGGTGCGACGGCGACAGCGCGGTGCTCTTCGAGGACGTCGCCGGGGCCCGGTTCCCGCTGCTCGGCAACACCGTGGCGGTGCGTCGTCACTTCGCCGAGCTGCTGCAGTGCGAGCCCGGGGAGGTGGTACGCCGGATCGGCGCGGCGGTGGCCGCTCCGGTGCCGTGCCACGAGCTGCCACTCGACCAGGCGCCCGTCGCCGCCGTGGAGGAGGACGCCGCGGACCTCCTCGGCGACCTGCCGATCCCCGTGCAGCACGAGCGCGACGGCGGCCGCTACGTCACGTCCGCGCTGGTCACCGTGCAGGACCCGCGCACCGGCCGTACCAATCTCTCGATCAACCGGCTGCAGGTCTCCGGCCCGCGCGAGCTGCGCGCGCTGCTGCTGCCGGGAAGGCTGGCGGCCATCTTCGCCGAGCACGAGCGGCGCGGCGAGGACCTGCCGGTGGCGTTGTGCCTCGGCGTGGACCCCGCCCTTACGCTGGCCTCCCAGGCGCCTGCGGACGCCGACCTCGACGACCTGGAGATGGCCAGCGCGCTGCACCCGCGGCCACTGGACGTGGTGCGGCTCCCCGGTCATCCGACGCCGGTTCCCGCCCGCGCCGAGATGGTGCTGCTCGGCCGCCTCCTCGCCGGTCGCCGGGCGGAGGAGGGGCCCTTCGGGGAGTATCCCCGGACCTACGGTCCCGGTGGCCCCGCGCCCGTCATCGAGCTCACCCGTCGCTGGCGGCGCACCGATGCGGTGGCGCAGACCATCCTCTCGGGTGGGCGGGAGCACTTCTGGGTGGGTGGCCTGCCCCGGGAGGCGCGGCTGCTCAAGGCGCTCGCGGCAGCAGGCGCGGCCGTGACGGCCGTGCGCCTGACCGAGGCCGGCTCCTGCCGGCTGCACGCCGTCGTGTCGCTCCGCAACCCGCCGCCGGGGGCGGCGCACCATGCGGCCATGGCGGTGTTCGCCGCGCTGGCGCCGGTCAAGCTCGTGGTGGTCGTGGACGACGACGTCGACGTCTTCGACGACGAGATGGTGGGCTGGGCCGTGGCGACCCGCTTCCAGGCCGACCGGGACCTGCTCGTCGTACCGCGCACCCGGGGCGGGGGACTGGACCCTTCCGCGGACGGCCACGTCACCGCCAAGATGGCGCTGGACGCCACCGCGCCCGCGGACCGGCGCGACGAGCACGCCCTCATGCGGCCGCGCGTCGACCCGGGCCGGTTGCGCACCCTCCTCGACCAGCTGGAGTCGCCACGTGGCTGAGCACCCGCACGCCCTCGACGCGCCACTGCGCGTGATCGTCGCGATCACCGGCGCCTCCGGAGTCGCCTACGGGGTCCGGGCCCTCGAGCTGCTCGCGCAGCGCGACGTCGAGACGCACCTGATCATCACCCGGTCCGGAGTCGCCACGCTGAGCCACGAGACGGACCTCTCCGCACGGGACGTCAAGGAGCTCGCCACCGTCGTCCACTCGCCGTCGGACCTGGGGGCGTCGATCTCCAGCGGCTCCTTCCCGGTCGCCGGGATGCTCGTGGCGCCGTGCAGCGTGCGCACCCTGTCGGGGATCGCGAACAGCTACGACGAGGACCTCGTCGTGCGCGCCGCCGACGTCACCCTCAAGGAGCGCCGCCGCCTGGTGCTGCTCCTGCGGGAGACGCCGCTGCACGCGGGGCACCTGAGGCTGATGACCCAGGCGACCGACGCCGGCGCCATCGTGATGCCGCCGGTGCCTGCGTTCTACCACCGGCCCACCACCGTGGAGGCGATCGTCGACGACACCGTCCGACGCGCGCTGGACGTCCTCGGCCTCCCGCTCGAGCACGACCGGCGCTGGACCGGTGACGCGCGGCGGGCCGACGGGACCGGTTGAGGGATCAGGCCCCCCGGGCCTCCTCGAGCTGCTGGCGCTCGGCCCGCAGGTCCTCCCAGAACTTCAGGGCGGCGTGCTCCATCGCCAGCCCGAGCCGCAGCGGCACCATCCGCTCCGCGACGTCCGACCGGTCGCCGTACCGGGCCTGGATCCGCTCGTACGCCGCGATCCGCGCGCGGTGCTGGGTGACCTGCTCCTCGGCGAGCCGCTGGATGTCGACGGGCTCCGCGAACTCCCCGAAGAACAGCTTGAGCTCGGCGACGTCGCGTACCTGCAGCTGCTCCTCGGTGGGCTCCGCGAGCCACTCGCGTAACGCCGCCATGCCGCTGGGTGTCACCGTGTAGGTCTGGCGACGGCGACCGTCCTCCTCGCTCTCGACCTCCAGCAGGCCGAGGTCGACCAGGCGCTTGGGCTCGGAGTAGAGCTGCGCGTGCGGGAACGGCCAGAAGTAGCCGACCGAGTTCTGCACGGCCCGCTTCAGGTCGTAGGACGTGGAGGGTCCTCTCATCGCGACCATCCCGAGCACGACGTACGACGTGGGGGTCAGGCGAGCGGTTGACATGGTCCGAAGCGTACCGTAACGTGCTCACCGTACAGAACAGATCGTCCGACTAAGATGGTTGGAGGGCAGATGGATCTCGCGTCCGCGATGCGCTGGACCGCCGAGCGCTACCCCCACCGCGTGGCCGTGGGCGGTTCCCACCCGATGACCTACGCCGAGTGGAACGCGCGCACCGAGCGGGTCGCCCGGGCCCTCCACGACCTCGGCGCCGGCGAGGGCAGCCGGGTCGCTCTCCTGCTGCAGGGCGGGGAGCCCCTCGCCACGCTGCACCTCGCGGCGCAGAAGGCCCGCGTCGCGTCGCTGCCGCTGTCCACCCGGTTCGGGGCGGACGAGCTGGCCTACTGCCTCGACGACTGCGAGCCGGCGCTGATCGCGGTCGACGAGCACACCCACGACCTCGTCGTGGCCGCGCTCGGGCAGGTCCAGCGGGCGCCGCGCGTGGTGTGGGCGGGCGATCCGGACCACGCCCCGGAGGGCGTGGCGTCGGTGTGGCGGGCGGCCGACCGGGCCCCTGGTACGCCGGCCCCGGGCGTGCCGGACGAGCGCGACGTCAGCGTCATGCTCTACACCTCGGGCACCAGCGGCCGACCCAAGGGCGTCCCGCGGACCCACCGCGCCGAGCACCACGCCGCCGTCGCCCACCTGGTGCAGACCGGCCACGCCCCGGGGGAGCGGACGCTCGGCGTGATGCCGCTGTTCCACACCATGGGACTTCGCACGCTGCTCTCCAGCGTGCTCGCCGCCGGCACCTGGGTGCCGCAGGCGCGGTTCGACGCCGAGCAGTCGCTCGACCTGATCATCCGGGAGAAGGTGGGCGCGCTGTACCTGGTGCCGACCATCTACTGGTCGCTGCTGCAGACCGGCCGGCTGGCCGAGGCCGCCAGCGTCCGGAAGCTCGCGTACGCCGGAGCGGCGATGACGCCCACGCTGGCCGAGCGGCTCACCGACGCCGTGCACCCCGAGCGGTTCGTCAACCACTACGGCAGCACCGAGATCTACACCTTCACCATCGGCCCGGACAACGCCGCGAAGCCGGGCTGCGCCGGTCGCGCCGGCATCTTCTCGCGGATCCGGCTCGTCGACCCCGACCCGGAAGCGTCCCCCGACCAGGTCGTCGCCGAGGGGGAGCGGGGCCAGGTGATCGCGTCCCTGAGCAGCCCGGAGGCGTTCGCCGGCTACTGGAACCGTCCGGACGCGGACCACAAGTCCATCCGCGACGGCTGGTACTTCACCGGCGACCTCGCGGTGGCCGACGAGGACGGCGACCTCTGGGTCTCCGGCCGCGTGGACGACATGATCAACTCCGGCGGGGAGAACATCTACCCCGAGGAGATCGAGCGCGCCCTGGCGGCCAGCCCCGACGTCGACGAGGTGATCGTGGCCGGCACCGCCCACGACAAGTGGGGACACGCCGTGACCGCCTTCGTGGTCGGCAAGCCGGGTGTCTCGCCCGAGCAGACGCTCGCCGCGGTGGGGGAGTTCGCCCGCGCGGGCTCCGGCCTGCCCTCCATGAAACGGCCCAAGCGGTATGTGGTCGTCGACGAGATCCCCAAGTCGGCGGTCGGCAAGATCCTGCGCCGCCAGCTGACCGAGGGCCACTTCACCGTGCTCGCGGACTCCGAGGAAGGAAGTCAGGCATGACCGGACTCGCCCGCGTGGAGGACGCCGCACTGCTCACCGGGCAGGGGCGCTTCCTCGACGACCTGGACCCGCTGCCCGGCACCCTCGTGGCGGCGGTGGTCAGGAGCCCCCACGCCCACGCCAGGATCCGCGCGGTCCACCTCGAGGCCGCTCGCAACCGCCCCGGCGTGGCCGCGGTCATCGGTCCCGACGAGGTGCTCGAGACCCTCAAGCCGTTCCCGCTCTCGGTGAAGACGCCGCACCCCTACTACCCCACCGCCACGGACAAGACCCGGTTCGTGGGCGAGCCGGTCGCCGTGGTGGTCGCCACCGACCGCTACCTCGCCGAGGACGCCGCGGAGCTCGTCGAGATCGACTACGAGCCGCTGCCCGCGGTGGTCCGCACCGACAAGGCGCTGGAGCCGGACGCACCGCTGCTGCACGACGAGGCGGACAGCAACGTCGCCACCGACCGCACGTTCAGCTTCGGCGAGGTCGACGCGGCGTTCGCCGCGGCCGACCGGGTCGTGACCCGCCGCTACTCCTTCCCCCGCTACTCGTCCACGCCGATGGAGTGCTACTCGGTGGTCGCGGAGTGGCGGGACGGCGTGGCCGGTCCCGAGGTCACCGCGCACGCCAACTTCCACGGCCCGTTCTCGATGGCGCCCGTGGTGGCCGGGGCGCTCGGCATCCCGACCTCGTCCCTGCGGCTGGTGGTGCCGGCCGACATCGGCGGCAGCTTCGGCATCAAGTCCGGGGTCTACCCGTACATCGCCCTCATGGCGCTGGCCAGCAAGCACGCCGGCCGGCCGGTCCGCTGGACCGAGGACCGGCTCGAGCACCTGCTCGCCAGCTCCGCCGGGTCGGACCGGCTGATGACGTTCGAGGCCGCGGTCGACGGGGAGGGCGTGGTCAGCGGGCTGCGCGTGGACCTCGTCGACAACGTCGGCGCGTACCTCCGCCCGCCGGAGCCCAGCACGCTGTACCGGTGCTTCGGCAACATCACCGGTGCGTACAAGATCGACTCCGTGGCGATCCGGGCCCGGGCCGTGGTCACGAACAAGGCGCCGACCGGGCTGAACCGGGGCTTCGGCGGCCAGCAGCTCTACTTCGGCCTCGAGCGCCTGATGGACGACATCGCCCGCGAGGTCGGGCTCGATCCGGCCGAGGCGCGCCGCCGCAACATGGTGACCGCGGACCTGTTCCCGTACGCGACGCCGAGCGGGGGCATCTACGACTCGGGCGACTACCACCGCGCCCTCGAGCTCGCTCTGGAGAACGCGGGCTACGAGCAGCTGCGGAAGGTCCAGCGCACCGCCCGTGAGAACGGCGAGTGGATGGGCATCGGGGTGGCCACGATCGTGGACCCGTCCGCGACGAACATCGGCTACGTCGGCCTGGCCACCCCGGTGGCGGACCGCACGGCGCGGCGCGGCAAGTCCGGATCGACCGAGCACGTCCGGGTGACCGTGGACCCGCAGGGCGTGGTCAGCGTGCTGCTCGGCACCGTCCCGCAGGGACAGGGCCACGCCACCGTCGCCCGCGAGCTGGTCGCCCGGCACCTCGGCCTGCCGGTCGAGCAGGTGCGACCGCGCGTCGAGATGGACACCGACAGCACGCCGTGGACGATCAGCTCGGGCAGCTACTCGTCCCGGTTCGCGCCGTTGCTGACCAGCGCCCTGCTCGAGGCCGCGGACCGGATCGCGGAGACCATCAAGGTCGCCGGCTCGGTGCTGCTCGAGGAGGACCCGGCGTCGCTCGAGCTGGCCGACGGGATGGTCCGGGTCGTCGGGTCGCCCGAGCGGGCGGTCGCCTTCCGGCACGCCGCCGGCCTGGTGCACTGGGATCCCGGGTCGCTGCCGGACGGCTTCTCCGCCCGGCTCTACGAGGAGGCCGCGTTCACGCCGCCCCAGTCCAAGGCCGCGTCGCGCACCGACCAGATCAACTCCAGCCTGTGCTACGGGTTCGTGGCGGACGTCGTCGTCGTCCGCATCGACAAGGAGACGCTCGCCGTCACGGTCGAGGACCTCAGCACCGTCCACGACGCGGGCACGATCTTGAACAAGACCCTCCTCGAAGGACAGGTGCACGGGGCGATCGTGCAGGCGCTGGGGGGCGCGATGTTCGAGGAGATGACCTACTCCGACTCCGGCCAGCCGACCGCCGGCACGTTCATGGACTACCTGTGCCCCACCTCGGCGGAGTCCACCTTCCCCCTCACCAGCGACCACGTGGAGACGCCGTCCCCCCTGACCCGGCTCGGCGCCAAGGGTTCCGGTGAGGGCAGCTCCATGAGCCTCCCGGTGGCCATCGCGAACGCCGTGGCCGACGCGCTGGCCGACGAAGGCGTCGAGATCACCTCGCTGCCGCTGCACGGAAACGTCCTGCACGACCTCCTCACCCGCTCGAAGGGAAACTGACCATGGCACTCACCGGCGGACAGATCCGGCTGGAGCACAGCCACGACGGCCGCGTCGCCCACCTGATCATCGACAACGGCCGCTACAACATCATCACGATGGAGACCCGGCAGGTGATGGCCGACCGCTTCGCCGAGATCGACGCGGACGCCAACGTGCAGGTCGTCGTGATCCGCGCCGAGGGCGAGCACTTCACCTCCGGCGGCGACATCGCCGGGTTCATGGAGGTGGAGCCCTTCGACCTCACCGACCTCGGGCAGAACATCACCGCCGCGGCCCGCAGCCCGAAGCCGGTCGTCGTCGCGATCGACGGCTACTGCTTCGGCGTGGGACTCGAGCTCGCGCTGTCCGCCGACATCCGCATCGCGACGGACCGGTCCCGGTTCGCGCTGCCGGAGATGAAGCTCGGGATGATCCCGGGCAGCGGCGGCACCCAGCGCCTGGCCCGCCTGATCGGGCTCTCGCGGGCGAAGTACCACATCCTGACCGGCGAGCGGATCACCGGACAGCAGGCTCTCGACTGGGGGCTGACCTCGCACAACTGCGCCGACGCCGCGGAGCTGGAGAAGACCCTCGACCACGTGGTCACCATGCTGCTGAGCTACTCGCCGGCGGCGATGCGGACGGCGAAGGAGGTCCTCGACCGGGGCATCGACGGACCGCTGTACACCGGCATCGAGCTGGAGCGCAAGGCGTACTCGATGCTGCGCGCCACGCACGACTTCGCCGAGGGCGTCGCCGCCTTCGGTGAGAAGCGAGCGCCCAGGTTCGAGGGCCGGTGACCAGCTGATGAAGGCCGCCCCGTTCGCCTACGTGCGCCCCGGCTCCTTGGAGGAGACCGTCGCGGAGCTCTCCCGTGACGGCGCCAAGGTCCTCGCCGGGGGGCAGTCGCTGGTGCCCGTGCTCGCGATGCGGCTGGGGCGACCCAGCCAGCTCGTCGACATCAACGCGGTCCCGGAGCTCGACCAGCTCACCAGCCGCGACGGTGCCCTCCGCGTGGGTGCGACGGTGCGGCAGCGCCGGCTGCAGAACGACGACCTGTCGGCGCGCGTGCCGCTGCTGCGGCTGGCACTGCCGTGGATCGGGCACCGCGAGATCCGCAGCCGCGGCACGGTGTGCGGCAGCATCGCCCACGCCGACCCCTCCGCGGAGCTGCCGGCGGTCGCCTCGTGCCTCGAGGCGACCATGGTGCTCACGAGCGCGCGGGGACGGCGGGAGGTCGCCGCAGGCGACTTCTTCAGCGGCGCGCTGTCGACCGCTGCGGAGCCGGACGAGCTGCTCACCGAGGTGAGCTTCCCGGCGGCCGGGCCCGGTGAAGGCTTCGGCTTCGGCGAGTTCGCCCGCCGGCACGGTGACTTCGCGCTCGCGGGGGTCGCCGTCCGCGTCACCGCCGGTGACGGCGACCGGCCGACCGCCCGCGCCACCTGCTTCGGGGTGTCGGACGTGCCCGTGAGCGCGGACGTCTCCGAGCGGCTCGGCGCCGCCCTCGACCGGACCGGCGCCGCGCCGGCCCGGGCCGACCTGCACCGCGCGCTCGGCGACCTCATGGAGGAGGTGGCTCTCGACGTGGTCGACACCGGCGGCGACAGCCACGCCAGCCCCGCCTACCGGCGCCGGCTCGTCGCCGCGCTCCTGGCCCGGGAGATCGCCCGGGCGTACGCCGACGCGACCCGTTCCCGGGAGGGGAGCACCTCATGACCTTGCCGAAGAGCTACGAACGGACCGAGGCGGACCAGTCCGTCGAGGTCACCATGACCGTCAACGGCAGCGAGGTGTCGCTGTCCCTGCCCGCCCGGGTCACGCTCTCGGACGCGCTGCGCGACCACCTCGGGCTGACCGGGACGCACGTCGGCTGCGAGCACGGGATCTGCGGCATGTGCACGGTGCTGGTGGACGGCGAGGCCGCCCGGGCCTGCCTGCTGTTCGCGATCCAGCTCGACGGGGCCGAGATCACCACCGTCGAGGGTCTGGGCCGGCAGGACGACCTGCACCCGCTCCAGGAGTCGTTCGGACGCCACCACGGTCTGCAGTGCGGGTTCTGCACCCCCGGCTTCCTGATGAGCTCCTACGACCTGCTGACCCACGAGCCCGACGTACGCCGGGAAGACCTGCCCGCCGAGCTGTCCGGGGTGCTGTGCCGCTGCACCGGCTACCGCAACATCATCGACGCGGTGGACGAGGTCGCGCAGGCGCATCGAGACGGCCTGCCCGGACCCGGCAACTGCGGTCGACGCACGCTGGTGGGTCGGGGGACGTCCGGGTCGTCGGGATCGAGCCCTGCCGAGGCCGAGCCCGCCGCCCGGCCGGAGGAGACCGCCCGGCCGGAGGAGATCACGCTGCCGGAGGGCGACCCGACGGTCCGCATCGACGTGACCAGCCAGCTCGGCTCCGCACCCGAGGACGTCGCCCGCGTCTTCGGCGACATCCGGCTGCTGGCCCGCTGCCTCCCGGGTGCGGAGCTGACCGACGACCTCGGCGAGGCGTGGTACCGCGGACGCGCCCGGGTCGCGCTCGGTCCGGTCCGCCTGACCTTCAACGGCATCGCCCACGTGCTCGAGCAGTCCGGCGAGCGGATCGTGATGCGGGCGCAGGGCAAGGACACCGGAGGCGGCGGCGCGCAGGCCGGCATCGTCATGTCCGCCGTCCCGGCCGAGGGCGGGACCGTGCTCGAGGCGCGCGCCGACGTGTTCCTGACCGGCCGGATCGCCGGCTTCGGCCGCTCCCTCGCCGGCGACGTCAGCCGGCGGATGTTCGAGGACTTCGCCCGGGCGCTGGACCGCGCCGCCGCGGGAGAGGAGGCCGGACCCGAGAGCCGCCCACCGGGCGCGTTCTCGCTGCTGTTCGCCGCCCTCCTGGAACGGGTGCGAGCACGGTTCGGGCGCCGCCGTCGCGGGGTGCCGCGGTCCTGAGCCTCCGGCGCGCTCGACCGTCGTAGGATCTCGTCGGCGCACCGACGGGAGAGGCACGTGCAGGGACAGGGGAGTGCAGGAGCCGGCGGATCCGACCTGGTCTCCGCGGCCGCGCTCGAGCTCGACCGGGCCGAGCGGACGCGTGTCGGGATCCAACCCTGGTCGACCCAGGGGCACCGGCTGACGTCGGAGGCGGCGTGGGCGGTCGCCGCCGCCCGGGACCGGCTCCGTGCCGAGCGCGGCGCGGTCCACACCGGGTACAAGCTCGGCTGGACGTCGCAGGCGATGCGCGAGGCCCTCGGGATCGACCGGCCCAACTTCGGCACGCTCTGGGACTACATGCGCGTCGAGGACGGGGGGACGCTCGACCTGGCGCGGCTCATCCATCCCAAGGTGGAGCCGGAGCTCGCGTTCCTCGCCGACGCGACCCTCGACGGACCCGGCGTCACCGCGGACGAGGTCCTCGAGAGCGGGCGGTGGGCGGTCGCGCTGGAGATCGTCGATCCCCGGTGGGCGAGCTACGACTTCGACTGGTTCGACAACACCGCGGACGGCTCCTCGGCCGCGGCGTACGTCGTCGGCGCCTTCCGCCGCGCGCCGGTGCGACCGGAGAGCCTGAGGCTGACGATGCAGGCGGGGGAGATCTCGCGCGAGGGGTCGGGTGACGCGGCGATGGGATCGCCGGCGGAGGCGGTGGCCTACCTGGTCCGCCAGCTGCACGAGCGTGGAGAGGCCCTGCGGCCCGGCCTGGTGGTGCTGACGGGCGGGATCACCGCTCCGCTCGACCTGACGGCCGGGGCGACGGTCCGTGTCTCGTCCCCGGAGCTGGGCTCCTGCCACCTGCACTGTCGCTGACCGGCTCGAGGAAGTCGCTCACCAGCCGGTTGAACTCGTCGGCGTGCTCGATCTGCACCCAGTGCCCGCACTGCCCGAAGGTGTGCAGCTGGGAGTCGGCGATCAGCTCGTGGAGGCGCAGCGAGGTGGCCACGGGGATCACGCGGTCGTCGCGCCCGTGCACGAGGAGTGCCGGGCACTCGATGGCCCGGATGAGCTCCTCGTCCACGGTCAGCGCGTCGATCCCGGCCTGACGCGGCGCCGGGAACATCGAGCGGTACGCCTCCTGCACGCCCGGCCGGGTCGCCGCGTCGAGCCGCAACCGGGCCAGGTCGTCGTGCACCAGCCGGGGGTCGTGGACGAACAGGTCCAGCAGCGCGCGCATGGTCGCCAAGGACGGCTCGAACCCCCACGCCGCGTCGAGCCCGGGCGTCAGGTCGAACGGGACCCCGACGCTGCCCATCAGCACCAGGCGCTCGACCCGCTCGGGGTGCCTGGCGGCGAGGTTGAGTGCCAGTGCGCCGCCGAAGCTGTTGCCCATCACCGACACGCGTTCCAGGCCCAGGGCGTCCAGGAAGCCGACCACGTGGTCGGTCCAGCCGGCGAGCTCGTAGCGGATGCCGTCGGGGCGCTCGGTGTAGCCGAAGCCCAGCAGGTCGGGGGCGAGGGTCCGGAACCGGCGGGAGAGCGCGGGCAGCGTGAGCCGCCAGTTGGCCCAGGCGCTGACGCCCGGGCCGGAGCCGTGCAGGAGCAGGACGGGAGCTCCGGACCCCAGGTCGTGGTAGTTGGTGCGGACGCCGTTCACGTCGACGGTCGTCCCGATCTCCGGGCCGGGAGGAGGCTGCTTCTGCACGGGGACCCCTTCGGTCGAGGATGATCGAGCCTGGACGAGCAGCCACTCCCGCATGGACTGGCGGGGCCGGACCGGGGGCAGCAACGCCTCCACCCAGCCGTCGACGACCCGGGTGGCGTAGACCGTCACGCCCCGGTCGGGGAGGTCGGTGCGCTGTCCGGTCGTGAGGTCGAAGCGCCAGAAGTGGCCCGGGCAGATCAACGTCCCGTCCCGCACGATCCCACCGGAGAGCGCGACATCGCGGTGCGGGCACCGGTCGAGCAGCGCGACGTAGCCGCCGTCCTCCGCCGCCACCACGCACACCCGGTCCCGGTCCTGGCCGGAGTCGCCGACGACCTTCCCGACGGGCCGGCCGCCGGGCACGACCTCGTCGACGCGGCAGACGCGCTCCCAGGTGCGGTCGGTCACCGGTTCCACCCCAGTCCGGAGGAGATCCGCGCGGCGGTCTCGACGATCGGCGCGACCAGGTGCCGCAGGCCGGCATCCACGGACTCCACCTGCTCGGCCACCGACACCGAGGCGACCACCTGCCCGAGCGGGTCGCGGATCGGTGCGGCGACCGAGCACATGCCGGGCTCGGACTCGCCCCGGTTCTCCGCGTAGCCCTGGCGGCGCACCCGCTGGAGCTCGGCGAGGAACTCCGGCCTCGACGTGATCGTCCGCGACGTCTTCGGCGACAGCCGCATGCCCTCGACCAGGCGGGCCTGGCGCTCCGCGGGGAGGAAGGCCAGCAGCACCTTGCCGGTCGAGGTCGCGTGTGCGGCGTTGCGGCTGCCGACGGACCGGAAGACCGGGATGGCGCCGGGCCCCTCCCGCCGCTCGACGTACAACACGTCGGTCCCGTCGAGGATCGCCACGTGGAGCGTGCCCGCGGTGTACCGGCGCAGCTCGTCGAGCGGCGTCGTGGCCGCCTCGTGGAGGCGCTGGGCCGTCTCGGCGCTGGCGCCGAGCGAGCGCATCGTGGTGGTCAACCGGAACAGCCCGGTCTCCTCGACCCTCTCCAGCAGCCCCTCGTCGACGAGCGTCCAGATGATCCGGTGGGTGGTGCTCTTGTTGACGCCGACCCGGCGGGCGAGCTGGCTGACCCCCAGCTGGGTGCTGTGCTTGCCGAACTCGCGCAGGATCCGGGCGGCCGTGGCGACGCTGGAGAGCCGGTCGGTGCCGGGGGCGGACTGCTCGGTCATCGGGTCACGTCCGTGAGGACGGCCTCGAGGCAGGAGGCGGCCGGCGTGCCCGCGGGCGGGTCCACCCGCCCACCGGTGAGGTCGGCGGCGAGCAGGGCGGTGGCCCGGTCCAGACCGTTGCGGACGCAGACGCCGAGCTCGTCGACGGTCCTGGCCTGGCGGGGCAGCGCGCGGCGAAGCCGGTCCAGGTCCCGCAGGGCCTTGGCGTGCTGGTTGGCGAGCGCGACGCCCGAGTGCTGGGCGTGGTGGGCGCTCAGCCCGCCGCCGACGTCGACCGCCAGGTGGTAGACCGTGTCGGCCACCCCGAGCACCCGTCGCACGTCCGACGGCTCGTCGTCGCCGGTCAGCAGGCCCAGCTCGGGCAGGACCGAGGGATCGAGGAAGCGGACCGTCCAGCCGACGCCCTGGTAGGACTCGACGAGCTCGACCTCGGGCCCCTGGGGGGCCGGCAGCGCGTCGGTGGTGGCGACCAGGTGCAGCCGGTGCGCGGCCGCGGCGACCACGGTCACGTCCCCGGCGGCGACCAGCGGGAGACCGGCCCGCTCGGCGGGCGGCAGGTGCCGGACGTGGTCGAGGTACGCCGCGTGCAGCGCGGCCACGTAGTCGCCGACCAGCCGGCGCATCGCCTCGGGACGGGACGTGTCGTCGGTCACCACGTCAGGGTGGCCTCTTTCCGGCGGGAAGGACAGGTTGTGTCCCGCATGGAGGGACAAGGTCGGCGCGGGACGGCGCCCGCCGCCCAAGATGAGCCGCATGGTTGACGTGAACGAAGTCACAGGCCACCTGGACCTGGCGGAGGGCACGCCTGCGGGCACCCGGCGCGTGGTCGCGCCGGATGCGCCGGCCGACGGGTCCCGTTTCGACCCGTCCGACAGCCGGCAGGCCCACTGGGCGGGTGCGCGCAGCACCGTGGCCGGCCGGCCACGCGGCATCCTGCGCCTCGGGCACGTCGACGTGACCTGCACCGACCTGGACCTCGCCACGGCGTACTACACCGGCGTGATGGGGATGGAGATCAGCGCCCTGACCGCGGACTCGGTCTACCTCAAGTGCTGGGACGAGGAGGACCACCACTCGCTGCGGCTGCGCTACGCGCCGCGGATGGGGATGGACCTGATGTCCTTCAAGGTGCACCACGAGGACGACCTCGACGACCTGGAGAACCGGGTGTCCCGCTACGGGTTCCCCGTCGAGCGGATCAGCAAGGGCGAGGAGCTCGGGCAGGGCGAGTCCATCCGGTTCTCCAC
Organism: Nocardioides aquiterrae; assembly: GCF_039526625.1. Taxonomy (NCBI): domain Bacteria; kingdom Bacillati; phylum Actinomycetota; class Actinomycetes; order Propionibacteriales; family Nocardioidaceae; genus Nocardioides; species Nocardioides aquiterrae. Next base: position 177,722 of record NZ_BAAAJE010000030.1, read on the forward strand.
CCCGAGCGGCCACGTCATGGAGCTGGTCGCCGACGTGGAGAAGGTCGGCACGAGCCGGGCCCGGCACGCCCCCGACGCCGGCTCGGACGACCAGCCGTTCCCGCGGGACGTGATCGCCCCGCCGCGGATGGACCACATGCTGATCAACGCGGAGGAGGTCGGGGAGTCGACGCGGTTCTTCATGGACGTCCTCGGGTTCCGGATCACCGAGCAGCTCCTGGACGGCAACGGGCACCAGCTGGGCACCTGGCTCGAGCGCTCGCACTCGCCGCACGACCTCGCGATCGTGCACGGCCCCAACGGCGGCCTGCACCACTTCGCCTTCTGGCTCGACGACTGGGACGACGTCCGCGACGCCGCCGACGTCCTCGCCTACAACGGGATCCAGCTCGACGTGGGTCCGACCCGGCACGGGATCACCCGTGGCTCGACCATCTACTTCTTCGACCCGCTCGGCACCCGCAACGAGGTGTTCACCGGCGGCTACCGCCCCGACCCCGACTTCCCGACCCTGACCTGGACCGAGGACAACATCGGCCGCGCCGTCTTCTACTACGAGGGCGCGGTCAACGACCGCTTCATGAGAGTGCACACCTGATGACGATCCTGCGTCTTTCCCACGTCGAGATCCGCGTCCCCGATCTCGAGCTCGCCACCGCGTACTACTCCGAGGTCATCGGCATGATCGAGACCGGGCGGGACTCCTCCCGCGTCTTCCTGAAGTGCTGGGACGAGCACCAGCACCACAGCGTGGTGCTCACCATGGAGCCCACGCACGGTCTCAACCACTTCGGCTTCAAGGTGACCGACGCCGAGGACCTGGACCTCTACCAGGACCGTCTGGAGGCGGCCGGCGTCGCCGTCCGGCGCTACGCCGCCGACGAGTGGGCGCCCGGCCACGGGACGTCGATCCGGTTCGCGCTGCCCAGCGGCCACGAGATGGAGCTGGTCTACGGCATGCAGCAGGTGGGCAACCTGCTCCCGCAGACCAACCCGCCGCCGCGGCCGATGGGCCTGGTCGGGATCGCGCCGCCGCGGGTCGACCACATCTTCCTCACGGCCGAGGAGGTGGACACCAACACGCGCTTCCTCACCGAGCACCTCGACTTCCGGCTCACCGAGCAGATCCTCGGGGACGACGGCTACCAGATCGCGAGCTGGCTCGAGGTCTCCCACCGGTCGCACGACATCGCCTTCATCACCGGGCCGAACCAGGGGCTGCACCACTTCGCCTACTGGGTCGACGGCTGGAACGACCTGCGCAACGCGGCCGACGCGTGCGTCTACCACGGCGTCAACATCGAGACCAACCCCACCCGGCACGGCGCGACCCGCGGCCAGTGCCTCTACTTCTTCGACCCGGTCGGCAACCGCAACGAGATGTTCACCGGCGGCTACTGGGTCGACCCGGGCGCGGATCCGATCACGTGGACCGAGTCCGAGATGGGGCGAGCGATGTTCTACTTCGACGGTGTCGTGAACCAGCAGTTCCTCACGGTGCACAGCTGAGGCCGGGCCCGTGACGATCGAGAAGAAGGACAGCACGCCGCTGCCGCGCACCGAGCGGCCGGACGCCCCCGCCTACCTGAACCGGCACCAGGCCCGGCGCGCCGTCCCGGCACCGACGCCCGAGGAGGCCGACGAGTCCGTGCCGCTGTACCTGCGGCAGTTCCGCAGCCGGGCCCGCGGCGCCGACCCGGTGGAGCACGAGGGCACCGTCGTCGGCTCCTCACGCGCCTGGGCGGAGGTCACCCGGACCAAGGAGATCGTGCCGGAACGGCGCGAGCAGATGGCCGACATCGACTGCGACATCTACCTGGTGCGGCACGGCGAGACCCAGGGCTACTCGTCGGAGTCGGGCCTGACCCCGCTCGGGTCGTGGCAGGCCCACCGCCGCGGGCAGGAGCTCGCCCGCCGGGTCACCGACGGCATGAAGGTCGAGCTGCTGTGCGCCCCGACCAACCGCGCGCGCCAGACCGGCGAACACCTGCGCCGCGGGCTCCTCGACAACATCGAGCTGTACGGCCGGGGCGAGCCGATCGTGGGGGAGCTGCGCGACGACCCGAACTTCCGCAACTTCGAGGTGGCGACCCCGGAGGGCCCGCGCGACGTGACCAGCGCCTTCCGTCTCTACCACCGGGAGATGGAGAAGTACGAGCGGGTCGGACTCGGCGAGCGCCCGGGATGGCTGGTCGACGTGGACCGGTTCTGGGGCATCCAGCAGGGCGGCGGCGACCCGATCACCCACTGGCTGACCATGCCGATGATGTACTTCGAGCCCCCGGTCTCGTGCGTGCGCCGGTTCTGGCGCGGCATCCTCGACGCCCACGCGCGCACGCAGGCGCGGGCCGTCGTCGTCGCCACGCACTCCGGCCCGATCCGCGCCTTCGCCACGCTCGCCATGGGCTACGACCCCGGCGAGCCGTTCAACACCGAGTTCGTCCGGGTGCGGCTGGTCGCCGGCGGCACCACCGCGCTCGTCCTCTACCGCAACCGGGTCCAAGAGGTCGTCATCCCCGACCTCGACGTCCTCCCTCCGAGCTCCGACCCACGCTTCCAGGAGTCAGTGCGATGACTGTTTGTCCTACCGCGGTTCCGTTCGGCAGCCTCGCGGCTGACCTGCATCCCAACGTCGGCGGCAAGTGCGCCTCGCTGGGCACCATGAGTCAGGCCGGGCTGCCGGTCCCGCCGGGCTTCGCCGTGACCACGCAGGTCTTCGTCGACGCCAAGGACGCCTCCGGATCGAGGGAGCAGATCGCCGAGGTCGTCGACGCCGAGCTCGACCGACTGGCGGTGGTCACCCAGGACGCGCTGGAGCGGGTCGCGGCGCGGGCCCGCGAGGTGGTGATGACCTGGGAGATCCCGCAGGAGCACGTGACGGTCATCCGCGGGATGTACGCCGACCTGTGCGAGCTGTCGGGCGTCGACGACGTCCCGGTGGCGGTCCGGTCCTCGTCCACGGCGGAGGACTCGCCGGACGCGTCGTTCGCAGGGGAGCACGACACCTACCTGTGGGTCTGCGGCATCGACGAGGTGCTGGACAAGATCCGTCGGTGCTGGGCGAGCCTCTACACCGCGCGCGCCATCATGTACCGGCACGAGCGCGGCTACGACCACACCAGGGTCGACATGGCCGTCGCGGTGCAGAAGATGGTGCGGCCGCGTGCGGCAGGCGTCGCCTTCACCCTGGACCCGACCAACGGGGACCGGTCCGGCATCTGCATCGATGCCGCGTGGGGCTTCGGCGAGAGCGTGGTCTCGGGAGACGTGACCCCGGACAACTTCCTGGTCGACAAGGTGATGTGGACGATCAACCGGCGCACGATCAGCCCCAAGACGCACGCGCACCAGCTGACCGAGATCGACGGTGCCCCGCATCCCGTCGTCAGCCGCGTGCCGGTGCCGGAGGACCAGGTCCACGTGCCGTCGCTGACCGACGAGGAGATCCTCGCCATCGCCCGGCTGGCCCGGGCCGCGGAGAAGCACTACGGCTGCCCGCAGGACATCGAGTGGGCCGTCGACGACGACCTGCCCGCCGGCGAGGACGCCGTCCTGCTCCAGGCCCGCCCGGAGACGGTGTGGAGCAAGCGCCACCACGCCGTCGGCGCCAAGACCGATGCGCTGGCCTCCATCGTCGACACCCTCCTCAACCCTCTGTACGCGAAGAGGGGGTCGCAGCCCGCCTGACTCGGGGTCAGGACACCATCCGCGAGGCGCGGATGGCCTACCACCACCCTTTCCCCTGCACCACACCTGATCCACAGGAGGTCACCATGGCCGATCGTTTCCCGAGCCCCTTCGACATCGAGACACCCGCCGGCGCCGAGGGCTGGCAGGAGCTCTACACCTACTCGTCGCTGTTCGGCGAGGAACGGCGCGACTACGAGGACCGGGCCTTCTGGTTCCACGACGGCGTCCACTGGCCCGAAGCCTTGACGCCGTGGGACAGCGGGCTGGCCGAGCTCGCTCTCGCGTCGTTGGGGCAGTACAACACCCGCCACTTCCAGGTTCCGCCGGCGTACGGCGTCGACTTCAGGATCCTCAACGGCTACCTGTACCTCAGCCCCGTACCTGCCCCGGAGGAGGAGATCGAGAGCCGCGTTCCGGTCTTCATGGAGCGAGCCGGCTTCTACTTCCAGAACTGGAACGACCTCTACGACAAGTGGCTGGTCAAGGTCCGCGACCTGGTGCAGCAGATGACCGAGCTCGAGTTCAAGCCGCTGCCGGACCTGGAGGACATCGAGGTCATCACCTCCGGAGCCGGCCGCGGCTCCGCCGATGCGTTGCTGTCCGGATACCACCGCCTCCTGGACCACGCGGTGACCCTGTGGCAGTACCACTTCGAGTTCCTCAACCTCGGCTACGCGGCCTACCTGGACTTCTTCGGGTTCTGCAAGGCCGCATTCCCGTCGATCCCCGACCTCGCGATCGCCAAGATGGTCGCCGGCGTCGACGTCGACCTGTTCCGCCCCGACGACGAGCTCAAGAAGCTCGCCCGGCTGGCCGTGAGCAGCGGCATCGACGACCGGTTCTCGCCCGGCAGCTCGCCCGACGTGGTCTGGGCGAAGCTCGAGTCCGACGAGGCCGGCCGGGCCTGGATCGCCGAGTGGGAGAAGTCCGCCGAGCCGTGGTTCAACTTCTCGACAGGCTCGGGGTTCTACCACACCGACAAGATCTGGATCCAGAACGTCGAGGTTCCCCTCGGCTACATCACCGACTACATCGACAAGGTCAAGAAGGGGGAGAACCTCGACCGTCCCGTGGCGGCGCTGCACGAGGAGCGCGACCGGGTCGTCGGCGAGTACCGCGAGCTGCTCGACTCCGACGAGGACCGGGCGGCGTTCGACGGCAAGCTCGGCCTGTCCCGCACGGTCTTCCCCTACGTCGAGAACCACAACTTCTACGTCGAGCACTGGGCGCACTCGGTGATCTGGCGCAGGATGCGCGAGGTCGGCGAGGTCCTCAAGGCGGGCGGCTTCATCGCCGAGGTCGACGACGTGTTCATGTTCCGGCGGAACGAGCTCTCGGACGTGCTGTTCGACCTCTACCACGGCTGGGCCGTCGGAGCGCCGTCGCGCGGGCCGGCGTACTGGCCGAAGGAGATCGAGCGTCGCCACAGCATCCACGACGCGCTGAAGGCCTGGTCGGCACCGCCTGCGCTGGGCATCCCGCCGGAGGTGGTCACCGAGCCGTTCACGGTCATGCTCTGGGGCATCACCTCCGACTCGGTGTCGGCCTGGCTCAACTCGGGCGACGCGGGCGAGGAGGGCGTGCTCAGCGGCTTCGCGGCCTCCCCGGGACTGGTGGAAGGCCCGGCCCGGGTGATCTTCAGCGCGGACCAGATCGCCGACCTGCAGGACGGCGAGATCCTCGTGGCGCCGCTCACCGCGCCTTCCTGGGCACCGGTCTTCGGCAAGATCAAGGCCACCGTCACCGACGTCGGCGGCATGATGAGCCACGCGGCCATCGTCTGCCGCGAGTACGGCCTCCCGGCCGTCACCGGCACCGCGTTCGGGACCAAGACCATCAAGACCGGCCAGCTGATCCGCGTCGACGGGAACACGGGCAAGGTCACCGTCCTCGACTGAGCTGCGCACCCCATCCACCTGAGAAGGAGACACACACATGCTCACGGTCGAGCAGAACGAAGAGCTGACGAGCGTCGGGCCCGGCACCCGCATGGGCGAGATGCTGCGTCGCTACTGGTACCCCATCGCGTTCGAGCAGGACTTCGACAGCAGGCCCAGCAAGACCGTGCGCCTGCTGGGCGAGGACTGGACGCTGTACAAGACCCCGTCCGGCCGGTACGGGATCATCGGCGAGGCGTGCCCGCACCGGCGGGCCTCCCTGACGTACGGCGTGGTCCACGAGGACGGGATCCGGTGCGGCTACCACGGGTGGAAGTACGACTTCACCGGGCAGTGCGTGGAGCAGCCGGCCGAGAACGACAGCACGACGTTCCGCGACAAGATCAAGGCCAAGGCCGGCTCCGCCCAGGCGATGGGCGGGATGGTGTGGGTCTACGTCGGGCCCACACCGGTGCCGGAGCTGCCCCGCTTCGACGTCTACGTCCTCGACGGGATCCGCGACGTCGGCGTCGCGACCCTGCCGTGCAACTGGTTCCAGATCATGGAGAACTCGGTCGACCCGCACCACGTGGAGTGGCTGCACGGCGCCTATTTCGAGTTCCTCGGCCAGACGCAGGGCTTCGAGGCGCCGAAGTCGTTCCAGAAGAAGCACATGAAGGTCGCCTTCGACGAGTTCGAGTTCGGGATCATCAAGCGCCGCGTCCTCGAGGGGCACTCCGAAGCCGACGACGACTGGGCCGTGGGGCATCCGCTGATGTTCCCCTACGGGATGCGCGTCGGCGGCCAGTGGATCGACCAGATGCAGATCCGGGTCCCGATCGACGACACCACGACCTGGAAGCTCTTCTACACCCTGCACCACCCGGAGGGCGGCACCTGGGAGAAGCAGGACCGCCCCGTCGTCTACAACTACGAGTGGCGGGACGAGAACGGCGAGTTCATCACCGACTACGTCGAGGGCCAGGACGTGATGGCGTGGGTGTCGCAGGGCCCGATCACCGATCGCACCCAGGAGCACCTCGGCCGTTCGGACCAGGGCGTGGCGATGCTGCGCAAGATGGCCAAGGAGGCGATGGCCGCCGTCGAGGACGGCGAGGACCCGCCGGGCGTCGTCCGGGAGAAGCACGAAGTGATCCACCTGCCGTGCGAGAAGGACAAGTTCGGGGCGGGCACCGCGTTCACCGACCAGTGGATCAACGGCGGCTCGATGAGGTACAGCCCGATCCGCGAGCAGCTGCTCGCCCTGCACCGGGACGCGGCCCAGGCGCGGGAGAAGGCCGGGTCCGGTGCGTGACATCCACGAGGAGGCGCGGCGCGCGGCGCATCACGGGCCGATGCCGCCGCTCCCGCCCGACCCCCATCGCCTGCCGCCGCCCGGCGACTGGTTCGCGTCCGACGCCGCCCACCACCTCCTCGACAGGCCGAAGTTCTGCCCGCAGTGCGCCGGGTCGCTGGACCGGGGCCTGATCTCGGAGTGGTGGAGCGGCGACGACCGCATCTTCCTGACCTGGTGCGCCGAGTGTCGCTGGACCGGCAACATCGTCCTGTTCTCGCGGGCGACCATCGAGGAACCGGAGCACTGAATGACTTCTCCCGCCCTGGTGCTGGACTTCGGCGGCCCGGTGCTGCTGACCCCGTTCGAGCTCGTCGCCGACGAGCCGGGCACACCGGCGTACGGACTGCTCCACCAGCGGGGTCCGCTGGCCACCGCTGAGCATCCCGACCCGGTGTGGGAGGACCTGCAGGCCGGGCTGATCACCGAGCGCGCCTACTGGGCCGCCCGGGCCGAGCAGTGGCACGAGTCGGGCGGGCACGACCCCGACATCCGGGCGATGATCGCGCATCTCTACGACCCACCGCGACCCGAGCTGGTGCGGGAGCAGGCGCGCACCCTGGTCCGGGACGCGCACGCCGCCGGCCTCCGCGTCGGGATCCTCACCAACGACCTCCGGGCGTTCCACTCGGACGCCTGGATCGACAAGATCGAGATCGTGGGCGACGTGGACGTGGTCGTCGACGGGTCGGTCGAGGGCCACCTCAAGCCCGCGCCGCGCCTCTACGAGCTGCTCGCGGAACGGCTCGGGGTCGGCTACGAGGACATGGTCTTCCTCGACGACCAGACCACCAACATCCGCGGCGCCGAGGCGCTGGGGATCACCTCGGTCTGGTTCGACGTGACCGACCCGGACCGGTCGTACGCCGAGGTCCGCAAGCTGCTCGGTCTGCCGTCCGAGGTGCCCGGTGGTTGAGCAGCGGGAGCTGCGGGTCACGCAGATGACCCTGGAAGCCGACGGGGTGCTGTCCCTGCGCCTGTGCCGGCCCGAGGGCGACAAGCCGCTGCCCGCGTGGGATCCCGGCGCGCACATCGACGTGTACGTCAAGGACGGCACCACGCGGCAGTACTCCCTGTGTGGGGACCCGCGGGACCTGAGCTCCTGGCAGATCGCGGTGCTGCGCGAGCCCGACGGTCGCGGTGGCTCGGCCTTCATCCACGACGAGGTCCGGGTCGGCGACCGGCTGCTGGTGACCCGGCCGAAGCAGAGCTTCGCGCTCGAGGACGCGCCCTACCACGCGTTGGTCGCCGGTGGCGTGGGGATCACGCCGATCATGGCGTTCGCCGAGCACCTGGCCCGGGAGGGCCGCCCCTTCCGGCTCGTCTACGGCGGGCGCACCGAGCGGTCGATGGCGTTCCGGCAGCGGCTCGGCACCCTCGGCGACCGGGTCACCCTGCTGGCCGAGGACCGCGACGGCCGGCCGGACCTGGACGAGGTCGTCAAGGAGCTGCCCGACGGTGGCCTGATCTACGTGTGTGGCCCGCTCGCCCTGCTGCGTGCGACCCAGTCGGCCGCCGAGGCCGTGCACGGCCCCGACCAGGACCTGGTCAGGTTCGAGCTCTTCAGCCGGACGGGTGTCGAGCCGAAGGAGTCCGCGCCGCTCGACGGCGACAGCTACGAGCTGGTGCTGGCCAGGTCCGGGCACACCCTGCGGATGAAGCCCGACGCCAACATCCTCGAGACCGTCCTGGCGCTGGGGATCGAGGTCGAGAACGACTGTCGCGACGGCATCTGCGGCTCGTGCGTCACGGCGGTCCTGTCCGGGACCGTCGACCACCAGGACCTGGTCCTGACCCGCAAGGAGCAGGCCGCGATGGACAGGATGATGATCTGTTGCTCCAAGCCCGTGTCCGACCGGCTGGAGCTGGACCTGTGACCGCCGCTGCCCTGGACGCCTCGACCCGCGCCGAGGCCGCCCGGCTGCTGCTGGACGCCTACGGCACCCGGCAACCCATCGCGCCGCTCACCTCGACCTACGACGCCATGACGCTCGAGGACGCCTACGCCATCCAGCTCCTGCAGATCGAGGAGCTGGTGCGGTCCGGACGCACGGTCAAGGGGCACAAGGTGGGGCTGACGAGCGGCGCGATGCAGCGACTGCTCGGGGTCCACGAGCCCGACTACGGCCACCTCCTCGACGACTTCTTCTACCTGGAGCACCAGCCCATCCCGGTCGACCGGTTCGTCCAGCCCCGGATCGAGCCCGAGGTGGCGTTCGTGCTCAACCGCCCGCTGCGGGGACCGGGGGTGACCGTTCCGGAGGCCATCGCCGCGGTCGACTTCGTCCTCCCGGCCCTGGAGATCGTGGACAGCCGGATCGCGGACTGGAAGATCGCGCTGGGCGACACCATCGCCGACAACGCGAGCTCGGGCGCGGTCGTCCTGGGGTCCACCCCCACCAACCTCGGTGAGGTCGACCTGCGCCTGGCGGGCGCGGTCATGACCCGCAACGGCGCGGTCGTGGGCACCGGCGCCGGTGGCGCCGTCCTCGGCTCGCCGCTCACCTCCCTGGTCTGGCTCGCCAACACCGTCGGAGCGCGCGGCGTCACGCTGGAGGCCGGGCACGTCGTCCTGCCGGGTTCGGTGTGCGCGATGGTCGCGGTCGCGCCGGGAGACACGTTCACCGCCACGTTCGCCAGCCTGGGGTCGGTCACCGCCCGGTTCGCCGGCCATCGAGAGGACACCCCATGAGCAAGACCAAGGCAACGGCGGCGATCGTCGGGCCCGGCAACATCGGCACCGACCTGATGTTCAAGCTGATCCGCCGCAGCGAGATCCTCGAGCCGCGCTACATGGTGGGCGTCGACCCCACGTCCGACGGCCTCGCCCGGGCCGCGCGGCTCGGGCTGGAGGCGAGCGCGGAAGGGGTCGACTGGCTGCTGTCCCGCGACGAGCTGCCCGACATCGTGTTCGAGGCGACCTCCGCCAAGGCCCACCGGGCCAACGCCCCGCGGTACGCCGAGGCGGGCATCCTCGCGGTGGACCTGACCCCCGCCGCGGTCGGCCCGTACCTGTGCCCCCCGGTCAACTTGTCGTTCAACCTGGACGCTCCGAACGTCAACATGATCACCTGCGGCGGCCAGGCGACGGTGCCGATGGTCCATGCCGTGTCGGCCGTCGTGCCCGTCCCGTACGCGGAGATCGTGGCCTCGGTCTCCAGCCGGTCCGCCGGCCCCGGCACCCGCGCCAACATCGACGAGTTCACCGAGACCACCGCCGCCGCCGTCGAGGAGATCGGCGGGGCCGAGCGCGGCAAGGCGATCATCATCCTCAACCCGGTCGAGCCCCCGCTGATGATGCGCAACTCCGTCTTCTGCGCGATCCCCGAGGAGGCGGGGGAGCCCGGTCCCCTCCAGGACCGGATCCTCGAGTCGATCCACGCGATGGTGAGCACGGTCCAGGAGTACGTGTCCGGCTACCAGCTGCGCTCGGACCCGCAGTTCGACCCCGCCCGCCCGACCTGGCGCGGCCAGGCCCGCGTCTTCGTCCCGATCGAGGTGAGGGGCAGCGGCGACTACCTGCCCGACTACGCCGGGAACCTCGACATCATCACCGCGGCGGCCGCTCGCGTCGGTGACCTGATGATCGCCCACCGGCTGGGCACTGCGACGTCGTGGAAGTCCACCGCCGAGCTCGCGGACCGGTCCGCGGAGCCCGCGTCCGAGAAGGCAGGTGTCTGACCGTGGGTGACATGAGCATCCGGCCCGAGGACGTGCCGGTCGTCGAGCGGGAGGTCACCGAGACCGAGGTCCTGGAGCACGCCGGCTCCGCGGGCGGGCCGGCGGACGTGCGGATCACCGACTCCACGCTGCGCGACGGATCGCACGCGATGAGCCACCAGTTCACCGAGGGGCAGGTGCGGGGCGTCGTCTCCGCGCTGGACCGGGCCGGCGTCCAGGTGATCGAGGTGACCCACGGCGACGGCCTCGGCGGCTCCAGCTTCAACTACGGCTTCAGCCTCGTCGACGAGCTCGATCTCATCGCGGCGGCGGTCGACGAGGCGACGCAGGCGCGGATCGCCGTCCTGATGCTGCCCGGCCTCGCGACCGTGCGGCACCTCAGGCAGGCCCACGCGGTGGGGGCCTCGGTGGCCCGGATCGCCACGCACTGCACCGAGGCGGACGTGTCCATCCAGCACTTCGGTGAGGCCAGGGCCCTCGGCATGGAGACCGTCGGCTTCCTGATGCTGGCGCACAGCACCACCCCGGAGGTCCTGGCGCGCAACGCCCGGATCATGGTGGATGCCGGCGCCCAGTGCGTGTACGTCGTGGACTCGGCCGGGGCCCTGGTGCTGGCCGACGCGCAGGAGCGGGTCACGGCGGTTCTCGACGAGATCGGTCGCGACGGCGCCCAGGTGGGCTTCCACGGGCACCAGAACCTGAGCATGGGAGTCGCGAACTCCGTGCTCGCCTACCAGGCGGGGGCGAAGCAGATCGACGGGGCGCTGTGCGCCCTGGGCGCCGGCGCCGGGAACTCGCCCACCGAGGTGCTGGCGGCGACGTTCGAGCGCATGGGCATCCGCACCGGCGTCGACCTCGGTGAGGTGTTGTCCGCGGCGGAGGAGGTGGTGCGCCCGTTCGTGCCGCGGTTGCCGTGGATGGACCGCGCGTCGATCACCCAGGGGTACGCCGGGGTCTACTCGTCGTTCCTGCTGCACGCCGAGCGTGCCGCCGAGCGCTACGGCGTACCGGCGCACGAGATCCTCCAGAAGGTGGGGGAGCACGGGTACGTCGGAGGCCAGGAGGACATGATCATCGACATCGCGTTGCAGCTCGCCGAGGAGCGGGACCTCGGGGACCTCGCCGCGACCGGGGTGCGCTGATGCCTTGGGACGTGGCCTCGGTGGCGGCCGAGCTGCTGCGCTGCGAGGACGAGGGGGTCGACCGGCCGCCCTTCACCGACGAGTGGCCCGAGCTCGACCTCGAGACCGGCTACCGGATCCAGGACCTGAACCTGGAGGCCCGGCTGGCGCGCGGCGAGACGCTGGTCGGCGTGAAGCTCGGCCTGACGAGCAGGGCCAAGCAGGAGCGGATGGGCGTCCACGTCCCGCTCGTCGCCTGGCTCACCGACGCGATGCTGCTGGCCGCGGGGGACCCCGTGCCGCAGTCCCGGCTGATCCACCCCCGCATCGAGCCCGAGATCGTGTTCGTGCTCGAGGATCGCCTGGCGGGGCCGGGCGTGAGCTGCGCCTCCGCGATGGCCGCCGTCGGGTCGGTCTGGGGCGGCGCCGAGGTCATCGACAGCCGGTACCGCGACTTCCGCTTCCAGGCCGGCGACGTCGTGGCCGACAACGCCTCCTCGGGCGCCTTCGTCACCGGTCCGGTCGGGCTGCCGCCGACGGCGCTGAACCTGGCGCTGGAGGCCGCACTGGTCGAGGTCGACGGACAGGTCGTCGACTCGGCGACCGGCGCAGCCGTCCAGGGGCACCCGGGCGAGGCCCTGGCGTTGGCCGCCAACGAGCTCGCCAAGCGGGGACATGCGCTCGAGCCCGGCTGGATCGTGCTCACCGGCGGGATGACCGACGCCGTCCCTGCCCCTCCGGGCGCGTCCATCGCGATCCACTTCAGCAACCTCGGCTCGATCTTCATCAACGGAGGTGCGTGATGCCGCTCATCGAGGTGACCCTGACCGAGGGCCGCAGCCCCGAGCAGCTGCGGGCGCTGATCAGCGGGCTCACCCGGGCCGCGGCCGACGCGATCGACGCCCCGCTCCAGAACATCCGGGTCGTCCTGCGCGAGCTGCCGGAGACCCACTGGGCCGCGGGCGACGTCACGATCGCCGAGCGCCGGGCACGCGAGGAGGGAACGCCATGAGCGACACGACGTTCGGGCACATCATCGAGGGCCAGGAGGTGCCGTCGGTCGACGGCGCGACCTTCGACGTGTGGAACCCCTGGACCCAGGAGGTCTTCGCCCAGGCGGCCGAGGGCGGTCCCCAGGACGCCGCACGGGCGGTCGCCAGCTCCCGACGGGCCTTCGACGAGGGACCGTGGCCGCGGATGGGCCGGGTCGAGCGCGCGGCGGCGATCCACCGGCTCGCCGACCTGATGGAGGAGCGGACCGAGGACCTGGCGAGGCTGGACACCACCAACATGGCGAAGCCTATCGCCCAGGCCCGGCACGACGTCGGCCGTTCGGTGTGGAACTTCCGCTTCTTCGCCGATCACCAGCGGGACCACTGCGGCGCGGTCTACCCGATGGACTCCGGCCACCACACCTACAGCGAGTACGGCCCGGCAGGGGTCGTCGCCGCGATCAGCCCCTGGAACTTCCCGCTGATGATGGCGAGCTGGAAGATCGCGCCGGCGATCGCCTGGGGGAACACCTGCATCATCAAGCCGTCGGAGGACACCCCCGCGTCGGTGACGATGCTCGGCCGGCTCGCGCTGGAGGCGGGGCTCCCGCCCGGCGTGCTCAACGTGCTCAACGGGCACGGTGCGCCCGCCGGGTCGTCGCTCACGGCCGACGACCGGGTGGACCGGGTCACCTTCACGGGATCGTCGGCCACGGGCCGGGTCGTCATGGCGTCCGCCGCGACCCACCTGGCGCCGGTGTCCCTCGAGCTCGGCGGCAAGGGCGCCAACATCGTCTTCGACGACGCCGACCTCGACAACGCCGTGCACTGGACGGTGGAGGCGATCTTCCGCAACTCCGGGCAGATCTGCCTGGCCGGCTCGCGCCTCTACGTCGCGTCCGGGATCTACGACGAGTTCATGGACCGGTTCGTGGCGGCCGCCGAGGCGCTCACGATCGGCGACCCGTTCGACCCGCAGACGCGGTTCTCGAGCCTCGCCAGCAAGAAGCACTTCGACAAGGTGTCGTCGTACGTCGACGGGGTCGGGCTCGACGGGGGGAAGGTGCTGACCGGGGGCGTGGACGAGGAGGGGCGGTGGCTGGTCCGTCCCACCATCGTCACCGACCTGCCGTTGACGGCGCCGGCCTACTGCGAGGAGATCTTCGGACCGGTGTGCGTGGTCAACAGGTTCGAGTCCGAAGACGAGGTCGTCGGCCTGGCCAACGACACGCGGTACGGCCTCAACGCCATGCTCTTCACCGAGAACCTCTCCCGCGCCCACCGGGTGTCGTCCCGGCTGCGCGCGGGCACCGTCTGGGTGAACTGCTTCTTCATCCGCGACCTGCGCACCCCCTTCGGGGGTGTCGGCGACTCCGGCGTCGGACGGGAGGGCGGCGACTTCAGTCGGGAGTTCTTCACCGAGCCCAAGGCCGTCGTCATGCAGATCCGGCGCTGACCGGCCGCTACCCACCGCGACGGTCGATGTCGCCGCGTGATCGGCGCGGTCCCGCTCCGCCTGCACGACCTGGGCCTCCGCGACGTCGCGCACGCCGTCGTCAACCTCGGCCTCCGGCCGTGAGGAGTCCTCAGGCGCAGAGCCCGTTCTCGGCGGCCGAGTCCTTCCCGCCGTTCGGGTTCTTGCCGCTCACCGCGCCCTTGCCGAACCGGCCGAGGGGCTCGTCGTTCTTCACCCTGTCCCACAGGACCTGTGCCTCGGGCGTGAACTGGAGCCGGCCCCAGTTCGGGTCGTCGACGGGGAAGTCGGTCGTGGGGGCGCTGACGAACTTGATGTGGCCGAGGTCGGCGTGCCGCAGCGACGCTGCGAGCTTGACCAGCTTGCCGGCGCTGGCCAGGTCGGGGCTGGCCTCCAGCGAGTCCGCCAGGCTGCTCGCGAAGTGGTACAGCCGGTCCGGCCGGGTCAGCGTCCCGGCGCCCATCACCTTGCCGATCATCGACGCGATGAACGCCTGCTGCCGCTTCATCCGGCCGAGGTCGGAGTTCGCGGTCGAGTGCCGCTCGCGCACGTACTGCAGGGCCCGGTCGCCGTCCAGGGTCTGGGTGCCGGCGTCGAAGTGGATGTGCGCGACGGTGTCGTCCACGGGCTTCGGGATGCACACCTCGACGCCGTTGATGGCGTCGACCATGTCCTTGAAGCCGCCGAAGTTCACGGCGATGTAGGAGTCGACGGTGATCCCGGTGACCGCCTCGACCTGCCGCGCCGTGCAGGCGGCACCGCCGACCGTGTAGGCGACGTTCCACTGCACGTCGGACGCGGCGGGCGCCGTCCCGCCGTCGGGCGTCCGGCAGGTGGGCCGGTCGACGAGTGCGTCGCGGGGGATCGAGATGCCGTACGCCGAGCGCCGGCCGTCCGCGATGTGCAGCAGGATCGTGGTGTCCGAGCCGCCCTCGCCGGCCTGGTTGTCGATGTCGCAGCCCGCGCAGGCGCGGGAGTCGGTGCCCATCAGCAGGATGTTCATCTCGCCGGTGGGCAGCGGGGCCTGCTTGCGGGGCTGGATGTGCTCGATCGGCGCGCCCGTGTCGATCTGCTGGTCGACGTGCTCATAGGCGAACACCACGGTCGCGCCGGTCACGAGTGCGACGACCAGCTCGGCCACGACGATGACGCGCAGCGCCGTCAGGCGGCGTCGGGGCTGGGTGCTCCGCCGGTCTTGGGGCAACACGGGATCCTCTCCGGACTCCCGAGATCCTCCCTTCACCCTACGGGCGCGCGCCAGCACCTCCGGAGGCGTAGGCTCACGGCCGTGTCCGATTCCCGCCAGATCAGGACGGCGGCGTCGGTCAGGATGGCGCCATGACCAGCCTCGACCGGGAGTCGTGCTACCGGGCCGTGAAGTCCCGGGACCGCCGCTTCGACGGCGTCTTCTACACCGCGGTCCGGACGACCGGCATCTACTGCCGCCCGTCCTGTCCGGCGCGCACCCCGGCGTTCCAGAACGTCACGTTCCACCCGAGCGCCGCGTCGGCCCAGGCGGCCGGCTACCGAGCCTGCAAGCGCTGCCTGCCGGACGCCACCCCGGGCAGCCCGGACTGGGACGTCGCGGCCACCGCCGCGGGGCGCGCGATGCGGCTCATCGCGGACGGCGTCGTCGACCGCGAGGGGGTCGACGGGCTGGCCCGGCGGGTCGGGTACACGCCGCGTCACCTGACCCGCATCCTCACCGCCGAGCTCGGCGCCGGACCCCTGGCACTGGCCCGCGCCCGCCGGGCGCAGACGGCCCGCGTGCTCATCGAGACGACCGAGCTCACCTACGCCGACATCGCCTTCGCGTCGGGCTTCTCCAGCGTCCGGCAGTTCAACGACACGATCCGCGAGGTCTACGCGTCGTCGCCGACCGACCTCCGCGGCCGCCGGGGCGGACGGCCCGCCACGGGCACGGTCACCATGCGCCTGGCGGTGCGCACGCCGTACCTCGGCAGCGCCCTGCTCGACTTCCTCGCGGTCCGGGCGATCCCGGGCGTGGAGGCCGCGGGCGACGGCTGGTACGCGCGCACCCTGTCCCTGCCGCACGGCACCGGCACCGTCCGCCTCGAGGTGCCGGACGCCGACGAGCCCGGGCAGACCGCGTTCGCGACCGCGACGTTCACGCTCGAGGACCTGCGCGACACCGCCGCGGCGACCGAGCGGGTACGCCGGCTGCTCGACGCCGACTGCGACCCCGTGGCCGTCGCCGACGCGTTCGCGGGCGACCCGCTGATCGGGCCGCTCGTGCGCGCCCGCCCCGGGCTCCGGGTGCCCGGCCACGTCGACGGCCCCGAGATCGCGGTCCGGGCGGTGCTCGGCCAGCAGGTCAGCGTCGCCGGCGCCCGCACCGTCGCGGCGCGCCTGGTCGCCGAGCACGGGCGGCCGCTGCCGAACCCCGTCGACGGGCTCACGCACCTCTTCCCGGACGCCGCGACCCTGGCGGCGCTGTCGCCCGAGGACCTCCCGATGCCCCGCGCGCGGGGCCGTGCCCTGGTCGCGCTGTGCGCCGCGCTGGCGAGCGGCGAGCTGGCGCTGGACCGGGGCCCCGACCGCGACGACGTACGCCGTCGCCTGCTGGCCATCCCGGGCATCGGCCCGTGGACGGCGGACTACGTCGCGCTGCGCGCGCTCGGCCATCCCGACGTCTTCCTGCCGACCGACATCGGCATCCGCGACGCGCTCGCCGGCCTCGGCCGCGCTCCGGCGACCGCCGCGCAGCTGGCCGAGGCCTGGACGCCCTGGCGGTCCTACGCGCAGCTGCACCTCTGGCAGTCCCTGACCCCCGAGACCCCCGGCAAGGAGAAGTGACATGTGGACCGTGATGGAGTCCCCGATCGGGCCGCTGCGAATCGTCGAGCACGACGGCGCGATCACCGCGATCGAGTTCTCGCCGTTCCGCGACGGCGACGGCCGGCCGCGCGGCGACCGTGACGACACCAACGCCCTGCTGGTGGAGGCCGTGCGCCAGCTGCGGGCCTACTTCGACCGCGACCTCAAGGAGTTCGACCTCCCGCTCGCGCCCGCGGGCAGCGCCTTCCAGCAGCGGGTCTGGGCCGAGCTCCTCGGCGTCGGCTGGGGCGAGACCGCGTCGTACGGCGAGATCGCGCACCGGCTCGGCATGACCAACGCCGCCTCCCGCGCCGTCGGCCTGGCCAACGGGCGCAACCCGATCCCGATCGTGATCCCGTGCCACCGCGTCATCGGCGCCAACGGCACGCTCACCGGGTACGCCGGCGGCCTCGACCGCAAGCAGCTGCTGCTCGGGCTGGAGCAGGACGCGCTCTTCTGAGTGCGCCGGCGGTCGAGCTTGTCGAGACCCCCGACGAGTGTCCGCGGCCTGCGGGCGGGTGTGGGGTTGCGATCGACAGGCACCGGCGGAGTACGGCGGGCGAGTGGTTGCGGTCCGCTCCCGGCTGACGGGTGGGCGCCGTCTCGGTGGTTGAGGTGCGAGCGGAGTGAGCCTCGAAACCACCTCGCCCACTCGCGTTGCCCCCAGGAACAGTCTCGAAAAGAATTTCGGAAAGTGTCTCACATTGCGAGATCTGAGGCGTGAATCAGGGCCCGATTGTCGGTGGTGCCTGGTGGACTCGGTACATGCACGAAGCAGACCTGGAGGCGATGACCGAGGAGCAGATCCTCGACTTCGCCGACACCTGCGCCCAGACCGCCCGCCGCGCCGAGGTCGACCTGCTGCGCGCCGCGTATCAGTGGGCGATCGTGCACGCACCCGACCGCCTCGACCCCGCGGCCGCCGCGCTGCCGGGCCGCGAGCAGGCCCGGCGGTACGGCGGCGCCGGGACCCCGGAGGTCACCGAGTTCGCCGCCGCGACCTTCGGGGCCCGGATCGGGCGGTCGACCTACGCGGGCCGGCAGCTGATCGCCGACGCCCTCGACCTGCACCACCGCCACCCCCAGCTGTGGGCCCGGGTCCAGGCCGGCGAAGTGCGGGCCTCGTACGCGCGGCACGTCACCAAGCAGACGCGGGACCTGACCCCGGAGCAGGCGGCGTACGTGGACGCCGGGGTGGTGGAGTCAGCGGACGGGCGGATCACCTGGAGCCGGTTCGAGGCCCTGGTCGAGGCCAAGGTCGCCCAGGCCGCCCCCGAGGTGGCGAGGGAGAAGGAGCAGCGGCGCGCGGCGGCCACCTTCGCGCGCAAGACCGCGAACGAGGGCCACGGGATGGCCTCGTTCCTGATCCGCGCCGACGTCGCGACCATCAACGCCCTCGACGCCGCCGTCACCGCCTTCGCCCAGCACCTCACCACCGCGTTCCCCGACGCCACCGACGACGAGCGCCGGGTCCTGGCGGTGCTGTTCCTGATCCACGGCACCACGATTCCCGAGGCATCCGACGAGCCGGATCTACCCGATGTGGCGGACCTGCTCCCGACGGTGGTGCTGTTCGTGCACATGTACGCCGGCGCCGACCGTGAACCCATCGTCCGGGTCGAGGGCCACGGCCCCGTGACCGAGGACTGGGTCCGCGAGGTCCTCGGGCCGAAGGCCAGGTTCACCATCCAGCCGGTGCTCGACATCGAAGGCCAAGCACCGGTCGATGCCTACGAGATCCCGGACCGACATAGGACGGCCGTGCGCCTGATGACGCCGGCCGACGTGTTCCCGTACGCCTCCTGCACCGACACACACATGCAGGTCGACCACACCATCCCGCACGACCACGGCGGCGTGTCCGGGATCGGGAACTACGGCCCCCTGACCACCACCCACCACCGGATCGAGACCCACGGCCACTTCGAGTGCCGACAACCCTTCCCCGGCATCTACGTCTGGCGCGACCCCTACGGCGCCTACTACCTCGTCGACCACACCGGCACCCGCCGGCTTCCCGGCACGCCCGCCGGACCCGAACCTGGCCGCCGGCCGTTCCTCGAGCTGTTCCAGAGCCCGATCCACCTCGGGATCTCACTCGACTGGGCCGCCTGACGCGCGGCACGGTGGTGGCCCTGTCGGTGTACTGCTCCGGTGTGCACCTCGTCGACAGGAACGCACTTTCATGCTGATGTCAGCGCGCGGCAGTCAGACGCCTAGCATCCGCTGGGTGACCGATCCCACGCCCTACCTTCATTTCGCTGGAACCGCTCGCGAGGCCCTGACCTCCTACGGCGAGGTCTTCGGCTGTGCGGTGCAGTTGCACACCTTCGCCGAGTTCAACAGATCCGACGGGCCGGTCGATGCCATCGCCCACGGGTACCTGATCGACGGACCGGTCGCCCTCTTTGCCGCCGACGTTGCCGGAGACGAGCCCGCATTTCGCTGCGAAGGGATGATGCTGGCACTGCTCGGCACGGCTCCGCCCGCGACACTGCGCAAGTGGTTCTCCGGTCTCTCTGAAGGCGGGCGAGTCCTGGACGACCTGCAGACGCGACCATGGGGTGCTTCCGACGGGCAGGTCATCGATCGCTACGGTCTGCACTGGCTCGTCGGTTTCGAGGTCGAGGACGGCGACTGACCTTCGACCAGACCCAGCTCGGCAGGGGTCCGGCGACTCATGCCCCCAGCGCGCCGCCTTGAGGGCGGCTACGCTCGCCCGGATCTGCGCGCTTGCGCTGTCGGAACAGGTGGCGCGGCGTCCAGGCCCTACGAAGAGGTCACTCCGCAGCCGCCCGCCGCAGCGACTCGCTGAGCCGCTCGGCGGCGGCGAGGACGGCGGGGGCGTGCATCCGGCCGGGCTGGCGGGACAGTCGCTCGAGTGGGCCGGACACGGAGACGGCGGCGATCACCTTGCCGCCGGGGGAGCGCACAGGGGCGGAGACCGAGGCGACGCCCTGCTCTCGCTCGCCGATCGACTGCGCCCAGCCGCGCCGACGGATGCCGGACAGCGCGGCGGCGGAGAACGCGGCGTTCTGGAGGCCGCGATGCATGCGCTCGGGGTCCTCCCAGGCGAGCAGCACCTGGGCGGCCGAGCCGGCGCGCATGGTCAGCTGCGAGCCGACCGGGATCGTGTCGCGCAGGCCGGAGGGGCGCTCCGCCGCGGCGACGCAGACGCGGTGCTCGCCCTGACGGCGCCAGAGCTGGGCGGACTCGCCGGTGATGTCGCGCAGGCGCGCGAGCACGGGGCCGGCGGTGGCGAGCAGCCGGTCCTCGCCGGCGGCCGCGGACAGCTCCGCGAGGCGCGGGCCGAGGACGAACCGCCCCTGCATGTCGCGGGCTACCAGCCGGTGGTGCTCGAGCGCGACGGCGAGCCGGTGGGCCGTCGGTCGGGCCAGCCCGGTGCCGGCGACCAGGCCGGCGAGGGTGGCCGGTCCGGACTCGAGCGCGGTGAGCACGAGGGCGGCCTTGTCGAGGACGCCGACGCCACTGGAGTTGTCCATATGGCAATACTGGCGTCTCACAACATGGGATGCAAGCGCTAGCCTGTGTGACGTACCACCAGCAACGTCGAACCGAGGGAGAGTGACATGGGCAGGACCCTGTCGGAGAAGGTGTGGGACGAGCACGTCGTCCGGTCGGTCGACGGGGAGCCCGACCTCCTCTTCATCGATCTGCACCTCATCCACGAGGTCACGTCGCCGCAGGCCTTCGACGGCCTCCGACTCGCGGGTCGCGGTGTCCGGCGCCCCGACCTCACCCTCGCGACCGAGGACCACAACGTCCCGACTGTCGACTGGGACAAGCCGATCGCCGACCCGGTGTCGCGCACGCAGGTGGAGACGCTGCGCCGCAATTGCGAGGAGTTCGGCGTCCGGCTGCACCCGCTCGGCGACGTCGAGCAGGGCATCGTGCACGTCGTCGGCCCCCAGCTCGGCCTCACCCAGCCGGGCATGACGATCGTGTGCGGGGACTCCCACACCGCCACGCACGGCGCGTTCGGCGCGATCGCCTTCGGCATCGGTACGTCGGAGGTCGAGCACGTGCTCGCGACGCAGACCCTGCCGCAGGCGCGGCCGAAGACGATGGCCGTCACCGTCAACGGCTCGCTGCCCGAGGGCGTGACGTCCAAGGACCTGATCCTGTACCTGATCACGCAGACCGGCACCGGCGGCGGCCAGGGCTACATCGTCGAGTACCGCGGCCAGGCCATCGAGGAGCTCTCCATGGAGGGCCGGATGACCGTCTGCAACATGAGCATCGAGTGGGGCGCGAAGGCGGGGCTGATCGCGCCGGACGAGGTGACCTTCGCCTACCTGAAGGGCCGGCCCGAGGCGCCCCAGGGCGCCGACTGGGACGCCGCGGTCGAGCACTGGAAGAGCCTGCGCACCGACGACGACGCCGAGTTCGACCACGAGATCGTCATCGACGCCGCCGACGTCACCCCGTGGGTCACCTGGGGGACCAACCCGGGCCAGGGCGCACCGCTCGGCGGCACCGTGCCGGTGCCGGCGGACTTCGACGACGAGATCGATCGCGTCGCCGCCGAGAACGCCCTGCGCTACATGGCACTCGAGGGCGGTACGCCGCTGCGCGAGGTGCACATCGACACGGTCTTCGTCGGCTCGTGCACCAACGGCCGGATCGAGGACCTGCGCGCCGCGGCCGCGGTGATCAAGGGCCACAAGGTCGCGGAGGGCACGCGGATGCTGGTGGTTCCGGGCTCGGCCCGGGTGCGGCTGGAGGCCGAGGCAGAGGGCCTGGACCTGGTGTTCAAGGAGGCCGGCGCCGAGTGGCGGGGGGCGGGCTGCTCGATGTGCCTGGGCATGAACCCCGACACGCTGGCGCCGGGCGAGCGCAGCGCGTCGACCTCCAACCGCAACTTCGAGGGCCGCCAGGGCAAGGGTGGTCGCACCCACCTGGTGTCGGTCCCGGTCGCCGCCGCGACCGCGGTCCGCGGCACCCTCTCGTCGCCCGCCGACCTGGAACTCGTGGGGAGCAACTGACATGGAGAAGTTCACGACGCACACCGGCATCGGCGTCCCGCTGCGGCGCAGCGACGTCGACACCGACCAGATCATCCCGGCGGAGTACCTCAAGCGGGTGACCCGCACGGGCTTCGAGGACGGGCTGTTCGCGGCCTGGCGCAACGACCCCGCGTTCGTGCTCAACAACCCGGCGTACGCCGCGGGCTCCGTCCTCGTCGCCGGCCCCAACTTCGGTACCGGCTCGTCCCGCGAGCACGCGGTGTGGGCCCTGCAGAACTACGGGTTCAAGGCGGTGCTGTCGCCGCGGTTCGGCGACATCTTCCGGGGCAACTCCGGCAAGGCCGGGCTGCTCGCCGGCCGGGTGGACGAGAAGACCGTGCAGCGACTGTGGGACCACCTCGAGGCCAACCCGGGTGCGACCGTCAGCGTCGACCTGGAGTCGCGCACGGTGCGCGCCGGCGACGGTCCCGACGCCATCGAGGACTCCTTCGACATCGACGACTACACGCGGTGGCGGCTGCTGGAGGGCCTCGACGACATCGGGATCACGTTGGGCCACGAGGACGACATCGCGACGTACGAGGCGAGCCGCCCGAGCTGGAAGCCGGTCACGCAGCACGCCGGCTGACCATGACGCCGAGAGGGCGAATCCCCAGTACACACAGGGGATTCGCCCTCTTGCGTTTGTCGGACGAATTGGATTCCGGCGGGTGAAAACCCCCGAATGTGGCTCGGTTGACCGGTTCTGCGCCTTCCGATCGTAAAAAAACACGGCACGAAACGCGGCTCAGGTGATTGTGAGGACGGCCAGGAATACCTAGCGTGCAAGGGAGTTAGTCGAGCACGGGCTCGACCAGTTGTCGTTCATTGAAGGGAAGACAGTGAACAAGTCAGAGTTCATCGACGCTCTCTCGGCGCGTTTCGAGGGGAACAAGAAGGCCGCCTCGCACGCCCTCGAGTCCGTGCTGGACACGATCACCCGCGAGGTCGCGAAGGGTGAGAAGGTCGCCATCACGGGCTTCGGGTCGTTCGAGAAGCGCGTGCGCGAGGCACGGTGGGTGCGCAACCCGCAGACCGGCGCCCGCATCAAGGCGAAGAAGACGGCGGTGCCGAAGTTCACCGCCGGGGCCGACCTCAAGAACGTGGTCTCGGGAGCGAAGAAGCTGCCGAAGCTGACCCTCACCACGTCGAGTGCCGCCGCCAAGAAGGCGGCCGCTCCGGCGAAGAAGGCCGCGGCGGCGGCCGCGAAGAAGGCGACGCCGGCGAAGAAGACCACGACCGCCAAGACCGCGGCCAAGAAGGCTCCGGCCACGAAGGCGGCTTCCGCCAAGAAGGCGGCCCCGGCCAAGAAGGCCTCCGCCACGAAGTCGGCTCCCGCCAAGAAGGCACCGGCGAAGAAGACCACCGCCGCCAAGAAGACGTCGGCCACGAAGTCGGCACCGGCCAAGAAGACCGCGGCGAAGAAGACCGCCACCGCCAAGAAGGCGCCGGCGAAGAAGGCTCCGGCCAAGAAGGCGCCGGCGAAGAAGACCGCCAAGAAGTCCTGACCCCGGTCGGGAACCACGGAGGACGGGCCGTCACCCCTCGGGGTGGCGGCCCGTCGTCGTGCCGGCTCGGGTGAGGGCGGCCGTCTCGGGCCCGACGCCCAGGGCCACGGCGTCGTGCAGGTCGTCGGCGTCGTCGACGTCGCGGCGCACCGAGGGTGCCGCGTCGGTGAGCTCGAGGGCGCCCGCGTCGAGGTGTGCCTCGCGGGAGCCCGGACCGAAGCGCGGGTCGAACTCGTCGTACGCCGCGAGGTAGAGCGTCGTGCCCACGCCCGCCGCATCGGGGACGAACGCCGGGTGCGGGCCGGCCCGCAGCAGCACGGCGTCGAGGTCCGCGGGACGCAGCGCCGGCAGGTCGGCGCAGACCGCGACCGGCCGCAGGTCCGGCCAGCGCCGGCGCGCCTCCGCCGCCGCCTGGCGCAGCGTGCCGTTGAGGTCGCCCGCCACGCCGTCGGGGATCGCGTCGGTGCCGAGGCGTGTCAGCCGGGCCGAGAACGGCGCGTCGTCGGTGACGACGAGGACCTCGGCGACCGCCGACGCCGCCACGCACGCGGCCACGGTGTCGAGCGCGAACGCCTCCGCGAGCGCGCGCCGGTCGGCCACGCCGAGCAGGCGGGACTTGCCGATCGCGGGCGGCTTCACGGGGATCAGGGCGGCGTAGCGGGACACGGGCATCGTGCCGATCCTGTCAGGTGGTGACCGAGTAGCCTGCGCACGTGGTCGTTCGCAAGATGCGGGAGAAGAAGAGCTGGGCCTGGTGGTTGGCCGAGCCCATCGTCCGGGCTGCGCTGGTGTCGACCACCAAGCACGACTGGATCGACGGGGAGAACATCCCCGCGACGGGCGGGTGCATCATCGTGCTCAACCACGTGTCGCACGTGGATCCGCTGACCGCCGCACAGCTCGTCTACGACCACGGGCGGCTGCCGCACTACCTGGCGAAGTCCGGGCTGTTCAAGAACAAGGCGCTCAGCGCGTTCTTCACCGCCGCCGGCCAGATCCCCGTCGAGCGGTTGAGCAAGAACGCCGCCGGCGCGTTCGACGCCGCCGTCCAGGCCGTCCGCGACGGCAAGTGCGTGGTCGTCTACCCCGAGGGCACGATCACCCGCGATCCCGGCGGGTGGCCGATGACCGGCAAGTCCGGCGCCGCGCGGATCGCGCTCGCCACCGGCTGCCCGGTCATCCCGGTGGGCCAGTGGGGCGCCCAGCAGCTGCTCGCGCCGTACGCGAAGAAGCCCGACCTGTTCCCGCGCAAGCTGGTGACGATGAAGGTCGGCACGCCGGTCGACCTCTCGGACCTCGAGGCGAAGCCGCGCACGGTCGCGGTGATCCAGGAGGCGACCGACCGGATCATGGCCGCCATCACCGCCCTCGTCGAGGACGTGCGCGGCGAGACCGCGCCTCCGGAGCGCTTCGACATGAAGAAGGCGGGCGTGCGCCAGATCGGCAACCCCAACAAGCCCGAGGGCACGACGTGAGGGCCGCCCGCGGCAAGGTCGCGGTGTTCGGCGCGGGATCGTGGGGCACCGCCTTCTCGGTCGTGCTCGCCGACGCCGGCAACGACGTCACGATCTGGGCGCGTCGCGAGGAGGTCGCCGAGACGATCAACGACCGGCGGGAGAACAGCGAGTACCTGCCCGGGATCGAGCTGCCCCAGCAGGTCTCCGCGACCCACGACGTCGAGAAGGCCGCGCACGGCGCCGACCTGGTCGTGCTCGCCACCCCGTCGCAGTCGCTGCGCGTCAACCTCACCGAGTGGGCACCGCACATCGAGCCGGGCTCGGTGCTCGTCTCGCTGATGAAGGGCGTCGAGCTCGGCACGCTGGACCGGATGAGCCAGGTGATCGGCGAGGTCACCGGCGCCGGTCCCGATCGGATCGCGGTGGTCAGCGGACCCAACCTGGCCAAGGAGATCGCCAAGCGCGAGCCGGCCGCGTCGGTCGTCGCGTGCGCCGTCGAGGACGTCGCCCGCCAGGTCCAGCAGCGCATCCACTCCCCGGCGTTCCGCCCGTACACGAGCCCGGACGTGCTGGGCTGCGAGCTCGGTGGCGCCTACAAGAACGTCGTCGCGCTGTCGGTCGGCATGGCGGTCGGCCTCGGCTTCGGCGACAACACCACCGCCTCGGTCATCACCCGCGGCCTGGCCGAGACCGCGCGGCTCGCCACCGCGCTCGGCGCCAACCCGCTGACGCTGATGGGCCTGGCCGGCCTCGGCGACCTCGTCGCGACCTGCTCGTCGCCGCTGTCGCGCAACCGCACGTTCGGCGAGAAGCTCGGTCGGGGGATGACCACCGACGAGATCCTCGCGACCACCCGCCAGGTCGCCGAGGGCGCGAAGTCCTGCTCCTCGCTGCTCGCGCTGGCCGAGCGCACCGGCGTCGACGCGCCGATCGCGGAGCACGTGGACGCCGTCGTCGCCGGGCGGATGACCGCGCCCGAGATGATGGACGCGTTCATCGCCCGGGACACGAAGTCCGAGACCGAGTAGCCGCTAGGTCAGGTCGTCTAGCGCGCCGCGCAGGTCGTCCCACAGGTCGTCGACGTCCTCGACGCCCACGGACAGCCGCACCAGGCCCTCGGGGATGGTCGCGGGCTCGGCCTTCCAGCGGCGGCGGCGCTCGAAGGTCGACTCCACCCCGCCGAGCGACGTGGCGTGCACCCACAGGGACGTCTTGTGCACGAGCAGGTCGGCGGCCATCGCGCCCTGGGCGAGCACGACCGAGACGATGCCGCCGAAGCCCGGGTACCGCACCTCGCCGATCGCCGGGTGGTCGGCCAACCGGCGCACCAGCTCCTGGGCGTTCTGCTGCGACCGCTCGACCCGCAGGTGCAGGGTCCGCAGGCCGCGCAGCGCGAGCCAGGCCTCCAGCGTGCCCGGGGTGGCGCCGAGCAGGTCGCGGCGGCCCTTGAGCACGCCGTGCAGCTGTTCGTCGTCCGTGACGACCGCGCCCATCAGCACGTCGCTGTGGCCGGCGAGGAACTTCGTCACCGAGTGCACGACGATGTCGGCCCCCAGGCTCAGCGGCTGCTGGAGCAGGGGAGTGGCGAACGTGTTGTCCACCACGACGTACGCCCCTGCGTCGTGCGCCGCGTCGGCGATCCGCGGGATGTCCGCGACCTCGAGGGCCGGGTTGGTGGGCGACTCGAACCACACCAGCGCGGCGTCCTCGCACGCCGCCACCACCGCGTCGGTGTCGGTGATGTCGACGAGCTTCGTGCGGATCCGGCCGCGGCTCTCGAGGTCGCCGAGCTGGAGCAGCGTGCCGGTGTAGGAGTGCGCGGGTGCGACGACCAGCGCGTCGTGCCCGACCAGGTCGAGCACGGTCGTCACGGCGGCCATGCCGGACGAGAAGGCCAGCGCCCGCCCGCCCTCCAGCGCCCCGAGCGCCTCCTCGAACGCCGTCCACGTCGGGTTGGCGTAGCGCCCGTACTCCAGGTCGCCGCCCGCGACGTAGGTCGAGGCCATCGTGATCGGCTCGCTCAGCGGCCGGTCCGGCTCGTGCGGCGGGCGTCCGGCGGTGACGGCGACGGTGGCGGGCTTCATGACCCACAGGCTAGGCCGGATAGGGTCGTCGCGATGAACGAGCCCAGCCGCAAGCCCCGCGTCGCCGTCGTCTTCGGCGGCAAGTCGAGCGAGCACGCCATCTCGTGCGTGACGGCGGGCAGCGTGCTCGCCGCGATCGACCGGAACGTGTACGACGTCGTGCCGATCGGCATCGCCACCGACGGCCGCTGGGTGCTCGAGTCCGGGGACCCGGACCAACTGCGCATCACCGGACCCGACCAGCTGCCGAGCGTCGACGGCGACCGCGCGCCGGTCGCCCTCGCGCCCGAGGCGGCCTCGACGGGACTGGTCGTCACCGAGCCGTCCCAGCCGCCGCGCACCCTCGGCGAGGTCGACGTGGTCTTCCCGCTGCTGCACGGGCCGTGGGGCGAGGACGGCACCATCCAGGGCTTGTTCGAGATGGCGGGGGTCCGGTACGTCGGCGCCGGCGTGCTCTCCTCCGCGGTCAGCATGGACAAGGCGTACATGAAGGTGGTGCTGGCCGCCGCCGGGCTTCCGGTGCTGCCCTCGACGACGGTGACCGCGCGCCAGTGGGAGCGGGACCAGCCCGGCTGCCGCGAGCGCGCCGCCGGCCTCGGCTACCCGCTCTTCGCCAAGCCCGCGCGCGGCGGCTCCAGCATCGGCATCTCCAAGGTGCACGACGAGTCGGAGCTGGCGGGGGCGATCGAGGAGGCGCTGCGGTACGACCCCAAGGTGCTGCTCGAGGCGTACGCCGAGGGCGGCCGCGAGGTCGAGTGCGGGGTGCTCCAGGCCCTCGACGGCACCCCGGAGACCAGCGTGCCGGCCGAGATCCGCATCTCGGGCGACCACGAGTTCTACGACTTCGCGGCCAAGTACCTGCCCGAGGAGCACACCGAGCTCGACGTACCGGCGAACCTCCCGGACGCGGTCACCGAGCAGATCCGCGACATGTCGGTGCGCGCGTTCGAGGCGGTCGACGGCGAGGGCCTGGCCCGCGTGGACTTCTTCGTGCTGCCCGGCGACCGGGTCGTGGTCAACGAGATCAACACGATGCCCGGCTTCACCCCGACCTCGATGTACCCGCGGATGTGGGCCGCGACCGGCGTGGACTACCCGGCGCTCGTGGACCGGCTGATCCGGCTCGCGCTGCAGCGCGACACCGGCCTGCGCTGACTCACAGGCAGCGCTCCTCCAGCCTCAGGTACTTCTTGACGAGGGGAGCGAGCCCGGTCACCAGGCCGGCGGGCTGCTCGTAGTCGTCGGGCACGACGAGCCGCACGCGGGGGCGGTAGCCGTCGGCGGTGAGCGTGGTGCGGCCGTCGGTCTCCTGCACGACCCACCCGACCCCGTTGACGACCGTGCACGGCGGCACCTCGGTCAGGTCGACCGGGCCGACGCCGCAGGTGAGCACGATCGCCGGGTCGCCCCACGCGGCGCCGTAGACGGTGTCGCCGGTGGTCGCGGCCGGCTCGTGTCCCCCCAGGGTCTCGGGGAGCGCGTTCACGAAGTCGCGGCAGGTCGCCGCGTCGGCGGCCGAGAGGTCGGGCGCGTCGATCTCGGGCGGACCGTGGCTGCAGCCGGTCGCCAGCAGGACGACCGCCGCGCACGCGACGACGCCCCGTGTCCGGCGGGACACGGGGCGTCGGCGTACGGCGCGGGTCACCCTCAGATGTGCACGACCGGGCAGGTCAGCGTGCGGGTGATGCCGTCGAGGTTCTGGACCTTCGAGACCACGAGCTTGCCGAGCTCGTCGACGTTGCGGGCCTCGGCGCGGACGATCACGTCGTAGGGGCCGGTGACGTCCTCGGCGAGGGTCACGCCCTTCACCTGGGCGATGGCGGCGGCGACCTCGGCGGCCTTGCCGACATCGGTCTGGATCAGGATGTACGCCTGGACGACCATCGGGTCTCTCCCTCGTGCGATCAGCGTGCTTGTCGTCGGCCAACCTACCGTGCGGTACCGGCCGCGGACACCCCGGCATGGTGGGATGGGACGCATGCCGATCCCTCCTGACGCCACCCTCGCCGACGTCGGCGAGTTCGGACTGATCGCGGAGCTCGTCGGGCTGTTCCCGCAGGGCGAGCAGGTGCTCGTGGGGCCGGGCGACGACGCCGCCGTGCTGCGCGTGAAGACCGGGCACGTCGTGGTGTCCACCGACCTGGTCGTCGAGGGTCGGCACTTCCGCCGCGAGTGGGCCTCGGCGGCCGACGTCGGCCACCGCGCCGCCGCCCAGAACCTCTCCGACGTCAACGCGATGGGGGGCCGGGCGACGTCCCTGACCATCGGCCTGGCCGCGCCCGCCGACCTCCCCGCGCAGTGGGCGCTGGACCTCGCGCAGGGCTTCGCGGACGAGTGCGCGCTCGTCGGCGCCTCCGTCGTGGGCGGCGACCTCACCCGCGCCGACGAGATCGTGATCGCGGTGACCGTGCTCGGCGCGTGCACGCAGGCGCCGGTGCTCCGCTCGGGCGCGCGGCCCGGCGACGTGCTCGCGATCACCGGCCGGCAGGGCTGGGCCGCGGGCGGGCTGGCGGTGCTCGGCCGCGGCTTCCGCTCGCCGCGGGTCCTCGTCGAGGCCTACCGCCGGCCCGAGCCGCCGTACGACGCCGGCCGGGTCGCCGCCGAGGCGGGGGCGACCGCGATGATCGACGTCTCCGACGGGCTGCTCGCGGACGCCGGCCACCTCGCGGCCGGCTCCGGCGTCGCGATCGACGTGCACGCGGCGGCGTTCGACGTCCCCGAGCCCCTCCAGGCCGTCGGCGCCGCGACCGGCGCGGACCCGCTGTCGTTCATCCTGACCGGCGGCGACGACCACGCGCTGCTCGCGACGTACGCGTCGGTCGACGCCGTGCCGGACGGCTGGGCCGTGATCGGCTCGGTCGGGGAGGGGTCGGGCGTCACCGTGGACGGCGCGGAGTACGACGGCCCGGCCGGTTGGACCCACTTCTAGGCCGACTCGGCGCTACTGCAGGCCCCAGCCCGGTCGAGTCGGCGCTACTGCAGGCCGGCCGCCTGCATTCGCGCCGACTCGGCCCTCTTTCGGCCTGCACTGGCGCCGACTCGGTGAGAAAATGCAGCAGGCCCCGACCATCAGGTCGGGGCCTCGCGCAGAGTGCGGTGGGTCAGCGGGTGACCTTACCGGCCTTGAGGCAGCCGGTGCACACGTTGAGACGCTTCGGGGTGCCGTTGACGGTGGCCCGGACGCGCTGGATGTTGGGGTCGAAGCGACGCTTCGTGATCTTGCGCGACCACGGCCGGTTGTTGCCGAAGCCGGGCTTCTTGGCGCAGATGTCGCAGACGGCAGCCACCGTGAACTCCTGGAGACGAATCGATGATGTGTACGAAAGAAGCTGTGGGCCCGCTGGGCGGGCAACCGCACCAGAGTATCCGATGCCCCCGCGACCCCTGAAATCGAGCGCGACCCACTAACCTGAGCCACTCCAGTCTCCCTGAACTAGGACGGCGATGGAAACTCCCCGCAGCGGACGCATCACCCTCGCGGTGGTCCTGCGGTTCGTCGACATCGCCGTGGACGCCCTCGCCGCGGCCCGCGAGGAGATCGACGCGCTCAACGTCTTCCCGGTGCCCGACGGCGATACGGGGACCAACATGTACCTCACGATGTCGGCCGCCCGCGACGCCGTCCGCGAGGCCACTGGCGGCGACCCGGACGCCGACCTGGGTACGGCGCTCGCGGCGTTCTCCCGCGGCGCGCTCCTGGGCGCCCGCGGCAACTCCGGCGTGATCCTCAGCGAGATGCTCGGCGCGATCGGGCGCCGGGTCGCCCAGGCCCACCCGGACGAGCGGAACGCGCACGTGATGGCCGACGCCATCCGCCGCGCCTCGGACGCCAGCTACGCCGCGGTCGGCACGCCCGTCGAGGGCACCATGCTCACCGTCACCCGCGCCGCCGCGGAGGCCGCCGGGGAGGTCGCCAAGGAGACCGGTGCCCGCGCCCGCGACGTGTTCGCCCACGCGGCCGCCGCCGCCCGCGAGGCGCTGGCGCGGACGCCGGAGCAGCTCGCCGCGCTGCGCCACGCCGGCGTCGTCGACGCCGGCGGCCGTGGGGTGAGCGTGATCCTCGACGCGGCCGAGACCGTGCTGACCGGGCGCCGGCCGACACCGGTCGCCGCGCCGATCGGGACCCACCACATCCCGGTCCCGCAGCCGGCCAGCGGCGACCTGCACCCCGACGGGCCCCAGTACGAGGTGATGTACCTCCTCGACGCCGAGGACTCCGCCGTACCCGGCCTGCGCGAGCAGTTGTCCGGCCTCGGCGACTCGCTGGTGGTCGTCGGTGGCGACGGTCTCTGGAACGTCCACGTGCACGTCGACGACGTGGGCGCGGCCGTCGAGGCGGGGATCGCCGCCGGGCGGCCGCACCGGATCCGGGTCACGCACTTCGCCGAGCAGGTGGCCGAGCTCCGCCGGCAGACCCGGGCGCGCACCGGCCGCCGGGTGGTCGCGGTCGCCGCCGGGCCGGGCCTGGCGGCGCTGTTCGAGGAGGCCGGCGCGGTCGTGGTCCCGGGCGGCCCGGGCCACCGACCCTCGACCGGGCAGCTGCTCGAGGCGATCACCTCCTGCGCCGCCGCCGAGGTCATCGTGCTGCCCAACGACCACGACTCGGTGCGGGTCGCCGAGATCGCGGCCCGCACCGCCGAGGCCGACTCCGACGGCGCGGTCCGGGTCGCGGTGATCCCCACCCACGCGCAGGTCACCGGGCTGGCCGCCGCCGCGGTCCACGAGCCGGGCCGGACCTTCGAGCAGGACGTGCTCGAGATGACCGCCACCGCCCGGCACGCCCGCCAGGGGGCCGTCACGGTCGCCGCGCGCCAGGCGATGACGATGGCCGGGCCCTGCGAGCCGGGCGACGTGCTCGGCGTGGTCGCGGGCGACTTCGTCGTGGTGGGCGAGGACCTCTACGCGGTCGCGACCGACGTGCTCGACCGGCTGCTCGGCGGCGGTGGCGAGCTGGCCACGATCGTGGCCGGCGCCGACGACCCCGAGGGCTCCCTCGCGACGCGGTGCGCGGCGTACGTCGAGGAGCGGTACCCCGTGGTCGACGTCGTGGTGTACGACGGTGGCCAGGAGCGGTACCCGCTGCTGATGTCGGTCGAGTGAGGGGGCGCACGGGGTGATCGGACTCGACTCGCCGGTGGTCGCCGTCCTCGGCGACCACAAGAAGAAGCGCGAGGCGATCGCGGAGAAGCTCGGCCTGCGCACGGTCGGCGACCTGCTCCACCACTTCCCGCGCCGCTACGTGAAGACCGGCGAGCTCACCCGCATCGACGAGCTGCACGAGGGCGAGGTGCTCACCGTCGTCGGCCAGATCGCGGAGTCCGGGCTCGCCACCTACAAGGACCGGCGCACCGGCCGCCCGGCGTACCGCCTCGACGTCGTGGTCCGCACCGACGGCCCGTCGTTCCGCATCTCGTTCTTCGCCAAGAACCGGGGCACGGCGCAGTGGCAGCAGGACCGGATGCCCGTGGGCCGGCGCGGCATCTTCCTCGGCAAGGTCGGCCGCTTCCGCCACGAGTGGCAACTGACCAACCCCCAGCTCGTGCTCTTCGGCGACAAGGACGAGGACGCCGCCCAGCTGTCGCTGGACGCGATCGGCGAGTTCTACCCGATCTATCCGCTCACCAAGGGCGTCGACTCGTGGGACATCCAGCGGGCCGTCGCGTTCGCGCTGACCGTCATCGACGACGTGCCGGACGTCATCCCCGCGCCGGTGCGCGAGGAGTACGACCTGCTCGACGTCCACACCGCGCTCCAGCGGATCCACAACCCGCACGACCACGGCGAGATCGCCGGCGCCCAGCGCCGGTTCCGGTTCGAGGAGGCGCTGGTCACCCAGCTCGTGCTCGCCCGCCGGCGCCGGCTGCTGCGCGCCCAGGCCGCGCAGGCCCGCACCGGTGACCAGGGCGGCCTGCTCGCGGAGTTCGACGCGCGGCTGCCCTTCGAGCTCACCGAGGGGCAGCGGGCGATCGGCGCCGAGATCGAGCACGACCTCGCCCAGCCGCACCCGATGAACCGGCTGCTCCAGGGCGAGGTCGGCTCCGGCAAGACCCTGGTGGCGCTCCGGGCGATGCTCCGGGTCGTCGACTCCGGCGGCCAGGCGGCGCTGCTCGCGCCGACCGAGGTGCTCGCCCAGCAGCACCACCGCTCGATCACCGCGCTGCTCGGCGACCTCGCCGCCGGCGGCATGCTCGGCGGCTCCGCGGACGCCACGAACGTCGAGCTGCTCACCGGGTCGATGACCAAGGCGCAACGCACCGGACCGATGTCGCGGATCGCCACCGGCGAGGCCGGCATCGTGATCGGCACGCACGCGCTGCTCGAGGAGAACGTGATGTTCGCCGACCTCGGCCTGGTCGTCGTCGACGAGCAGCACCGGTTCGGTGTCGAGCAGCGCGCCGCGCTCACCGACAAGGCCGGCACCCCGCCCCACGTGCTGGTGATGACCGCGACGCCGATCCCGCGCACCGTCGCGATGACCGTGTTCGGCGACCTGGAGACCAGCACGCTCACCGAGCTGCCGGCCGGCCGGGCGCCGATCCAGACCAACGTCGTGGCGCTGGCCGAGCACCCGTCCTGGATCGGCCGGGTCTGGGAGCGGGTGCGCGAGGAGGTCGAGAAGGGCCACCAGGTCTACGTCGTCTGCCCGCGGATCACCGGCGACGAGGCCGAGCAGGGCGAGACCGACCAGGTCGACCTGGACGAGGAGGGCGACGTCGTACCGGGGTCGAAGCCCGACGGCGGTCTCGCCGCCGTCGAGGAGGTGACCGCCCAGCTCGCGGAGGGCCCGCTGGCCGGGCTGCGGGTGGAGAAGCTGCACGGCAAGATGCCGCCGGACGACAAGGACCGGGTGATGCGGGCGTTCGCGGCCGGTGAGGTCGACGTGCTGGTCTCGACGACCGTGATCGAGGTCGGCGTCGACGTCGCGAACGCCACCGCGATGGTGCTGCTGGACGCCGAGCGGTTCGGCGTGTCCCAGCTGCACCAGCTCCGCGGGCGGGTGGGCCGGGGCGGGCTGCCCGGCCTGTGCCTGCTCGTCACGCACGCCGAGCCGCAGTCGCCGGCGCGGCAGCGGCTGGACGCGGTGGCGGCCACGACCGACGGCTTCGAGCTCAGCCGCGTCGACCTGGAGCAGCGGCGCGAGGGAGACGTCCTCGGGAAGTCGCAGTCCGGATACCGCTCCGGTCTGCAGAACCTCCGGGTGCTCCGCGACGAGAAGACGATCGTGCAGGCCCGGGAGGCGGCCAACGCCCTGCTCGACGCCGACGCCGACCTCGCCCACGCGCCCGACCTCGCGGTCGCGGTCCACCGGCTCGAGCTCTCGGTCCAGGCCGACTTCATGGACAAGTCGTGATCACCCCATGACGCGGATCATCGGAGGAGCGGCGGGCGGGCGCCGCCTGAACACTCCTCGCGGCGCGGCCACCCGCCCGACCAGCGACCGGGTGCGCGAGGCCCTGTTCTCCGCCGTCGAGTCGTGGTGCGGCTCCCTGCACGGGCTCCGCGTCCTCGACCTGTACGCCGGGTCCGGCGCGGTCGGCCTCGAGGCCTGGTCGCGCGGGGCCGACGTCGTGACGCTCGTCGAGCAGGACCGCCGGACCGCCGCGCTGATCGCCGACAACGCACGCACGATCGGATTCGCGAAGGCCCACGTCGTCACCGGGTCGGTCGCCGCCACGCTCCGCCGGCCGCCGGGCGCGCCGTACGACGTCGCGTTCCTCGACCCGCCGTACCCGCTCGACGAGGCCGCGGTCGCCGCCGACCTCGCCGCCCTGGTCGAGCACGGGTGGCTGGTGCCCGGCGCGATGGTGGTCGTGGAGCGGTCGTCCCGCAGCCCCGAGCCGTCGTGGCCCGACGGCCTGGGGGAGACCCGATCGAAGAGGTACGGCGAGACCACGCTCTGGTACGCGATAGCCTCCACGCCATGACCCGCGCGGTGTGCCCCGGATCGTTCGACCCGGTGACCAACGGGCACGTCGACATCTTCCGGCGGGCTGCCGGGCTCTTCGACGAGCTCGTGGTCGCGACCGGGACCAACCCGTCGAAGTCCCGCATGTTCGACCCCGAGGCCCGGCTGGAGATGCTGCGCGAGGCGTGCGCGGACCTGCCGAACGTCACGGTGAGGGGCTTCAGCGGCCTGATCGTGGACTTCTGCCGCGAGATCGGGGCCCAGGCGATCGTCAAGGGGCTCCGCGGCGGCAACGACTACGAGTACGAGCTGCCGATGGCCCAGATGAACTCCCACCTGACCGGCGTCGAGACGGTGTTCATCCCGACGACCGCCGCGCTCGGCTACATCTCGTCCAGCCTGGTCAAGGAGGTCGCGTCGCTCGGCGGCGACGTCTCCGACCTGGTCCCGCCCGCCGTGCACGCCCGGATGATGGAGCGGCTGGGCCGCTCCTGAGCGCCTGCTTTTGCTCCGCCGGACGCCCGCCCGGTACGATTCACGACGATCTGTTTGTGCCTGAACACGGAAGTAGAACCCTGAGCAGCCTGGACCCGAGAGCGCCGCTCGTGCTCGACACCCGCGAGCTCGGCCGCCGCCCGGGGTCCCAGCAACAGGTGACGCGGACGGTTCCGGCACCGGCAGATCTGGGCATCGAAGTCCTCCGTGTCCCGGAAGGCTCGCCGGTCGACCTCGACCTGCGGCTGGAAGCGGTCATGGAGGGTGTGCTGGTCACCGGTTCGGCCTCGGCCGAGCTCACCGGGGAGTGCGCGCGGTGCCTGGAGCCGATCGAGGACGAGATCGACGTTCGGTTCCAGGAGCTGTTCGTGTACGACGACCAGGACTACTCCTCCGAGGAGGACGACGGGGTCAGCACGCTCGAGGGAGACCTGGTCGACCTGGAGCCCCTGCTGCGGGACGCGGTGGTGCTCGCACTGCCGTTCCAGCCCCTGTGCGAGGACGACTGTCCCGGACTGTGCACCGAGTGCGGTGCCCGGCTCAAGGACGACCCGGACCACGCGCACGAGGACCCGATCGACCCGCGTTGGGCGGGGCTCGCGGCCCTCACGCAGGACCAGCAGGAAGACTGAGAAACGTTCACGGCCGGAGCCTCCGGTCCTGGTAGAGGAGATAACAGTGGCTGTCCCGAAGCGGAAGATGTCGCGCAGCAACACGCGTCACCGTCGTTCGGCCTGGAAGGCCGTCGCGCCCACCCTGGTGACCTGCGCGAACCCCGCCTGCGGTGCCAAGCACCTCCCGCACCGTGCGTGCGGCGAGTG
Organism: Nocardioides aquiterrae; assembly: GCF_039526625.1. Lineage (NCBI taxonomy): Bacteria > Bacillati > Actinomycetota > Actinomycetes > Propionibacteriales > Nocardioidaceae > Nocardioides > Nocardioides aquiterrae. The sequence goes on from NZ_BAAAJE010000030.1 coordinate 214,047, forward strand.
CGGCCAGTACGGCGCGCGCGCCGACCGTCGTCAGGTCCTCTGACCGGTCCGGTCCGCTGACCAACTACACCGAGCTCCGAGCAGCCCTCGGGGAGCCCGTCCTGGACCCCGAGCTGCTCGAGCGCGCCCTCACCCACCGCTCGTACGCGTACGAGAACGGCGGGCTGCCGACCAACGAGCGGCTGGAGTTCCTCGGCGACTCCGTGCTCGGCGTGGTCGTCACCGAGACGCTGTACCGCACCCACCCGGACCTCTCGGAGGGCCGGCTGGCGAAGCTCCGCGCGGCCGTCGTGAACGCCCGCGCGCTCGCCGAGGTCGGCCGGCGCATCGGCGTCGGCGACCACGTGAAGCTCGGTCGCGGTGAGGAGTCCACCGGGGGCCGCAACAAGGCGTCGATCCTCTCCGACACCGTCGAGGCGGTGATCGGCGCGATCCACCTCAGCGGCGGGTTCGAGACGTCGGCGGACGTCGTCCACCGGCTGTTCGACCCGCTGATCGAGGCCGCGTCCGCGCTGGGCGCCGGCCTGGACTGGAAGACCTCCCTCCAGGAGCTCTCCGCCGAGCACGGCCTCGGGGTGCCCGAGTACGTCATCGAGGACGAGGGCCCCGACCACATGAAGACGTTCACGGCCCAGGTGCGCGTGGGCGACGGCCTCTACGGCAACGGCGTCGGCCGGTCGAAGAAGGAGGCCGAGCAGGCCGCCGCGGAGACGGCGTACGGCGAGATCGCCACCGACCTCGGTGTCGAGGACCCGGCCATCGACGCCGCGGCGCACGCCACCCGCAAGAGCTAGGGCATGCCCGAGCTGCCCGAGGTCGAGACCGTCCGGGCCGGCTTGGAGCGGCACGTCCTCGGCGCGACCATCGAGCGGGTCGACGTCCTCCACCCGCGCCCGGTGCGCCGCGACCTGCGCGGCCCGGCCGGCTTCGCCGCCGCGCTCGCCGGCCGCCGGATCGAGGCCGCCCGGCGCCGGGGCAAGTACCTCTGGCTGCCGCTCGACAACGGCGACGCGCTGCTCGGCCATCTCGGCATGAGCGGCCAGATCCTGGTGCAGCCGCCCGACGCGCCCGACGAGCGCCACCTGCGGGTGCGGTTCGCGCTCGACACCGGGCTGCAGATGCGGTTCGTCGACCAGCGGATGTTCGGCGGCCTGTCGGTCTCCGAGGGCGGCGCCGAGCTGCCGCCCGAGATCGCCCACATCGCCCGGGACCCGCTGGACCCGGAGTTCGACGACGACCTGTTCGTGCGCAAGGTCCGCAAGCGGAGCTCCGGGATCAAGCGGCAGCTGCTGGACCAGAACCTGGTCTCCGGGGTCGGCAACATCTACGCCGACGAGGCGCTCTGGCGCGCCCGGCTGCACGGCGAGCGCCCGGGCGACCGGCTGACGGCCACCCAGGTGCGCGAGCTCCTCGGCCACGCCCGCGCCGTGATGACCGCGGCGCTGCAGGAGGGCGGGACGTCGTTCGACGCGCTCTACGTCAACGTCAACGGCGAGTCGGGCTACTTCGATCGTTCGCTGCACGCCTACGGCCGCGACGGCGAGTCCTGCGACCGCTGCGGGACGCCGCTGCGGCGGGTCGCGTTCATGAACCGCTCGTCGTACTTCTGCCCGGCCTGCCAGCCCGCGCCGCGGACCCGCCGGCCGCGGCCGGAGGCTTTGCCGGTCCCGGATTGACCGAGGGACGCTGCGGTGGGACTCTTGAAGACGGCCCGCCATCGCGGGTGACCCCCCACGACCCGGAAGGTCCATCCATGGCCAAGGCGCTGATCGGATACATGAACAGCGACCTGCGGACCCCCGCCCGACTCGTAGCCGAGAACGACCGGCTGCGCGCGCGCGTGGGCGAGCTCGAGGCGCTGGTCCTGCGCCTCACGGAGGAGAACGACAGGCTGACGGCCGCCCAGGCCGCGACGCTCCTCGACATCGAGGCCGCCTCGATGCAGGAGATGCAGCCCGCCTGACTCCCGCGTGACCGACGCCGCGTCCCGTCGTTGGACGCGACATGTTGGTCGTGCGCTCCCTCGCCGTCGCTGCCCTCGTCGCCCTCACCGTGGGCCTGGGCGCCGCCCCGTCGTCCGCCGAGGACGACTCGCTGCTCGCCAGCGGCAACGTCGCCCACATCGGCGCCCACCCGACCCAGGCGGGCATCTCCGGGTGCTTCCTGTGGACCGCGCCGGTGTTCGTGACCAGCGGCCTGGACTCGGTCCGCGTCTGGGACGTCTCCGACGCGGCGCACCCGGCGGAGGTCGGGGTGCTGCCGAGCCTGCAGTTCGAGAACGAGGCGATGAACTGCGGCGAGCGACGTACCGCGGACGGCGTCCGGCGGTTCGCGCTGATCGGCGTCGACTCGTACCAGGCCTCGCCCGACGACATCCAGCACGCGAACGTGGGGGGCGGCGAGCTCGTGGTCGTCGACGTCACCGACCCGGCGAGCCCGCGCGTGCTGTCCCGGGCCCCGGCCACCACCAGCACCCACACCGTCACCTGCGTCGACCAGCGCAACTGCACCTACGTGTACTCGGCCGGCGAGGACGGGCACTTCTCGATCATCGACCTGCGCGACCTCGACCACCCCCGGGAGGTCGACGCCGACCGGACCACCGCGGGCGTGCAGCCGTTCGCGTCACCGACCGCCGGCCACAAGTGGAACTTCGACGCCGCCGGCATCGGCACCCACACCGGCTGGGGCGGTGCCTCCATGTGGGACACCAGCAAGCCCGCGCGGCCGCGGCTGCTCACGACCACCGGCAAGGCCGGCCGCGGCACCGACCCGCGGTACGAGGGCTGGAACGACTTCATCCTGCACAACTCCTTCCGCCCGAACGCCGACGCCTTCCGCCCGGGGAGCAGGCCCGCGTTCCGCAACGGCAACGTGCTGCTGGTGACCGAGGAGGACTACGAGCAGACCGACTGCACCCGCGCCGGGTCGTTCCAGGCCTGGTGGGTCAAGCGCCTCGACGGGTCGCGCTCGGCGATCGTCCCGCTGGACAAGGTCGAGCTCGCCGACCTCGGCAACTTCCCGCTGCCGCAGGGCTCGTTCTGCTCCTCGCACTGGTTCAGCAACCGCAACGGGATCGTGGCGGTCGGCTACTACGGCGGCGGTCTCCAGCTGGTCGACGCGCGGCACCCGAGGCACCTGTCGAGCTTCGGGTACGCGATCTGGCCCGCCTCGGAGGTCTGGGACGCGATGTGGGTGCCGGTGTACGACGGCACCGGCCGGCAGACCGGCCGGACGACGAACATCCTCTACACCATCGACGCCGTCCGCGGGCTCGACGTGTACGCCGTCGACGTGCCCGGCGACGGGATCGGCGCGCTGCCGTCGTCCCGCGTCGGCCGCGCCTCCGACGCCGCGCTGCCGATCGGCCTGGTGGGGGGAGCGGTGGCGCTCGCCCTCGCCGTGCGCCGGCGCGCAAACCGGGTGCCGGCACGCACCACCGGGGGGATAGCCTCGCTGCCTTGTGAGCAGCCTCCTCAGTAGCGGCGTCGAGATCGTCGCGCCGCGCCGGTTCGGCACCGGCTTCCGGTGGCTGCTCGCCTCGTCCTGGGTGTCGAACCTCGGCGACGGCATCGCCATCGCCGCCGGCCCGCTGCTGGTCGCGTCGATGACCCACGACCCGTTCCTGGTGGCGCTCGGCGCGCTGCTCCAGTGGCTGCCGCCGCTGGTGTTCGGGCTGCTCGCGGGCGCGCTCGCCGACCGGCTCGACCGGCGGCTGATCATCGTCACCGTCGACGTCCTGCGCGCCTGCGTCCTGGTGCTGCTGACGCTGGCGATCGCCACCGACGTCGTCTCGATCGCCCTCGTGCTGGTCGCGATGTTCCTGCTCGGCACCGCGGAGGTGTTCGCGGACAACACCTCGGCCACGCTGCTGCCGATGCTGGTCCGGCGCGAGGACTTCGCGGTCGCCAACTCCCGGCTGATGACGGGCTTCATCACCGTCAACCAGCTGGCCGGTCCGCCGATCGGCGCGGCGCTGTTCGCGGTCGGCCACGCCCTGCCGTTCGCGTCCCAAGCCGCCGTCGTGGCGCTCGGTGCGGTGCTCGTCTCGCGCGTCGCGCTGCCGCCGCACCGCCGGGAGGTCGAGCCGGACCGGCACCTGCGTCACGACATCGCGGAGGCGTTCCGCTGGGTCCTGCACAACGCCGCGGTCCGGACCCTGGTGCTGACGATCTTCGTCTTCAACATCACCTTCGGCGCCGCCTGGTCGATCCTGGTCCTCTACGCGACCCAGCGGCTCGGGATGGGCGCGATCGGGTTCGGGCTGCTGACCACCGTCTAGGCGGTCGGCGGCCTGGTCGGCACGCTGTCCTACGGCTGGATCACCCGCCGGGTCAGCCTCGGCAACATCATGCGGATCGGCCTGGTCTTCGAGACGTTCACCCATCTGGCGCTCGCGCTCACCACCACGCCGGGGGTCGCGCTGGGCATCTTCTTCGTGTTCGGTGCCCACGCCTTCATCTGGGGCACGACCTCGCTGACCGTGCGCCAGCGCGCCGTACCGACCGAGCTCCAGGGTCGGGTCGGCAGCGTGAACATGGTCGGCACCTTCGGCGGCCTGGTCCTCGGCTCCGGCATCGGCGGAGTGATCGCCCAGCACTGGGGCGTGACCGCGCCGTTCTGGTTCGCCTTCGCCGGCTCCGCGCTGTTCGTGGTGCTGATCTGGCGCCAGCTGGTGCACATCGCGCACGCCGACGAGACGGCGGAGCCCACGCCCGCCTGATGCCGAGTCGGCGTGAATGCAGGTCGCCAGGGTGCCGAGTCGGCGTGAATGCAGGCCCGCCGCCTGCAGTAGCGCCGACTCGACGGTCGCACCGCCTGCACTGGCGCCGACTCGGCGAGGACGCAGATGCCGCGCTCGGGGGGTGCCGGACGGTAGGGTGAGGCTCGCTGAGCTTCCCCCTTGGCCTGCTGCGATGATCGATGATCCGTTGCGATGATGCAGCCTTCGTCCTCAGCGACGAGACCGCCGACCCTGATCAGCTGGGAGCCAGACGTTGTACCTGAAGAGCCTGACCCTCAAGGGGTTCAAGTCCTTCGCCTCCTCGACCACGCTCCAGCTCGAGCCCGGGATCACCTGCATCGTCGGTCCCAACGGCTCCGGCAAGTCGAACGTCGTGGACGCGCTCGCCTGGGTGATGGGTGAGGCCAGCGCCAAGTCGCTGCGCGGCGGCAAGATGGACGACGTCATCTTCGCGGGCACCTCCGGACGGCCGCCGCTGGGTCGCGCCGAGGTCGTGCTGACCATCGACAACAGCGACGGCGCGCTGCCGATCGAGTACGCCGAGGTCACGATCAGCCGCACGATGTTCCGCTCCGGCGGCTCGGAGTACGCGATCAACGGCAACGCGTGCCGGCTGCTCGACGTCCAGGAGCTGCTTTCCGACTCCGGCATCGGGCGCGAGATGCACGTGATCGTCGGTCAGGGCCAGCTCGACACCATCCTGCACGCGACCCCCGAGGACCGGCGCGGGTTCATCGAGGAGGCCGCGGGCGTCCTCAAGCACCGCAAGCGCAAGGAGAAGGCGCTCCGCAAGCTCGACTCCACCGAGGGCAACCTCACCCGCCTCAACGACCTGCTCAGCGAGATCCGCCGCCAGCTCAAGCCGCTCGGCCGGCAGGCCGAGGTGGCCCGGCGGGCCGCGACCGTGCAGGCCGACGTCCGCGACGCCCGCGCCCGGCTGATGGCCGACGACCTGCTGGTCGCGCGCACCGCCCTCGAGCAGGAGATGGCCGACGAGTCGATCCTCGTCGCCCGGCGCGAGCAGGTGGAGGCCGAGACGGCCCGGGCCCGCGAGCAGGAGGCGACCCTGGAGGCCGCGCTGCGCGAGGACCTGCCCGCGCTGGCGCAGGCCCAGGAGACCTGGTTCGCGCTGTCCGGCCTGCGCGAGCGACTGCGCGGCACCCAGTCCCTGGCCGCCGAGCGGGTCCGCAACGCGGCCGGGAGCACCGAGGTCGAGGCGCGCACCGGCCGCGACCCCGAGCAGCTCGAGGCCGAGGCCGCGCAGGTCCGCGAGCAGGAGCAGCGGATCGCCGCCGAGGTCGACGCCAACCGCACCGCGCTCGAGGAGGCGGTCACCGCCCGGCGTACGGCGGAGGACGCCGCCGCCGAGGAGGATCGCAAGGTCGCCGCGCTCCAGCGCGCGGCCGCGGACCGCCGCGAGGGGCTGGCCCGGCTGCACGGGCAGGTCAACGCGACGAAGTCCCGCGCCGCGGCCGCCGACGAGGAGCTCGGCCGCCTCACGCTCGCCCGCGAGGAGGCCGTCGCCCGCGCGGAGCGCGCGCAGCGCGACTTCACCGCGCTCGAGACCAAGGTCGCCGGCCTCGACGCCGGCGAGGAGGGCCTGGACGCCGAGCACGAGGCCGCCACCGCGGCCCTCGACGACATCGAGGAGCGGCTGGCCAAGGCCCGCGACGAGGCGCTCCAGGCCGACCGCGACCGCACCGCGCTCGCGGCCCGCAAGGACGCCCTCGAGATGGGCCTCAACCGCAAGGACGGCGCCGGCGCGCTGCTGGCCGCCTCCGACGAGGTGTCCGGGCTGCTCGGCTCGGTCGCCGCACTGCTGACCGTCCGGTCCGGCTTCGAGGCGGCGGTCGCGCAGGCGCTCGGCACCGCGGCCGACGCGGTCGCCGTGGCCGACGCCGACGCGGCGGTCCGCGCGATCGGCCACCTCAAGGGCGACGACCTCGGCCGCGCCGGCCTGCTGCTCGGCGGCGGGCCCGCCACGGCCCGCGACTGGCCCGCGCTGCCGGCCGGCGCGACGTACGCCGTCGACGTGGTCGAGTGCCCCGGCCAGCTCCGCCCGTCGCTGACCCGGCTCCTCGACCGGGTGGCCGTCGTCGACGACCTCGACGCCGCCCGCGCCCTGGTCCGCGACCTCCCCGAGGTCACCGCGGTCACCCGTGAGGGCGACGTGCTGGGCGTCCACTACGCGTCCGGTGGCTCGTCCAGCCAGCCGAGCCTGATCGAGGTCCAGGCCGCGGTCGACGAGGCCGCCGAGCAGCTAGCCGAGGCGATCGCGTCGTCGGAGCGGCTCGGGTTCGACATGTCCCGGCTCGAGGCCGAGCGGTTGGAGGCGCAGAAGCGCGTCGACGTCGCGCTCGCCAAGCTCCACGAGTCGGACGCCACCCTGGCGGCGGTCGCCGAGGAGCTCGGCCAGTACGGCTCCCAGGCCCGCGCCGCCCGCGGCGAGGCCGAGCGCCTCGCCCAGGCCATCGAGAAGGCCGAGGAGGCGCGCGCCCAGGCGGTCGCCGGGCTCGCCGAGCTCGAGGCCCGGCTCGCCTCCGCCGAGGACGCGCCCGAGGAGGAGCCCGACACCAGCGTCCGCGAGCGGCTGGTGCAGGAGGCGCGCGACGCCCGTCAGGGGGAGACCGACGCGCGGCTCGCGCTGCGGACCTCCGAGGAACGGGCCCGGGCGATGCACGGGCGTGCCGACGCGCTGGTGCGCGCGGCGAACGCCGAGCGCGAGGCGCGGGCCAAGGCCGCCGCGCGCCGCGAGCAGCTGCTCCGCGAGGGCCGGGCGGCCGAGGCGGTCGGCGTCGCGGTCGCGTACGTCCTCGGGCGGCTCGAGGTCTCGATCCACCGCGCCGCCGAGGCGCGGGCCGCGGTCGAGCAGTCCCGCAGCGGCCGCGAGCAGCAGCTCCGCGACGTGCGCGGCCGGCTGCGCGAGCTCGGCAAGGAGCACGACGAGCTCGTGAACTCCGTGCACCGTGACGAGATGGCGCGCACCCAGCAGCGGATGCGGATCGAGCAGCTCGAGGAGAAGGCGATCGAGGAGCTCGGCATCGACGCCGAGGCCCTGGTCGCCGAGTACGGCCCGGACCAGCCGGTGCCGTTCACGGGCGAGGTGGCAGAGGGCGAGGACGAGCCCGAGCCGGTGCCCTACGTGCGCGAGGAGCAGCAGAAGCGGCTCCGCGTCGCCGAGCGTGCGCTGCGCGAGCTCGGCCGGGTCAACCCGCTCGCCCTCGAGGAGTACTCGGCGATGGAGGAGCGGCACAAGTTCCTCACCGAGCAGCTCGAGGACCTCCGCAAGACCCGCAAGGACCTCCTCGACATCGTCCGCGAGGTCGACCAGCGCGTCGAGCAGGTCTTCACCGAGGCGTACGCCGACGTCAGCAAGGCGTTCGACGCGACGTTCGCGCGGCTGTTCCCGGGCGGTGAGGGCCGGCTGGTGCTCACCGACCCCGACGACATGCTCGCCACCGGCGTCGAGGTCGAGGCCCGCCCGCCGGGCAAGAAGGTCAAGCGGCTGTCGCTGCTGTCCGGCGGCGAGCGGTCGCTGGTCGCCGTGGCGTTCCTGGTGGCGCTGTTCAAGGCGCGACCGTCGCCGTTCTACATCCTCGACGAGGTCGAGGCCGCGCTCGACGACACCAACCTGGGCCGGCTGCTGGAGATCTACGAGGAGCTGCGCGAGAACTCCCAGCTGCTGGTGATCACCCACCAGAAGCGGACCATGGAGGTCGGCGACGCGCTGTACGGCGTGACCATGCGCGGCGACGGCGTCTCCGCGGTGATCAGCCAGCGGCTGCGGGAAGCCGAGCCCGCGTAGTGCCGGCGGAGCGGCCGACCCGCGACCAGTACGTGCACTGGGAGCGGGTCACCACGCGGTGGGCGGACATCGACGTCTACGGGCACATGAACAACGCCCGGTACTTCGAGATCATCGACACCGTGGTCAACAACCACCTGGCCGCGGCGACCGGCGTCGACATCCGGGCGCTCGACGCGATCGGCGTGGTGGCCGAGGTCGGCTGCCGCTACTTCGCCGAGGTCGGCTACCCGGAGCCCGTCGACGTCGGCGTGGTGGCCGACAAGGTCGGCACCAGCTCGGTCGTCTACCGGGTCGGGCTGTTCCAGGGCCCGGGCGACGAGGCGGCGGCCGAGGGCCGGTTCGTGCACGTGTACGTCGACAACACCGACCCGGCCCGCCCGGTCGTCCCGATGCCGGACGTGATCCGCACCGCAGTCACCCCGCTCCTGCGCGTCTGAGCGCTGCTCGGACGGGGTACGTGGGACGGTGGAGGGAAGCCGATCTCGGGAGGTAGTCCGTGCTGTTCGTCGTCATCGCGATGCTGGTGGTCCTGGTCGTCGCGGGGCTCGTGGTCGTGTACGTCGCCTACCCGCACCGGGGCGAGGAGGTGCCGGCCGCGCCGTGGCTGGGGGACGCGATGACGCGGGCGACCGTGGCCGCCCCGGTGCTCGAGCAGGAGTACGACGACTCCCGTCCGCTCTGACCGGACCCCTCTGATTGGATTGAGTCATGGCTGACTGGCTCTACCTCGTCATCGGCATCGCGGTCCTCGCGGTGCTCACCGTCGCCGGCTTCGTCGTCGCGCGCCGCCCCGGGCAGCGCGGCACCGGCGCCGACATCATCGCGCCGCCGCCGCCGGTCGACGTCGAGGTGCCGACCGAGATCGAGCCCGGCGCCGAGCCACTGGTCATCACGCCCGAGCCGACCCTCGAGAGGCCGGAGGGCACGGCGTCGCGCCTGGTACGGCTGCGCCAGCGGCTGGCGGGGTCGCAGGGCGGCCTGGGCCGCGGCCTGCTCGCGCTGCTCTCGCGCGACCGCCTCGACGAGGACACCTGGGAGTCGATCGAGGACACCCTGCTCACCGCCGACGTCGGCGTCACGCCGACCCGGGAGCTGGTCGAGCACCTGCGCACCCGGCTGCGCGTGGAGGGCTCCCCGGAGGACGCGCGCTCGGTGCTGCGCGAGGAGCTGCTGAACCTGGTCGGACCCGACATGGACCGCCGGCTCCAGGTCACCGGCGCGGACGGGAACCCGGGCGTGGTGCTCGTCGTCGGCGTCAACGGCTCCGGCAAGACCACCACCGTCGGCAAGATCTCCCGGATCCTCGTCGCCGAGGACCGCAGCGTCGTGCTCGGCGCCGCCGACACCTTCCGTGCGGCCGCCGTCGAGCAGCTCGCCACGTGGGGCGAGCGGGTGGGCGTCGACGTCGTCCGCGGCCCGGAGGGCACCGACCCGGCGAGCGTCGCGTTCGAGGCGGTGAAGGAGGGCGTCGCCACCGGCGCCGACACCGTCATCGTCGACACCGCAGGCCGCCTGCAGAACAAGGCCGGCCTGATGGACGAGCTCGGCAAGGTGAAGCGGGTCATCGAGAAGCAGGCGCCGGTGACCGAGGTGCTGCTCGTGCTCGACGCGACCACCGGCCAGAACGGCCTGATCCAGGCGCGCGTGTTCAGCGAGGTCGTCGACGTCACCGGCATCGTGCTGACCAAGCTCGACGGCTCCGCGAAGGGCGGCATCGTCGTGCAGGTCCAGCGGGAGCTCGGCGTGCCGGTCAAGCTGGTCGGCCTCGGCGAGGGCCCGGACGACCTGGCGCCGTTCGATCCCGGCGCGTTCGTCGACGCGCTGCTCGGCTGAGCGGCCCGGCTGCCGTAACACGGAAGTAACGCGGGCCCGGAACTCGTTGCCTGTTCGCAACACGTGACGGCCGGGCCTGAAACGTCGGCCGCCGAGGGTCTTCCCCAATGGGGCGGACCCCGGCGCGACAGCGCGGTCACCCGCGGCGCCGCCCTCCCGAGATGTGATCCCTGGAGGTTCAGTGGACGGCTACTACGCCTGGATGATCGTGGCGACAGCCCTCGTCCTGATGATGACGACCCCCGCACTGGCGCTCTTCTACGGCGGCATGAGCCGCTCCAAGTCCGTGCTGAACATGATGATGATGTCCTACGTCAGCCTCGGCATCGTCGGCATCGTCTACGTGCTGTGGGGCTGGTCGATGGCGTTCGCCGGCGACGACGTCGGCAGCCTCTTCGGCAACCCGTTCGACGCATGGGCGCTCAAGGACGTGCCCTGGGAGTCCTACATCGGCGGCGTCATGTTCCAGATGACGTTCGCAGCCATCACCGTCGCGCTCATCTCGGGAGCGATCGCGGACCGCGTGAAGCTCTCCGCCTGGGTCCTGTTCGTGCCGGTCTGGGTGACGGTCTGCTACTTCCCGATCTCCCACCAGGTGTGGAGCACGGGCGTCGGGTTCGTGTCCAAGCACTTCGGCGCCCAGGACTACGCCGGCGGCACCGTGGTGCACATCAACGCCGGCGTCGCCGGCCTGGTCCTCGCGCTGGTGATCGGCAAGCGGGTCGGCTTCGGCAAGGAGCCGATGCGCCCGCACAACCTGACGCTCACCATGATCGGTGCCGGCTTGCTGTGGTTCGGCTGGTACGGCTTCAACGTCGGCTCGATGGTCTTCCTCGAGGGCGACGGCGGCGAGAAGGACATCGCGCAGTTCATGTCCGAGACCGGCGTGACCTTCCTGAACACCACGATCGCCACCTGCGCCGCGATGCTCGGCTGGCTGGCGATGGAGCGGATCCTGCACGGCAAGGCGACCTCGCTGGGCGCCGCGTCGGGCATCGTCGCCGGCCTGGTCGCGATCACGCCGTCCTGCGGTGCGGTCGACATCACCGGCGCGATCGTCATCGGTGCCGCCGCGGGCGTCCTCTGCGCCTGGGCGGTCGGCCTGAAGTTCAAGGTCGGCATGGACGACTCGCTCGACGTGGTCGGCGTCCACCTCGTCGGTGGCCTCGTCGGCACCCTGCTGATCGGCCTGTTCTCGACCGCCGACGCGCCGGGCGGCATCGACGGCCTCTTCTACGGCGGCGGCTTCGGCTCGCTCGGCGACCAGGCGGCCGCGGCCGGCTGGGCGATCCTGTGGACCGGCGTCCTCACCACCGTCATCGCGTTCGCCATCAAGTTCACGCTCGGCTGGCGCGTCACCGAGGAGGCCGAGGTCGAGGGCATCGACTCCGACCAGCACGGCGAGTCGGCGTACGACCTGCACAGCGGCCTCGGCGGCGGCACCACCGCGCCGTCGACCTCCGTCCTGGCCAAGCACACCGTCACCGAGGGGGTCAACGCATGAAGCTCGTGACCGCGGTCATCAAGCCGCACAAGTGGGAGGACGTCCGCGAGGCGCTCGAGGCCTTCGGGGTCACCGGCATGACCGTCAGCGAGGTCAGCGGGTACGGCCGCCAGAAGGGCCACACCGAGGTCTACCGCGGCGCGGAGTACGACATCGCGCTGGTGCCCAAGATCCGCATCGAGATCGTCGTCGGCAACGACGACGCCGACGACGTGGTCGGCATCATCGTCAAGACCGCACAGACCGGCCGGATCGGGGACGGCAAGGTCTGGGTCAGCCCGGTCGACACCGTGGTCCGGGTCCGCACGGGCGACCGGGACGACGCGGCCCTGTGAGTCCGCGGCCCGGCTCCTCACGCAGGGGCCGGGCCGCGGTGCTCGTTAACGTGCGCGAAACACAAGCCGTCGCCGCTCGTAACAGCCGCTGGCGACGGTGGACGCCGTGCTCTCCCTCTCCGCCGCTTCTGCCCTCGACACCGGTGACACCGCCTGGTTGCTGGCCGCCTCGGGGCTGGTCCTGCTGATGGCGCCCGGCCTGGCGCTCTTCTACGGCGGGATGGTCCGCTCCAAGAGCGTGCTGAACATGATGATGATGACGTTCGGCGCGCTCGCCGTGATCACGGTCGTGTGGGTGGTCGTCGGCTACTCGCTGGCCTTCGGCGACGACCTGGGCGCCGGCCTGCTCGGCGACCCGCGGCAGTACGCCGGCCTCGGCCAGCTCCTCTCCGAGGCCAGCAACGGCGCCTCGCAGGTGCCGCTCGTCCTGTTCGCCGTCTTCCAGGGGCTGTTCTGTGTCGTGACCGGCGCCCTGGTCTCGGGCGCGATCGCCGACCGGGCGCGGTTCGGCGCCTGGATCGTGTTCGTCGCCGTCTGGACCGTCCTCGTGTACGCCCCGGTGGCGCACTGGGTCTTCGACTTCGACCGCCCGGGCCACGCCGGCGGCTGGCTGGTCAACCACGTCGGCCTCGTCGACTACGCCGGCGGCACCGCGGTCGAGATCTGCTCCGGCGCCTCGGGCCTCGCCCTCGCGCTGGTGCTGGGCCGGCGGATCGGGTTCGGCAAGGACCCGATGCGCCCGCACAACCTGACGCTGGTGATGCTGGGCGCCGGCCTGCTGTGGTTCGGCTGGTTCGGCTTCAACGCGGGCTCGGCGCTCGGTGCCGGGCAGGCGGCCGCCGTCGTCTTCACCACGACGCTGGTGGCGGGCGCGGCCGGCTCGCTCGGCTGGCTCGCCCTCGAGCGGGTGCGCGACGGGCACGCCACGTCGCTGGGCGCCGCCTCCGGCCTGGTCGCCGGGCTGGTCGCGATCACGCCGTCGTGCGGCTCGCTCTCCCCGCTGGGCGCCCTGGCGATGGGAGCCGTCGCGGGCGTCGTCTGCGCCTGGGCGATCGGCCTGAAGTACCGCCTCGGGTACGACGACTCGCTCGACGTCGTCGGCGTCCACCTGGTCGGTGGGCTCGTCGGCACCCTCGGCATCGGCCTGATCGCGACCGCCGCCGCACCCACCGGCGTCGACGGCCTGCTGTACGGCGGGGGCGTCGGCCAGCTGGGCCGGCAGCTGCTGGGCGCAGCAGCGGTGCTCGCCTACGCGTTCGTGGTGTCTGGGATCATCGGGATCGTCGTCGACAAGACCATGGGCTTCCGGATCCACGAGGAGCACGAGGTCACCGGCATCGACCTGGTGGTGCACGCCGAGACGGCGTACGACCTGCACGCCACCGCGGGCGCCCGGTCCGGGGGACACGGGACCCTGGGTGCGAGCACCCGCCAACACGACGATCAACGAGAGGGAGAGCCACGCTGATGAAGCTGGTCACCGCGGTCATCAAGCCGCACAAGTGGGAGGACACGCGCACCGCGCTCGAGGCGGCCGGCGTGTCCGGGATGACGATCAGCGAGGTCAGCGGGTACGGCCGGCAGAAGGGGCACACCGAGGTCTACCGCGGCGCCGAGTACGACATCGCCCTGGTCCCGAAGGTCCGCGTCGAGATCGTGGTCGACGACGCGGACGCCGAGGCGGTCGTCTCGGCGATCGTGTCCAGCGCGGGCACCGGGCGGATCGGCGACGGCAAGGTGTGGGTGACCCCCGTCGAGACCGTGGTGCGGGTCCGCACGGGTGAGCGCGACGGGGCAGCGATCTGACCGGCGCCGAGCGCTCCGCGCGCACCGCCGAGGCCGATGCTCTGTGCGCCTCGGCCTACGAGCAGGCCGGCGGGCCCGACACGGGCGCCGCGCTGGTCGCCGTGGGCGGCTACGGCCGCGGCGAGCTGGCGCCGTACTCCGACCTCGACGTGGTGCTCGTGCACGACGACGGGGTCGACGTCGGCGCGGTGGCGCAGCAGCTCTGGTACCCGCTCTGGGACTCGGGCACGAAGCTGGACCACTCGGTGCGCACGATGGCCGAGATGGTCGACGCCGCCGACGCCGACCTCAAGGTCGCGCTCGGGCTGCTCGACGTGCGCCACCTGGCCGGTGACCCGGGGCTGACGATGCGGCTGCGCACCACGATGCTCGCGCACTGGCGGCGCGGCTCCCGCGACCGGTTGCCGGCGTTGCGTGAGCTGGTCCGCGCCCGGCACGAGACGGTCGGCGAGCTCGCCCACCTCTCGGTGCCCGACGTGAAGGAGGCCGAGGGCGGCATCCGCGACGCGACCGTGCTCAAGGCGCTGGTGGCGACCTGGCTGGTCGACGTCCCGCACGTCGAGCTGGAGCGCAGCCGGCTCGCGCTGCTCGACGTCCGCGACGCCGTCCACGAGGCGGCCGGGCGCGGGACCGACCGGATCGCGCCCGAGCTCTGGAGCGAGGTCGGCGACCGGCTCGGCCTGACCGACGCCCGCGCCGCGCAGGTGTACGTCCGCGAGCTCGGGCGGCGAATCGCGCACCTCTCGCACCTGACCTGGCGGCGCGTGGACGCCGTGCTGGCCGAGCCCGCCCGGCTCCGTGGGCCGCGGCGGCCCCAGCTGGAGCCGCTCGCCCCCGGGATCGCGCTGTCCGCCGGCGAGGTCGTCCTCGACGCGCGGGCGCGGCCGGCCGACGATCCGCTGCTCCTGCTCCGCGCGGCCGCCGAGGCGGCCGAGCGCGACGTCGTCCTGGCGCCGGCGACCGCGGCCCGCCTGACCCGCGAGTCGGCGGCGCTGCCGCACCCGTGGCCGACGGAGGCGCGGCGGCTGCTGGTCCGCCTGCTCGCCTCCGGCCGCGGCCTCCGCGCGGTCTGGGAGACGCTCGAGGAGACCGGTGCGCTGCCGGCGCTGCTGCCCGAGTGGGAGCGGATCCGGCTGCTGCCGCACGCCTCCGCGATCCACCGCTTCACCGTGGACCGGCACGTGGTCGAGACCTGCGTGGAGGCGTCCGCGCTGATCCGCCACGTCGCCCGGCCCGACGTCCTCATGGTCGCCGCCCTGCTCCACGACATCGGCAAGGGCGGCCTGACCGAGCACAGCGTGGCGGGGGAGCCGATCGCCCGCGAGATCGCGACGCGCATGGGCTTCGACGCCGATGCCGTCGACCTGGTCGCGACCCTGGTGCGCTGGCACCTGCTGCTCGCGGAGACCGCGACCACCCGGGACCCCGACGACCCCGCCACCGTCGACCTCGTGGCCTCCCGGCTGGGATCGGTCGAGGCGCTCGACCTCCTGCTCGCGCTCACCGAGGCCGACGCCCGGGCGACGGCGCCCAAGGCCTGGTCGTCGTGGCGCTCCGGGCTGGTCCGCGACCTGGCGCGCCGGTCCCGCGTCGCGCTCGACACGGGCGCGGCGCTGCCGTCCATCGTCACCGAGGACGTCGAGGTGCCGAAGGCGGTCCGCGCGGGCGGCATCTCGCTCGCGGCGGAGCCCGCGGGCGACGGCTCGCGGGTGACCGTGGTCGCTCCCGACCGGGTGGGCCTGCTCGCCGACCTGGCCGCGACCTTCGCGCTGGCCCGCATCCCGGTCCGCGCCGCGCGCGCCTGGGCGCAGGAGCAGTACGCCGTGTCCGTCTGGGAGGTGGGGGAGACCGGGCTCGACCCCGCCGTGCTCAAGCAGCGCTACGACGGGGTCGTCGAGGGGCGCCTCGACGCCGCCCGGCGGCTGCGCCCGGGCGACGGGGGCGTGCTCGACCCGACGGTCGTCGTCCGTCCCGAGGCCTCCGACCAGGCCACGGTGCTGGAGGTCCGGACCGCGGACCGGCCCGGGGTGGTCTACCTCGTGTGCGCGGCGCTGGCCCGGCTCGACGTGGCCGTGCGCTCGGCGCACGTGGACACGCTCGGCCCGCAGGCCGTGGACGTGTTCTACCTGCAGGAGCCCGGCGCCGGCGCGCTCCCGGACACCCGTGCGGCCGAGGCCGCGCACGCCGTACGAGCCGCGCTTTCGGGGCCCGCGACGCCCCCCGGTTAGTCTTGACCGACGCGCACGTACGACTGCTGAGGGACGCTCTTGTTCGCCACACTCTCCGACCGGCTCGCCGACACCTTCAAGAACCTCCGGGGGAAGGGCCGGCTCTCCGAGGCCGACATCGACGCCACCGCGCGCGAGATCCGCATCGCGCTGCTCGAGGCGGACGTCGCGCTGCCCGTCGTCAAGGAGTTCGTCGCGGCCGTCAAGGAGCGGGCCCGCGGCGAGGAGGTCAGCCAGGCGCTGAACCCCGCGCAGCAGGTCGTCAAGATCGTCAACGAGGAGCTCGTCACCATCCTCGGCGGCGAGACCCGCCGCCTGCGGTACGCCAAGACCGGCCCGACCGTGATCATGCTCGCCGGCCTCCAGGGCGCCGGCAAGACCACGCTCGCCGCCAAGCTCGCGCTCTGGCTCAAGGAGCAGGGCCGGACGCCGCTGCTGGTCGCCGCCGACCTCCAGCGGCCGAACGCCGTCAACCAGCTGCAGGTGAACGGCGAGCGCGCCGGTGTCCCCGTCTTCGCGCCCGAGCCGGGCAACGGTGTCGGTGACCCGGTGGCGGTGGCGCGCGCCTCGATCGACGAGGCCAAGCGCACCCTGCACGACACCGTCATCGTGGACACCGCGGGCCGGCTCGGCGTCGACGCGGAGATGATGAAGCAGGCCGCGGACATCCGCGACGCCGTCCAGCCCGACGAGATCCTGTTCGTCGTCGACGCGATGATCGGCCAGGACGCGGTCACGACCGCGCAGGCGTTCCTCGACGGCGTCGGGTACGACGGCGTCGTCCTCACCAAGCTCGACGGCGACGCCCGCGGCGGCGCGGCGCTGTCGATCGCGTCGATCACCGGCAAGCCGGTCATGTTCGCGTCGGCCGGCGAGAAGCTCACCGACTTCGACCTGTTCCACCCCGACCGGATGGCCTCGCGCATCCTCGACATGGGCGACGTGATGACGCTCATCGAGCAGGCGGAGAAGGCGTTCGACGCCGAGCAGGCCGCGAAGGCGGCCGGCAAGCTCCAGAGCGGCGACTTCACCCTCGACGACTTCCTCGAGCAGATGCAGCAGGTCCGCAAGCTCGGCTCGATGTCGAAGATCATGGGGATGCTGCCCGGGATGGGCCAGTTCCGCGACCAGCTCGAGAACTTCGACGAGCGTGAGATCGACCGGATCCAGGCGATCATCCAGTCGATGACCCCCGCGGAGCGGGCCAACCCCAAGCTCATCGACGGCTCCCGGCGGGCCCGGATCGCCCGCGGCTCCGGCCGCCAGGTCTCCGACGTCAACCAGCTCGTCGACCGGTTCTTCGAGGCGCGGAAGATGATGATGTCGCTCGCCCAGGGCGGCGGGATCCCGGGCATGCCGGGCCTGCCCGGGATGGGCGGCAAGCGCTCGAAGGCCAAGCAGGCGCAGAAGAAGGCGAAGGGCAAGCGCGTCTCCGGCAACCCCGCCAAGGCCGCCCAGCAGGCAGCGGCGGAGAAGCAGCGGTCCGACGCCGCGCGTGCCAACCCGTTCGGCAAGCCGGACGGCGCGGAGGAGCTGGACTACGAGAAGGCCGCGGCGCAGCTCAACCTGCCGAAGGACTTCTCGAAGTTCCTCAAGTAGCCATGAGCACCCTGATCGTCGACGCGGCCAACGTGGTCGGCAGCCGCCCGGACGGCTGGTGGAAGGACCGCGCCGGCGCGGCCCGGCGCCTGCACGAGCAGCTGCTGGTCGCGGACCTGCCGTACGACGACGTGGTGCTCGTGCTCGAGGGCCAGGCCAAGGGCGGGGTGAAGGCCGGCCGCGACGGCCACGTGCGCACCGTCCACGCCCCCGGCGAGGGCGACGCCACGATCCTCGAGCAGGCCCAGGGCGCGGCGGCGTCCGGCCGGACCGTCGTGGTCACCGCTGACCGGATGCTCCAGGCCCGCGTCGGCGGGGTGGGGGCCCAGACGCTGAGCCCGGGCTGGCTGCTCGAGCAGCTGTAACGCGGGGTTGGCGCCACTGGGAACCCGCTGCAACGGGCTCATAGTGCTCCTGACACCGCGTCACATGCGTCAGACCGCCACGCGCGCGATCGCCAGCGACACCGCGCCGACGACCTCGGCGCGGTCGCCGAGCGAGCCGGGGACCACGCGCAGCGCGGCCGCGGTGTCGGGCTGGGCGTACCGCTCGACCGAGCCGCGGATCGCCTCGTCGAGCGACGCCGAGGCGCCGAGGGAGCCGCCGACGACGACGAGCTCGGGGTTGAGGTTGTTGCAGAGGTCGGCCAGGGCCCGGCCGACCGCGCGGCCGGCGTCGGAGAGCACCCGGCGCACGCCGGCGTCCCCGGCGGCGTCGAGCTCGAGGACCCGCGCGACCGACAGCTGCTCGTCGTACGCCGGCTGCAGCAGGTCGAGCAGTCGCGGGGCGGAGACCAGGGTCTCCAGGCAACCGCGGTTGCCGCACCGGCAGACCTGCCCGTCCTCGCCGACCTGCACGTGCCCGAGCTCCCCGGCGATGCCGGACGCGCCCCGGTGCAGCCGCCCGCCGAGGACGATCCCGGCGCCCAGGCCGCTGGCCACCTTGACGTAGACGACGTCCGTGGCGCCGCGCGCCGCGCCGTGGCCGAGCTCGGCGAGCGCGCCCAGGTTCGCGTCGTTGTCGGCGAAGACCGGGACGCCGAGCCGCCGGTGCAGCTCCTCGGCGGGCGAGAGCTCGCGCCAGCCCGGCAGGATCCCGGTCCGCACGCGCGCCGAGCGCCGGTCGAGGGGAGCGGGCACGCACATCCCGACGGCGGCCAGCGTCTCGGTCGCCATCTGCTCCACGAGCCGGGCGGCGCGGTCGAGCACGGCGACGCCGTTCTCGTCGACGTCCATGGGCTCGGTCCGCTCGGCGAGGACGACCCCGCGCCGGTCCGCGACCGCGACCCGCACGTGCCGGTGGCCGATGTCGACGCCGGCCACACCGCCGGTGGGTGCGGCCAGCGCGACCAGCAGCGGTGGCCGGCCGCTGCCGCCCTTGTGCGGGCGGCCGCGGTCCGCGGTCTCCACCACCTGGCCGGTGCCGATCAGCTCCCCGACCAGGCTCGAGACGGT
This sequence comes from Nocardioides aquiterrae, assembly GCF_039526625.1. NCBI lineage: Bacteria > Bacillati > Actinomycetota > Actinomycetes > Propionibacteriales > Nocardioidaceae > Nocardioides > Nocardioides aquiterrae. The sequence goes on from NZ_BAAAJE010000030.1 coordinate 233,358, forward strand.
GGTGCGGGAGAGGCCGGTGCCGCGGACCAGGTCCGCCCGGCTCATCGGGCCCTCGACCGCCAGCAGCGAGGTGATCGCGCGCCGGTTGCTCTCGCGGAGCCGTTCCAGGGAGCTCGCGTGGGGCAGGGAGGGCATGGCTCCGACCGTACGCCCGATTCGTCCGGAAATCGCACTAATGAAAGCCCGTCGCGGGATCTTTCCGCATTGACCCGGAGGTTTCGCCGTCCCTACGGTGACCGGCACCACTTCTTGATCTCGGGCAAGGAGCCCCCATGTTCCGTGCTGTCCTCGCCAGCCTGGCCGGCGGTGCACTCGCCGCCGTCCTCCTCCAACCCACCGCACCCGCGACCGGCAGCCCGCCGTCGGCGGTGCCGCCGTACCAGGACCCCCACCAGCCCACCTCCGTCCGCGTCGCCGACCTGCTGAGCCGGATGTCGCTGGCGGAGAAGATCGGCCAGATGACCCAGGCCGAGCGGGCCGACATCACCGACCCGCAGCAGATCACCGACGCCCGCCTCGGCAGCCTGCTCTCGGGCGGTGGGTCGGTGCCGACGCCGAACACCGCCGAGGCGTGGGCCGACATGGTGGACTCGTTCCAGGAGGCGGCGCTGGCCACGCCGCTCGGCATCCCGCTGCTGTACGGCGTGGACTCGGTGCACGGCCACGGCAACCTGCTCGGCGCGACCGTCTTCCCCCACCACATCGGCCTCGGCGCGACCCGCGACCCGGGGCTGGTCGAGCGGATCGGGCGGATCACGGCCGAGGAGACCCGTTCCAGCGGCCCGCAGTGGGTCTTCGCGCCCTGCGTGTGCGTGGCCCGCGACGACCGGTGGGGCCGCACCTACGAGAGCTTCGGCGAGACCCCGAAGCTGGTGGAGTCGATGGAGACGGAGATCGACGGGCTCCAGCACGGCCACGAGGTGCTCGCCACCGCCAAGCACTTCGCCGGCGACGGCCTCACCGCCTACGACGCGTCCAAGGCCGGCACGGGCGCCTACCCCATCGACCAGGGCATCGACCGGGTGACCCGCGCGGAGTTCGACCGGCTGGCGCTCGCGCCGTACTGGCCGGCGGTGCAGAAGCACCACGTCGGCTCGGTCATGCCGTCGTTCTCCAGCACCGACTTCAACGGCGGCTCGACCGACGACGCCGTGAAGATGCACGGCAACCACGAGCTGCTGACCGACGTGCTCAAGGGTGAGATGGGCTTCGAGGGCTTCGTGATCTCGGACTGGCAGGCCATCCGCCAGCTCCCGGGCACGTACGCCGACCAGGTCGAGACCGCCGTGAACGCGGGCGTCGACATGTTCATGGAGCCGTACTCCGGCAGCGCCACCGGCTACCGCGAGTTCATCGACACGCTCACCGGGCTGGTCGGGAGCGGCGCGGTCAGCGAGGACCGGATCGACGACGCGGTCTCGCGGATCCTCACCGCGAAGTTCGACCTCGGACTGTTCGAGCACCCGATGACCGACCGGTCGAAGATCGACCAGATCGGCAGCAAGGCCCACCACGCGGTCGCCCGCCGGGCGGCGGCGGAGAGCCAGGTGCTGCTGCGCAACCAGCACCGCACGCTGCCGCTGAAGCGGAGCGCCGACGTGTACGTCGCCGGGTCCAACGCCGACAACATCGGCAACCAGGCGGGCGGCTGGACGCTGACCTGGCAGGGCGGCTCCACCAACGTGATCCCCGGCACCACGATCCTCGACGGCATCGAGCAGCTGTCGCACGGCGACGTCGTCTACAGCGAGACGGCCGCGAAGCCGGTCCCGCGCAAGGCGGTCGGCGTGGTCGTGGTCGGCGAGACGCCGTACGCCGAGGGCTTCGGCGACGTCGGCGGTCCGCGGTGGGCCTACGACCCCGGCGACAACGGCGTCCCGCGGCCGCCGCAGACGATGGAGCTCTCCGACGCCGACCGGCAGGCCGTGACGAAGGTCTGCGCGCGCACGGTCTCGTGCACGGTGCTCGTCGTGTCCGGGCGGCCGGTGATCATCCCGCCGGCGCTGCTGCGGCGGACCGACGCGCTCGTCGCGTCCTGGCTGCCCGGCAGCGAGGGTGCCGGCGTCGCCGACGTGCTCTTCGGCAAGCGCAGCTTCACCGGCAAGCTGCCGGTGACCTGGCCGCGCAGCCTCGACCAGGAGCCGATCAACGTCGGTGACGCGACGTACGACCCGCTCTACCCGTACGGCTTCGGGCTGCGCACCCGCGGCCACAGCCACCACCGCTGACTGAAGCCGACCGAGGCCTCGGGCGCCGCTTGGCGCCCGGGGCCTCGTCGTGCCCGCGGACTAGTCCGCCGTGGGATATCGGCCCGACCGGCTGCCGGACGCGACGCGGGCGGAGATGCTAGATCGGCCAGCCCCCGGAGAGGACGACCGATGCGGCGCACGCCCCTCATGCTCGCGTTCTCAGGCCTGTTCTTGGCCTGTCTCGCCGCCGTACTGCCGCTGGGTCCCGCACAATCCGCGGCCGACGAGTGTCGAACGGCGTTCTTCCTCGGTGCCCGGGGATCGGGCCAGAAGACCGTCGAGGGCGAGGGCTACGGCAAGGAGGTGCTCAGGGCGCGGAACCTCCTGGCGCGCGAGCTCCCTGCCGACTGGCTCGGGTCAGAGCCTCTCCTGAGTCCCGGCTACCCGGCGCGCGGCACCGAACTGCTCTACCCGAACGCCACGCAGTTGGCTCTCATCGCGGCGGGGCGGAAGGCGCGGGCTCTGGAGCTCTACGCCAGCAACGTGAACAGCTACCTCTCCGGCATGTCGTCCGGGGTCGACGCGGCAATCAATCGACTGGAGCAACGCGCGGCCGCCTGCCCCACCGAGCGGATCGTGCTGTCCGGGTACTCCCAGGGCGCGATGGTCATGCACCGCGCGCTCGTCCGGCTCGAGCGGAAGGGCAGGACCGACATTCTCGGTCGCGTCGACGGCGTCATCCTCTTCGCCGACGGAGACCGCGCCGCCGACATGACGGCCAAGATCTACGGACGCGATGTCGCCGACCGCGGGGGCCAGGGACTGACCGAGGTGGTGCCGGTGACGCGCCAGGCGCCGATCCCGGCGAGCGTGCGCCCGTTCGTCTACCAGCGCTGTGCTAGCGGTGACCTCGTCTGTGACTTCCTCGGGGCGGACGGGCTCAGCGAGTTCAGGCACGCCATCTCTGTGCACGGCACGTACGACGTCGACGAGGGTCTGGATCAGATCGCCCGTGCGGTGGCGAACACGATCGAGCGCCCGGAACGCCCACGGACGTTCCAGATCCTGCGCGATCCCGGCGGCACGGCGTACCTGGTCGATCCGGCCGGTTCGCGCCGCTGGATCCCCGACGGCATGACGTGGGGGTGTCAGACCGCTCGCGGTACGGTCGTCACTACCCAGGACCAGTCGACCTCGGTCGGGACGTACCCCGACGAGGCGGGCTGGTGGTACTGCTTCGACCAGTCGACGGCCACGGACCGGATCGTGACTTACATCGGTGCCGACAGCGGTGGCTACCGGAGGGACAGCACCTACTGGGTCGACGGGACCGGTCGTCGAACCCGCATCCTCGACACCGCCACCGCGTTCTGCCGATCGGGGCGGGGTGCCACGGGTACGACGACCATCTGGAGCCAGTACCTAGACCGGCTCACCAACGGCGGCGATGACCGCTGCTTCGACGCGGCGTTCTTCAGGAACCGGATTGTGACAACGGCCCTGGGCGGCCGCTGGTTCGTCGATGGCGACGGGAGGAAGCACCCGATCCCGACCGACGCGATGCAGAACTGCTTCAAGGCACATGGTTATCCGGAGGACCGAGTGGTGGTGCTGCCATACCTCGACCGGCTTCCGATCGCCGCCACTGCCAACTGCATCGACGGGACGACGGCGCGGTACAAGATGCTCCGAGCCCCCGAGGGCGACATCCACTACATCGCCGCGGACGGCCTTCGACACTGGGTGCCGGACGACGCGACCCTGTTGTGCCGGCAGGCGGCCGGTGTCCCGATGCTCGACGTGACCCGGGACGACATCAATGTCATCGGCGAAGGTGGGTGGGACAACTGCTTCGACCTGAACGTCTTCAAGGGCAGGATCCTCCGGCACCAGGAAACCGGGGCGGCCTACCTGGTCGACTCCGACGGCGCCGCGCGGCACTGGATCCCGGACGAGCTGACCTGGATGTGCCGCACGGAGGAGCAGGGCGTCTCGGTCGTGAACGCCCGACGCGACAACTACTTCACCGCGATCCCCGAGGGTGGCTGGGACAACTGCTTCGACATCGATGTCGTGCGGAACCGGATCATGCGGAACACCGAGAACGGCGTCTCGTTCTTCGTGGGTGACGACAACCAACGGCACTGGGTCCCCGACTCCGCGACGTGGGACTGCCGGATGGCGCGCAACACGAGGGTCGTGGGCTACCGGCGCAGCAACTACGAGTCCGACGTGACGGAGGGCGGCTGGGACTACTGCTACGAGCCTTCCATCTTCCGGGGCAAGGTGCTCAGCCACTCCGACGGCGACTCGCACTACATCCACCCTGACGACACCCGGACCTGGATCCCGGACGAGTTCACGTACGACTGCCGGATGCGGCAGGGCAAGCCGGTGGTCAACACCCGTTGGCGGCAGTACGTCACCAACCACCGGGAGACCGGCTGGGACTGGTGCTTCGACATCGAGACCTTCAAGGGAAAGGTCATCGAGCACCCCTCGGGAGACATCCACTTCGTGGACCAACGCGGCGTCCGGCACTGGGTCTCGACGTACGGCGACCGGGACTGCCTGCGAGACACCCGTGGCATGGCGCCGCGGACCGTGCGGTGGCGGGAGTACATCAACAACATCCCCGAGGGCGAGTGGGCGATCTGCGGCGACACGATGCGGACCGGCATGAAGCTCGACCGTGGCCAGTGGCTGCGCTCGACCGACGGCCGCTACAACCTGCACATGCAGACCGATGGCAACTTCGTCGCGTACAACTCGGCGGGCCGCGCCATCTGGGCGACGAACCGGACCGGCAACTACGTCGTCGTGCAGGGCGACGGCAACCTGGTCCAGTACGGCGACCGCGGTGCGGTGTGGGCGACGAACACCGTGGGCTCAGGAGCGAATCGTCTCGTCATGCAGAGCGACGGGAACATCGTCCTCTACAACGCAGCGAACCGGGCCGTCTGGGCGAGCAACACGGTCGGTCGGTGAGGTCCAACGCGCGCGGGAGCGCGTCGGCGCAGGTGATCGACTTCCAGGTCGCCGCACGCGGCTCCGCACGTTTCGAGATCGGGACAGGGGAGGTGTTCACCCTCCGCCTGTGCGGGTCGGTACGGTCACGATCATGAGTGCGCATCGGTTCTCCGGTCCGGTCCTGCCCGATGGCGAGCCCCGCACGCTGTACGTCGCCGACGGCCGCGTGACCCTCGACCCCGTCCCCGGGGCCGAGGGTGGCGTGGACGGCTGGATCGTGCCCGGGCTGGTCGACGCGCACTGCCACCTCGGCCTGGACGACGACGGTGCGATCTCCGACGAGGCCACCGAGCAGCAGGCGCTGGCCGACCGGGACGCCGGGGCGCTGCTGATCCGCGACTGCGGCTCGGCCGCCGACACCGCCTGGGTCCACGACCGGGACGACCTGCCGCGGCTGATCCGGGCCGGCCGCCACATCGCGCGGACGAAGCGCTACATCCGCAACTACGCCCACGAGGTCGAGCCCGCGGAGCTCCCGGAGTACGTCGCCCGGGAGGCGCAGCGCGGCGACGGCTGGGTGAAGCTGGTGGGGGACTGGATCTCCCGGGAGGACGGCGACCTGCGGCCGTCGTTCCCGCCGGAGGCGTTTGCCGAGGCGATCCGGGTGGCGCACGAGCACGGCGCCAAGGTCACCGCGCACTGCTTCGGCCACGAGGTGCTCCAGGGCCTCATCGACGCCGGCATCGACTGCGTCGAGCACGGCACCGGTCTGCACCCCGACCAGGTCGAGACGATGGCCGCACGCGGCATCGCGCTGGTGCCGACGGTGATGCAGACCGACAAGTTCCCCGAGCACGCCGCCGGGGCGCGCAGCAAGTTCCCCGGCTACACCCGCACGATGACCGACCTGTTCGTGCGCCGCCGGGACACGCTGATGGCGGCGTACGAGGCCGGGGTCGCGCTGTACGCCGGCTCGGACGGTGGTGGCGTGACGCGGCACGGCAACATCGCCGGCGAGGTCATCGCGATGGCGGCCATGGGCCTGCCGCCCGAGTACGCGCTGGGCGCCGCGTCGTGGCGGGCGCGCGCGTGGCTGGGCTGGAACGCCGACCTCGGCGAAGGCGCTCCCGCGGACTTCGTCGTCTACGACGCCGACCCGCTCGAGGATCTCTCGGTGCTGCTCCGCCCCGCGGCCGTGGTGCTGCGCGGTCGGGTCGTCGCCTGAGGGCGGCTCAGTCCCGGGGCTCGACGAGCTGCAGCTTGCCGTTCCCGACACGGAACCAGCGCGGCCAGTGCGGGGTCTCGTCGACCAGGGTCAGCAGCTCGGCCATCGCCGCGTCGAACCAGGCCCGGTCGTCGACGGCGGACCGGCTCGCGGTCGCCTCGGTCTCGCCGCGGAACCGCAGCGCCAGCTGGCGCGCCGTGAGCGTCACGGTGCCGGCGTACAGCATGGTCTCGACGAGCTTGATCTGCTCGGGGAAGGTGTCGACCAGGCGGTCGTCGACCACGAGCAGGTCGCGCGAGGGGTTCACGCGGAGCCCGTTGAACTCGATCCAGCTGCCGACGAAGCGCATGCCGAGCTCGAGCATGCCGTCCCGGCCGTCCTGCCCGTCCTCCTCGCGGCTCTCGTCCGCGCGGCTCTCGTCCTCGGGGAAGCCGACCGGCTCACCCGCGACGACCAGCTGCAGGTACGCCCCGCGGGCGTGGTCGGCCGCCGCCGGCGCCCACGCGACGGTGGCCTGACCCTCGGTGACGGAGGCGATCGGGCGCCGGGCCACGGCGGCCAGCCGGGCCTGCAGCTCGCGGGGGCGGATGGGCTTGGGGATGTAGTCGTCGGCGCCGGCGTCGAAGCCGGCCAGGACGTCCTGCTCCTGGGAGCGGCCGCTGATGATGACGATGTAGGTGTCGGTGGCCTCGCGGACCCGGCGGGTGACCTCGAGGCCGTCCATCTGCGGCATCGTGACGTCGATGGTCGCCAGCACCGGGCGGTGCCGCAGCGCCAGCGCCAGGCCGTCCGGGCCGTTCGAGGCGGTGACGACCTGGAACCCGGCGCCGGTCAGCACGATCTCGAGCAGGCCCAGGGTGTCCTCGTCGTCGTCGATGACGAGGGCGACAGGCGTGGGGCCGGCGGCACGTTCGGACACGCAGGCGATTATCCCAGCCGACGGCCCCTCTCACGCACGCTTCGGCCGCGGTTGGCGCGTCGACCACAAGATGCCGGTCACCAGGATGACCACCAGGCCCGCCAGTCCGAGGACGCCGGGCACGACGATCGCGACCAGGATGCCGACCACCAGGCTGCCGATCCGCGGCATCGCGCTGATCAGCACGGCGCCGGAGCTGCTGCCGTCGGTCTGCACGCAGGTGACCTCGAGGTGGCCGGAGCCCGGGTCGAACTTCAGCAGCCCCTCGAAGTCGCCCCGGGAGTCGGAGCGGGAGAAGGTGCCACTGACCCGGTGCAGCGGGATCGTCTCGCCGCTGTCCCGGTCGATGATCCGACAGGACTGCGCGGTGGAGTCCATCCACAGCATCCGCTCGCCGTCGGTGCTGACCGTGACGTTGTGCGGCCGGCCGTCGGCGTCGACGTAGGCGTCGAAGTCGAGGAACGCCGCGACCAGCCAGACGAAGACGCCGAGACCGATCCCGATCGCGAGGACGACCAGCCCGGTGCCGAGCGCGAACCACCAGCCGCTCGGGCGGTACTTCTGCGGCTTCGGCGGGTAGGGCGGCTGGTACCCGTACGGTGGCCCCGGGGGTCCCGGGGGCGGCGGGGCGGTGCTCACGGGACCACTCTGCCCGATTTCGGCCCCGGCCGGGACGTCTGGCAGACTTGGCCGCTGAGTCCTGCGCGCCCGGACCCTCTCACCCGGACGCCGCAGAGCCCATCGAAGGTCCGGGCCGGTGCTTTCCCCACCTGGTGAGGATCCTTCACCCACACACGAATTCCGAGGAGACACCACAACCGTGGCCGTCAAGATCCGTTTGAAGCGCCTGGGCAAGGTCCGGGTGCCGCAGTACCGCATCGTCGTCGTCGACTCCCGCAAGAAGCGCGACGGCCGCGTGATCGAGGAGATCGGCAAGTACCACCCCAAGGAGAACCCGTCGTACATCGACGTCGTCTCCGAGCGGGCGGCGTACTGGCTCGGCGTCGGCGCGCAGCCGTCGGACGCCGTCGTCAAGATCCTGACGATCACCGGTGACTGGCAGAAGCACAAGGGCTACACCGGCACCGAGGGCACGCTGAAGACCGCCGCTCCGAAGGCGGACAAGCTCGAGGCCTTCAACCAGGCGCTCAAGGACGCGCAGTCCGAGCCGTCCGGCGAGGCCGTGACCAAGAAGTCGGCCGCGAAGAAGACCGCCGAGAAGACGGTCGAGGAGGCTCCGGTCGAGGAGGCTCCGGCCCCGGTCCCGGCCGACGAGACCCCGGAGGGCGCCACGGCTGCGGCCGAGGCTGCGGAGGCCGCCGAGAAGCCGGTGTCCGACCCGACCGAGGCGGACAACTGAGCGCCATGCTCGCCGAGGCGCTCGAGCACCTGGTGCGCGGAGTCGTCGACCACCCCGACGACGTGAGCGTGCGGGACAAGCAGCTGCGCCGCGGCTCGATCCTCGAGGTCCGGGTGCACCCCGACGACCTCGGCAAGGTGATCGGCCGGGGCGGTCGCACCGCGACCGCCTTCCGCACCGTGATCTCAGCGCTCGCGGGTCGCGGCGGGGCCCGGGTCGACTTCGTCGACACGGACCGGCGCCGCTGAGGGCGCTCGCGCCGCAGCGCTCGAATCGCGCTTGAATTGGGTGCCGCCCCGCGAGGGCGGCACCCGTTCGCATTTCCGGAGAGGGAGCCAGTGGAGACCATCGAGGTGCTCGTCGGGCGGATCGGCAAGCCGCACGGCCTGCGCGGTGACGTGACCGTCGACGTCCGCACGGACGAGCCGGACCGCCGCTTCGCGGTCGGGTCGGTGCTGCGTGCCGAGGCGCCCCGGGGCTCCCACTCACCGCTGACCACCCTCACCGTGGCCGGAACCAAGTGGCACCAGTCCGTCCTGCTGGTCAGGTTCGAGGAGATCCCGGACCGCAGCGCCGCCGAGGCCGCGCGGGGGATCCTGCTGCACACCGAGATCCCGGCCGACGCCTCGCCCGACGACCCCGACGAGTACTACGACCACCAGCTCGTCGGGCTCGCGGCGTACGACGTCGACGGGACGGTGCTCGGCGAGGTGTCGGCACTCGTGCACGGCGGCGCCCAGGACCTGCTCACGATCCGCACGCCCGGGGGCCGCGAGGCGCTGGTGCCGTTCGTGAAGGCGTTGGTGCCCGAGGTCGACGTGCCCGGCGGCCGGGTCGTCATCGCCGACCGGCCGGGGCTCGTGACGCCGCTGCCCGACGAGGACTGAGTCCGATGCGCATCGACGTCGTCACGATCTTCCCCGACTACCTCGCCCCGCTCGAGCTGTCGCTCGCGGGCAAGGCCCGGGAGAAGGGCCTGATCGACGTCCGCGTCCACGACCTGCGGCAGTGGACGCACGACCGGCACCGCACCGTCGACGACACGCCGTACGGCGGCGGCGCGGGCATGGTGATGCGGCCCGAGCCGTGGGGCGAGGCGTTCGACGCGCTCGGGATCGAGGGCGCGACGGTCGTCTTCACGACGCCCTCCGGGCAGCCGTTCACCCAGGCGGTGGCCCGCGAGCTCGCCACCCGCGACCGGATCGTGTTCGCCTGCGGTCGCTACGAGGGCATCGACCAGCGGGTGCTCGACGACGTCGCGACCCGCGCCGAGGTCCGCGAGATCTCGCTCGGCGACTACGTGCTCAACGGGGGAGAGGTGGCCGCGCTCGCGATCACCGAGGCGGTGGTGCGGCTGGTGCCCGGGTTCATGGGCAACGCCGAGTCGCTGCTCGAGGAGTCCCACACCCTGTCCGACTCGGGGGCGAGGCTCCTGGAGTACCCCGTCTACACCAAGCCCGCGACCTGGCGCGGCCACGACGTGCCGCCGGTCCTGCTCTCGGGCGACCACGCCGCGATCGCCTCCTGGCGGCACGACCAGGCCGTCCGGCGTACGGCGGAGCGGCGGCCCGATCTGGTGCACCCGTCGGTCCTGCTCGACGACGTCGAGATCCGCCCGGTGCGGCCGTCGGACGCGGGGGAGCTGTACGTGCTCCAGCGGGCCTGCTGGGTGCAGGAGCAGCACGACAACCCGGACGTGCGGATCCCCGCCCTCCACGAGACGTACGACGACGTGCGGGACTGGATCGCCCGCGACACCGTCCTGGTCGCGCGCTCGGCGGGCCGGCTGGTCGGCGCGGTGCGCGGGCAGCTCGACGGCGAGGTGTGGGAGATCGGGCGGCTCATGGTCGCGCCGGACCTCGCCGGGCGCGGGCTGGGCCGGACCCTGCTGCGGCGGATGGAGGAGCTCGCTCCCGAGGCGGCGACGTCGTACGCCCTCTTCACCGGCGCGGGTAGCGCCCGGAACCAGCGGATGTACAAGAAGGCGGGCTACCGGCTGCGCGGCGAGGAGTTCCCGGGCGCGGTGCGGATGGAGAAGCGAATTTCTCCGCGCTGACCTCGCTGTGGCAGACTTGACCCTCGGTCCAGCCGGCCAAACACGGATCGCCCCGCAGGACTCGTCCGCGAGGGGTCCGCACCACTTCCTGCCACAGGGGGAACGTGGCGCCGCCGGCCACACCAGCTGGACCTCACAACAGAACCGTTCCTGTACCGCGGCTGACCTGTGGCACTCGCGAGGAGAGACAATGAGCAACGTCATCGCCGACCTCGGCAACGCGATCAAGCGCACCGACGTCCCGGACTTCCGCGCCGGTGACACGGTCAAGGTCCACGTGAAGGTCGTCGAGGGAAACCGCTCCCGCGTCCAGGTCTTCCAGGGCGTGGTCATCCGCGTCCAGGGCTCCGGCATCGGCCGCAGCTTCACCGTCCGCAAGGTCTCCTTCGGCGTCGGTGTCGAGCGCACCTTCCCGCTGAACTCCCCGATCTTCGAGCAGATCGAGATCGTCACCCGCGGTGACGTCCGCCGGGCGAAGCTGTACTACCTGCGCAACCTGCGCGGCAAGGCCGCCAAGATCAAGGAGCGCCGCGAGGCCTGAGGGTTTTCTCAGGCACCCCGGTTAGCCTCTGCGCGTGACTTCTGACGACCGCGACCCGACTGCCGTCGCTGAACCCGACGAGCCGGTGTCGCGGTCGTCGCACGTCGACACCCGGGACCGGCCGAAGAAGAAGCACCTGCCGGTCTGGCAGGAGACGATCCTGCTGCTCGGCATCGCGCTGGTGCTGGCGATCGTCATCAAGGCGCTGTTCGTCCAGGCCTTCTACATCCCGTCGCAGTCGATGGAGCCGGGACTCGTCAAGAACGACCGGATCCTGGTGCAGAAGATGTCGTACTGGTTCGGCGGCACGCCGCAGCGCGGCGACGTCGTGGTCTTCGAGGACCCGGGCGGCTGGCTGAACGCCGAGGAGTCCGCCGGCCCCACCAGCGCCGTGGGCAAGGCACTCTCCAAGGTCGGGCTCTACCCGTCCGGCGGCCACCTGGTGAAGCGCGTGATCGGCGTCGCCGGCGACACCATCAAGTGCTGCGACGACCAGGGCCGGCTGCTGGTCAACGGCCAGCCGCTCGACGAGAAGGAGTACGCCCGCGTCGGGGGCGCCGACTGCTACGGCCCGATGCCGGCCGGGTCCTCGCACTGCAACTGGACCGTCGGGCCGGTGCCGGCCGGCCACGTCTTCGTGATGGGGGACAACCGCAACAACTCCGCGGACTCCACGGTCCACATGTGCCTCAAGACCGACCGCGACTGCACCAAGAACCCGTACGTCGACGTCGACGACGTCGTCGGCAAGGTCTTCGTGCTGCTCTGGCCCAGCGACCACTTCACGTTCCTCCACCGTCCCGACACCTTCGCGGACGTGCCGGACGCCTCCTGAGGTGCGGTCGTGACGGTCCTGCCCCGCGGTGCCACGGTCCGGAAGGACGCCGGGCTCTACGGGTACGAGCGCGCCCTGCGGCGGCACGGGATCGAGCCGATCGCCGGCGTCGACGAGGCCGGCCGGGGCGCCTGCGCGGGGCCGCTGGTCGCGGGCGCGGCGATCCTGCCCGCCGGCAAGGCGGGGATCGTCCCGGGGCTGGCCGACTCCAAGCTGCTGACCGAGAGGGCGCGCGAGCGCTGCTACGAGCAGGTGGTCAAGCGTGCGGTGGCCTGGTCGGTGGTCGTCGTCTCGCACGAGGAGTGCGACCGGCTGGGCATGCACGTCGCCAACGTCGAGGCGCTGCGGCGGGCGGTCGCGCTGCTCGACCTGCCGCCGGCGTACGTCCTGACCGACGGGTTCCCGGTCGACGGGCTCGGCGTGCCGGGCCTCGCGGTCTGGAAGGGCGACCGGGTCGCGGCCTGCATCTCCGCCGCCTCGGTGATCGCGAAGGTCACCCGCGACCGGATCATGACCGAGCTCGACCGGGAGTGGCCGGCGTACGACTTCAAGACCCACAAGGGCTACATCACCGACGACCACACGGCCGCGCTGACCGCGCACGGCCCCTCGCCGGTCCACCGGATGCGGTTCGTCAACGTGCGGCGCGCGGCCGGTCTCGAGCCGGACGCCCCGGGCACCGAGGTCGCGCATATAGAGTCTCTTTCGTGAGCGCGGAGGACCTCGAGAAGTACGAGACCGAGATGGAGCTGACGCTCTACCGGGAGTACCGCGACGTCGTCGGGATCTTCAAGTACGTCGTGGAGACCGACCGCCGCTTCTACCTCTGCAACCAGGTCGACGTGAAGGCCCGCACCGAGGCCGGCGACGTCTTCTTCGAGGTGTCGATGAGCGACGCGTGGGTCTGGGACATGTACCGCCCGGCCCGCTTCGCCAAGAACGTCAAGGTGCTCACCTTCAAGGACGTGAACGTCGAGGAGCTCAGCCCCGCGGACATCGACCCGTCGAAGGCCTGAGCCGGCTCCCTGGACCAGACCAGCGCGTCGACTCACCCCGCGGGGGGTAATCCCCAGGCATGTGGGGAGGGGTGGCCGGACGCGCCCGCCGGGAGGAGCGGGGCGCGGCGGCGGTCGAGTTCGCGCTGGTGGTGCCGTTCCTGCTGCTGATCCTGTTCGGGATCATCAGCTACGGCTTCATGCTCAGCGTGCGCCAGAGCATCTCGCAGGCGGCGGGGGAGGGTGCGCGAGCGGCGGCAGTGACCCTGGTCGACGCGAAGAAGAAGGACGCGGCGATCGCGGCGATCGACGGCGCGCTGTCGTACGGCCTGTCGTGCGACGGCGTGAACCTGGTGCGGGACGGCGAGACCATCGGGACGTGCACGGTGTCCGGCCTCCAGGGTTGCGACGACGGAGCCACGTGCGTCACCGTCTCGATCAAGTACTTCTACCGGGACCACCCGATCGTGCCGTCGATCCTGGGCCTCGGCGAGGTGATGCCCGAGGTCCTCGAGTACACGACGATCGCCCGGGTGAGCTGATGCGGCGGCAGCGCGACGAGCGGGGCGCCGTCGCCCTCTTCGCGGCCCTGGTCATGGTGGTGCTGCTCGGCGTCGGCGCACTTGCCGTCGACATCGGCACCCAGCGGGTCGCGCGTGCCGACATGCAGGCGCTCGCCGACGTCGTCGCGATGGACCTCGCTCGTCAGCTCGACGGACGCCACGCGTCGGAGGTCGAGGCCGGTCTCGAGGCCGCGAAGGACCGGTCCGTCGCCCGCAACTCCGACACGATCGGGCAGGACGTGCAGGTCACCGCCGAGCTCGGCACGATCGACGACGCCGGCGTGTTCAGCGCGGTCAGCGGGGACACGGTGCCCGACGCCGTGCGGGTGTCGACGAGCGCGAGCGTGCCGTTCCACTTCGTGTCGGGCAGCGGCGGAGTCAGCCGCGCCGCGGTCGCCGTCGCCCGTGCCCAGGGCTGCTACAAGCTCGGGTCGTGGGGCGCCCGGCTGGGCCCCTCCGACCCCAACGGCGCCGCCAACGCGAGCCTGCTCTCCCGGGTCCTCGCCGCGCACGGGGTCGACGCGTCGGTGAGCGCCGCGACGTACCAGGGGCTGGTGGGGGCGACCGTCGGCGCCGCACCCCTGGCGGCGGCCCTGGGCCTCGCCTCGCCCGAGGCGCTCGGCACCGCGTCCGTCACGCTGACCGCCCTGCTCGACGCGGCCGCCCAGGTCGTCGGCACCAACGGCGCGAGCTCGGCGCAGGTCGCGGCGCTCAACGCCGTCCGCGCGCACGTCGGCTCGCTGGGCGGCCACCAGATCGGCCTCGCCCCCCTCTTCTCGGTGGCCTCGGGAGCAGGGGCCGGGCTGACCGCCGGGGTCGACCTCGCCGACCTGGTCGTCGGCGCGATCCTGGTGGCTGACGGCAACCGGGCCGTCGACGTCGACCTCGGGAGCGCCGTCCCGGGCACGGGGTCCTTCGTGGCGAGCATCGGGCTGATCCAGTCGGCTCGCGTCGCGTGCGGGTTCGCCGGGTCGACGCCGAACTCGAGCAACCAGGCGAGCGTGTCGAGCAGCACCACGAACACCCTCACGCCGGACCAGAGCGTCCCCATCGCCGGCCTGGTGGCTCTCGTCCCGGAGCTCAGTGCCATCACGGTCGGGTCGCCGGCGCACCATCCGGTGAGGCTCACCGTCACCACGGCTTCGGCGTCCTCCACGCTCGACACGATCAGCTGCAACGCCACCACGCGTTCGGCGACCGTGACCACGTCCGGCGGGCTGCTGAGTGCGGAGCTCGAGGTGCCGGTCGAGGTGAAGGTGACGTTGGGCATGGCACCGGCCGCGATGACCGTGACGGTCCCCGCCACCATCCGGGCGAGGCTCGATCCGTCCGGGTCGGTGGGCGCGGTGACCATCTCGGTGCCGTCGCAGCACTACGACACGCCGTACTCGAACGGCGGCGAGCGGGCCCAGCTGCCCGCGGCCACCGTCGACCCGCCCGTCACCGGCGTCGAGCCCCTGTCGGCTTCCGCCGTCGCCGGCATCCTGGACGCCGTGCGGACGGCTGTCGTGACGCCGATGGTGACGTCCCTGAACGCCAGCGTCGTCGGCCCGCTGTCGGACCTGGCCGGGCTGCGCACCTCCGGCGCCGACGTCCTGCTGCTGGACCGCCCGAGCTGCACCACGCCGGCCCTGCGCGGCTGAGGCCACCTGGCGTCCACAGCGCGCCCCGAAGCGCCGGCATCCACAGCGGCACCGCACGGCCGCCCCGCCCGTCCCCGCGGCCGGGCACCCTCACGGCATGACGCGAACCACCGCCGGAGCGATCAAGCAGGCCCTCGGGAGGTACGGCGAGCAGCTCGCCGCGCGACACCTCGTCGCGCAGGGCATGGTGCTCCTGGACCGCAACTGGCGCTGCGACGCCGGAGAGATCGACCTGGTGCTGCGCGACGGCGACGTGCTGGTCGTGTGCGAGGTGAAGACCCGCAGCAGCACCGACTACGGCACGCCGCACGAGGCGGTCACCGACCTCAAGGTGGCCCGGCTCCGGCGGCTCGCGGTGCGCTGGCTCGAGGAGCGTGGGGTCACCGCCGGGGACATCCGGATCGACCTGGTCGGCGTCCTGCGGCCGCGCCGTGGCGCCTCGCTGCTCGACCACGTGCGGGGGATCGGCTGATGCCCTTCGCCACCGCCCACACCGTGTCGCTGCACGGCGCCGTCGGCCACCTGATCGACGTCCAGACCGACGTGTCGCCCGGCCAGGTCGGCGTGACGATGGTCGGTCGCGCCGACACCACGATCAACGAGGCCCGCGACCGCTGCCGGATGGCGATCATCAACAGCCGGATGGACTGGCCGGCCACCCGGCGCATCACGATCCTGCTCTCGCCCGCCGACCTGCTCAAGCACGGCACCCACTTCGACCTCGCGGTCGCGGTCTCGGTGCTCGCTGCGGCGGGCAGCGTCCCGGCGACCTCGCTCGCGGGCACGGCGTTCATCGGCGAGCTCACGCTCGACGGCAACCTCCGGTCGGTGGCCGGGGTGCTGCCGATGGTGCTGGCCGCGGCGGCGCGCGGGATCCGCGCCGTCTTCGTGCCGGAGCCGCAGGCCGGCGAGGCGTCGATGGTGCCGGACATGAGCGTGGTCGGTGTCCGGTCCCTGGCCCAGGTGGTCGCCGTGCTCCGCGACGACGAGGAGCTCCCCGAGGCGCCGCCGGTCGCCCCCGACTCGGGTGCCCGGCTGCTCGCCTGGCGCGGCCAGGAGCGACTGGAGGAGCTCGACCTCGCCGACCTGCTCGGCATCGCCGACGCCCGCTACGCCGTCGAGGTCGCCGCCGCCGGCGGCCACCACCTGCTGCTGTCCGGGCCGAAGGGGTGCGGCAAGACCAGCCTGGTGGAGCGGATCCCGGGGATCCTCCCGGACCTGACGAGTGACGAGTCGCTCGAGCTGAGCGCCATCCAGTCCCTCGCCGGCACCCTCGACCCGGGGGCCGGGTTCCCCACGCGGCCGCCGTTCTCCGCGCCGCACCACGACGCCAGCAAGGCCAGCCTGATCGGCGGCGGCCTCGGAGTCGTCCGCCCGGGAGAGGTCAGCAAGTCCCACACCGGCGTGCTCTTCCTCGACGAGTTCCCGCTGTTCCGGTCCGACGTCATCGAGGCGCTGCGGCAGCCGCTCGAGAACGGCGACGTCACCATCGCCCGGCGCGACGAGTCGGTCACCCTGCCGGCCCGGGGGATGGTGGTGCTCGCGGCCAACCCGTGCCCGTGCGGCGACTACAGCGGCGACGTCCGCCAGAACCGGTGCTCGTGCCGGGAGGTCCAGCGCCGCGACTACCGCAACAAGGTCACCGGCCCGGTGGCCGACCGGGTCGACATCGTCCGCCACCTGCCGCCGCTGCGGAAGCACGACGACAAGGTCGACCTGGAGGCTCCCGAGTCGTCCGCCGTGGTCCGGGGCCGGGTGGAGGCCGCCCGGGCGCGCCAGGCCGAGCGGTACGCCGAGGAGAGTTGGCGCCTGAACGGCCATGCTCCCGGGCCGGTGCTCCGCGAGCGGTGGCCGCTCACCAAGGCCGGGCAGCAGGCCGTCGACACCCAGCTCTACGACGGGAAGATCACCCGCCGTGGCGCCACCCGCGTGCACCGTCTGGCCTGGACGGTCGCCGACCTGCGCGGGCTCGATCGGCCCGGGCTGGACGAGGTGGACACGGCGCTCCGGCTGCGCACCGGGGAGCCGCTGCTCCTCTCGATGCTGGAGCGTGCCGGATGAGCGACTCCGACCGGCTGGCGCGGGTCGCCCTGGCCGCCACCGTCGAGCCGGGCCGACACCAGCTGCTCACCCTGACCTCCGACCTGGGCGCCGAACACATGTACGCCCAGCTCCTCGAGGAGCCGGACTTCGGGGCTCGGCTCGCCGAGGCCGACCCCGTCCGACTGCTCTCCGAGGGGGCCCGCGCCGGGCTCCGGTTCGTCACCCCGGCCGACGACGAGTGGCCGCGCCAGCTGGACGACCTGTCCCGGGCGGGCACGCTCCAGGAGCGCGGCGGGACGCCGCTCGGCCTGTGGGTGCGCGGCCCGCTCCGCCTCGACGCGCTCGAGGGGTCGGTCGCCGTGGTCGGGTCGCGCTCCGCGACGACGTACGGCGCCGACGCGGCCGCCGACATCGCGGAGGGGGTCGCCCGCGCGGGCCGGGTGGTGGTGTCGGGCGCGGCGTTCGGCATCGACCAGGCCGCGCACCGCGGCACCCTGGTCGGTGACGGGGCGACGGTCGCGGTCCTGGCCTGCGGCGCGGACCGCGTCTACCCCGAGGCCCACCGCCGGCTCGTCGAGCACATCGCGGCCGAGGGGGCGGTGATCTCCGAGACCGTGCCGGGCGGTGCGCCGATGCGGTTCCGCTTCCTCTCCCGCAACCGGATCATCGCGGCGCTCACCGTCGGGACCGTGGTCGTCGAGGCCGCGGTCCGGAGTGGGGCGCTGAACACCGCGAACTGGGCGGGCCGGTTGAACCGGCACCTGATGGGCGTCCCGGGGCCGCGCACCAGCGCCGCGTCCGAGGGCGTGCACCAGCTGGTCAGGAGTGGCGCCGCCTCCCTGGTCACCGGACCCGAGGACGTGCTCGAGGTCGTGGCGGCCGCGGGGGAGCACCTCACCGAGCCGCCGCGCGGGCCCGAGCGGCCGCGGGACCGGCTCGACCACCGGCACCAGCAGGTGCTCGACGCGGTCCCCCTCGCCACCGGAGCTCCCGCGGTCTCGATCGCCCGCACCGCCGGGCTCGGGCTCCAGGAGGTGCGCGCCGCGCTGACCCGGCTGGCCGGGGCCGGGTTGGTCGAGCCGAACGGTCCGGGCTGGCGGCTCGCCGCGCCGGCTCACGAGCCCGGGGCCGCACCGTTCCTAGAGTGAGGGGGTGAGCGGGGAGCAGGAGTCGACCGAGCTGCCGGGGCTGCCGGAGCCGATGGCCCGGGTGCTCGGCGAGTACGAGCGGCACCTCGCCGCCGAGCGCGACCTGACCGCGCACACCGTCCGCGCGTACCTCGGGGACGTCGGCGGGCTGCTCGAGCACGCGGCCCGCCTCGGCCACACCGACGCCGCCACCCTGGACCTGCGCACCCTGCGCAGCTGGCTGGCCAAGCAGCAGACCCTCGGCAGGTCCCGGACCACCATCGCGCGGCGGGCCACCGCGGCGCGGGTCTTCACGGCCTGGCTGGCGCGCACCGGTCGGGCCGCGACCGACGCCGGCGCCAGCCTGGGCTCGCCGAAGAAGCACGCGTCGCTGCCTCCGGTGCTGCGCGCCGACGAGGCCAGCGACCTGATCCGGGCGGCCGCCGAGCTGGCCGACGACGGCAGCCCGGTGGGCCTGCGCGACGTGGCGATGCTCGAGCTGCTCTACGCGACCGGGGTCCGGGTCGGCGAGCTGGTCGGCCTCGACGTCGACGACATCGACCGCGAGCGCAACGTGATCCGGGTGTTCGGCAAGGGCCGCAAGGAGCGCACCGTCCCGTTCGGCCGCCCGGCCGCACGCGCCCTGGACTTCTGGCTCAAGCACGGCCGCCCGCAGCTCGCGGTCCCCGGCAGCGGGCCCGCGGTGTTCCTCGGCGCCCGCGGCAAGCGGATCGACCAGCGCGCGGTGCGCACGATGGTGCACCGGCGGATCGCGGACGTGCCGGGCGCGCCCGACATCGGCCCCCACGGCCTGCGGCACACCGCCGCCACCCACCTGCTCGAGGGCGGGGCCGACCTGCGCTCGGTCCAGGAGCTGCTCGGGCACGCGTCCCTGGCCACCACCCAGCTCTACACGCACGTCACCACGGATCGGCTGCGCCGGGCCTACCAGCAGGCGCACCCGCGCGCCTGACCAGGTCGACCGACCAGGTCGATCAGCGGGGTCCAGCGCGCGTACGGGACCGGCACCGGCTCATCCCGCCACAGTGGCAGCAGCCGCACCGGTCCGAGCCCGACCAGGCGCAGGGGATCGAGGTAGGTCTCGCCGTCGATCCAGCCCCAGTGCAGGCAGGAGCGAGGCAGGCAGTGGGAGCCGACGGGGGAGAGCCGGCCGATCCGGTCGCCCGCCGCGACCCGGTCACCCACCGCGACGGTGGCGTCCACCGGCTCGTACGTCGTGCGGGTCGCGCCGTGGTCGACCACGACGACGCCGCGCCCGGCGAGCACGCCCGACCAGGTCACGGTGCCCGGGAGCGCCGAGCGCACCGGCTGACCGGGGGAGCCGAGCAGGTCCACGCCGCGGTGGCCCGCGCCCCAGGGGTCGTCCGGCGGGTCGAAGCCGCGCACCACCTCGGGCTCGGGCACCAGCGGCCACACGCCGACCGGGTCGGGTGACGACGCGCGCGCCGGGGGCGGCGCGAGCAGGGCGGCGAGCAGCGTCAGGAGGAGGGCGAGACGGGTGGCCATGGGGCCGACGATGCGCGGCGCCGGAGACGGTGGCGAGCGGGGTGCGCGGAGCCTGTGGACAGGACCGACGGGAGGCCGTCCTGTGGTTTCGAGACGGCTCGCGCCGTCGCTGCCGCGCCGGCGCCGAGCCTCCTCAACCTCCTCGGCTCTCGCTCGTCCCGGGCGAGCCTCGTGCGAGCGGCCTCGGAGATTCGCCGTGGCACCCAGGGGTCGACTACGCTGGTCAACGCAATCCTTGCGGATTGACTACGCACGCTCGCAGACCGCGACGGGCCCTGGAGCTCCGAGGACCCGGCCACCCGTGGGCGCCACCCTCAGTCCGGCTGAAGCCAGCCGGTCGGGTCGCGCGCGAGCGTCAGGGCCGCGGGCACCCGTCCGAGGCAGCAACTGAAAACCAACTGGAACACACCCCGGTCGGACCTGCGTCAAGGCCGGCACGAACGGGCGTGTGCTCCGCGAAACAGGAGATCCCCATGGCAGTCGTGACCATGCGCCAGCTTCTCGAGAGCGGCGTGCACTTCGGACACCAGACCCGGCGCTGGAACCCGAAGATGAAGCGCTTCATCATGACCGAGCGCAACGGCATCTACATCATCGACCTGCAGCAGTCGCTGGCCTACATCGACCGCTCGTACGCCTTCATCAAGGACACGGTCGCCAAGGGCGGCACGATCATGTTCGTCGGCACCAAGAAGCAGGCCCAGGAGGCGATCGCCGAGCAGGCGACCCGCGTCGGCATGCCCTACGTCAACCAGCGCTGGCTCGGCGGCATGCTCACCAACTTCCAGACGGTGCACCAGCGGATCAACCGCCTCAAGGAGCTCGACGAGATCGACTTCGACGACGTCGCCGGCAGCAGCCGCACCAAGAAGGAGCTGCTGCAGATGCGCCGCGAGCGCGACAAGCTGAACAAGTCGCTCGGCGGTATCCGGGAGATGACCCGGACCCCGGCCGCGGTCTGGATCGTCGACACCAACAAGGAGCACCTGGCCGTCGAGGAGGCGCGCAAGCTGCGCATCCCGATCGTCGGCATCCTCGACTCCAACTGCGACCCGGACCTCGTCGACTTCCCGATCCCGGGCAACGACGACGCGATCCGCGCCGTCGGCCTGCTGACCCGCGTGGTCGCCGACGCCGTCGCCGAGGGCCTGATCGCCCGCTCCGGCGGCGAGGGCACCGAGGCCGTGGGCGCCGAGGAGCCGCTGGCCGAGTGGGAGCGCGAGCTGCTGGGCGGCGAGGCCGAGCAGGCCGCGGTCGAGGCCACCGGCGGCGACGCCGCTGCCGAGGAGACCCCGGCCGCCGAGTCGACCGGTGCCGCCACCGAGGCCGCGGAGGCCACCGAGGCCGCGGAGGCCACCGAGGCTGCTGCGGAGCCGACCGAGGCCCCCGCCGAGGCGACCGAGGCCCCCGCCGAGGCGGCCCCCGAGGCCGCCGAGCAGGCCTGACCACCGCCCCGAATCCCGACGTACCCGAAGAGGAACACACATGGCTTACACCGCTGCCGACGTCAAGAAGCTCCGTGAGCTGACGCAGGCCGGGATGATGGACTGCAAGAAGGCGCTCGACGAGACCGACGGCGACTTCGACAAGGCCGTCGAGCTGCTCCGCGTCAAGGGTGCGGCCAAGGCCGCCGCCCGCGCCGCCGAGCGCGAGGCGTCGGCCGGCCTGGTCGCCGCCTCCGGCAACGCCCTGATCAGCCTCAAGGCCGAGACGGACTTCGTCGCCAAGAACGACGCCTTCATCGCCGCCGCGCAGCAGATCGCCGACGCCGCCGACGCCCACAAGGTCGGCGACGCCGAGGCGCTCAAGGCCGTCTCGCTCGGCGACAAGACGGTCGGCGAGACCGTCGAGGAGCTGGCCCGCACCATCGGCGAGAAGATCGAGCTGGGCGAGGTCGCGTACTTCGACGGCAACACCACGGTCTACCTGCACAAGAAGGCGACCGACCTGCCGCCGACGCTCGGCGTCCTCGTCGAGTACGACGGCGACGAGGCGGCCGCCAAGCAGGCCGCCCAGCAGGCCGCCGCGCTCAAGGCGCAGTACCTCACCAGCGACGAGGTCCCCGCGGACGTCGTCGCGGCCGAGAAGGACGTGCTGACCAAGAAGACGCTCGAGGAGGGCAAGCCCGAGGCTGCCGTCGCGAAGATCGTCGAGGGTCGCATCAACGCCTTCTTCAAGGAGATCGTGCTCCTCGACCAGGAGTCGGTCTTCGAGGCCAAGAAGTCGGTCAAGCAGGTCCTGGACGCCTCCGGCACCACCGTGAAGCGGTTCGCCCGTTTCGAGGTCGGCGCCTGACCGGATAGGTTCTAGCCAGACGACACGAGGAGGCCGGTTCGATGACAGCTCACCTGATCATCGGACCGGCCTTCTCGCATCTCCACGCCCGCCCCGCATCTCGGAGGAGCCGCCCGTGACCGGTTACAAGCGCGTCCTGCTCAAGCTGTCCGGCGAGGTGTTCGGCGGCGGCAAGGTCGGGGTCGACCCCGACGTCGTCCAGACGGTCGCCCGCGAGATCGCCGCGGTCGCCCGGGCGGGGGTGCAGATCGCCGTGGTCACGGGCGGCGGCAACTTCTTCCGCGGCGCGGAGCTCCAGCAGCGCGGCATGGACCGCGTGCGCGCCGACTACATGGGCATGCTGGGCATCGTCATGAACTGCCTGGCGCTCCAGGACTTCCTCGAGAAGATGGGCGTCGAGACCCGGGTCCAGACCGCGATCACCATGGGCCAGGTGGCCGAGCCGTACATCCCGCGGCGCGCGATCCGGCACATGGAGAAGGGCCGCGTCGTGATCTTCGGCGCCGGCATGGGCATGCCGTTCTTCTCCACCGACACCGTCGCCGTGCAGCGCGCGCTGGAGAGCAAGTGCGACGTGGTGCTGGTCGCCAAGAGCGGCGTGGACGGCGTGTACACCGCCGACCCGCACCTCGACCCGACCGCGACGAAGTTCGACGAGCTGACGTACGCCGAGGCGATGAACCGGGGCCTGCGGATCATGGACCAGACGGCGTTCGCGCTCTGCGGCGAGAACAAGCTGCCGATGGTGGTGTTCGGCATGGAGCCCGAGGGCAACATCCTGCGGGTCGTCCAGGGTGAGAAGATTGGCACGCTGGTCAGCGCCGGCTGACCCAGCCCCCGCAGCACGTGAAGCAACGAGCACAGGAGACGCCGTGATCAACGACATCCTCAACGAGGCCGACAGCAAGATGGACAAGTCGGTCGAGTCGACGCGCGAGGAGTTCGCGGCGATCCGGGCCGGCCGGGCGCACCCGAGCATGTTCAACAAGATCGTGGTCGACTACTACGGCTCGCCGACGCCGATCCAGCAGCTGGCGTCGTTCACCGCCCCCGAGGCGCGCGTCATCCTGATCTCGCCCTACGACCAGGGCGCGATGAAGAACATCGAGAAGGCGATCCGCGACTCGGACCTCGGGGTGAACCCGGCCGACGACGGCAAGGTGATCCGCTGCGTGTTCCCGGAGCTGACCGAGGAGCGCCGCAAGGAGTACATCAAGGTCGCCCGGGCCAAGGCCGAGGACGGCCGGGTCGCCGTCCGCAACCTGCGTCGTACGGCGAAGCAGCACCTCGAGAAGCTCGAGAAGGACGGCGAGGTCGGCAAGGACGACGTCACCGGCGCCGAGAAGCGCCTGGACGGCATGACCAAAAAGCACACCGACGCCATCGACGAGATGCTGAAGAACAAGGAGTCCGAGCTGCTCGAGGTCTGAGCAGACCGGGTCTCCCATGACTGAGGTCAAGGACCACGGCCGGGCCGGCCGTGACCTGCGTGCTGCCGTCACGAGCGCGGTCGTGCTGCTCGTGGCGATCGCGCTGTCGCTGCTGTTCTGGAAGACGGCCTTCATGGTCATCGT
The DNA here is from genome assembly GCF_039526625.1 of Nocardioides aquiterrae. Classification (NCBI taxonomy): domain Bacteria; kingdom Bacillati; phylum Actinomycetota; class Actinomycetes; order Propionibacteriales; family Nocardioidaceae; genus Nocardioides; species Nocardioides aquiterrae. The sequence goes on from NZ_BAAAJE010000030.1 coordinate 257,220, forward strand.
CGCGGCCGCCGTGGTCGTGGCGATCTGGGAGCTCGGCCGGGGGTTCGCCGCCAAGGGCATCGACCTGCCCGAGCAGCCGCTGATGATCGGCGGCGTGGTGATGGTCGCCGTCGCCTACTTCTGGGGTGCGCCGGCGCTGGTCACCGCCACCGCGGTCACGGCCCTCGTGACGATGCTCTGGCTGCTGCGTCGTGGCGTCGAGGGCTACGTCCAGGACGCCACCGCGTCGGTCTTCAGCCTCGTCTACGTCCCGTTCCTCGGCTCGTTCGTGGCGCTGCTGCTCTCCGAGGGCGGCACCGGGATCAACGGCCACGGCCTCGACGACCCGGGCGTGCAGGGCATCATCACGTTCATCCTGGTCACGATCGCCTCCGACATCGGCGGGTATGTCGCCGGCGTGCTGTTCGGCAAGCACCCGATGGCGCCGGTGATCTCGCCGAAGAAGTCGTGGGAGGGCTTCGCCGGCTCGTTCGTCTTCTGTCTCGCCGCCGGGTGGGCGCTGGTCGTGCACCTGCTCGACGGTGACTGGTGGGTCGGCCTGCTGCTCGGCCTGATCACGGTCGTGATGGCGACGCTCGGCGACCTGTGCGAGTCCGTGATCAAGCGGGACCTCGGGATCAAGGACATGAGCCAGGTGATCCCCGGCCACGGCGGCCTGATGGACCGCCTCGACTCGCTGCTGGCCACGGTCGCGCCGATCTGGCTGCTCCTGCACTACCTCGTGTACTGATGCTGTACCTCGTGCGCCACGGCCGCCCGCGGATCGAGCCCGGGCTGCTGCCGAGCGCCTGGGAGCTGGACCCGGCCGGGTTCGACGACGTCTGGGCGCTGCGGGAGTCGGGCCGGCTCCCCGCGCGCGCTCGCTGGTTCACCTCGCCGGAGGCGAAGGCGATCGCCACCGCCCAGCTGCTCACCGACGCCGACGTGGCGATCGTCGACGGCCTGCGTGAGCAGGTGCGGGACACCGGCGAGTGGATCGACGACTTCGACGAGACGGTCCGCCGGGCGTTCGCCGAGCCGGACCTCCCGGCGTACGACGGGTGGGAGCCGCTCGCCGCGACCCGGGCCCGCGTGGTCGCCGTGGCGCGCAGCCTGCTCGACGAGCACCCGGGGGAGGACCTCGTGCTGGTCGGGCACGGGACGGCGTGGACGGTGCTGGCCGCGGAGCTCACCGGGACGCCGCCCGACCTGGAGCGCTGGCGCACGATGGCGTTCCCGGACGTGATCCCCGTCGCGTGACGGCACGCCGCCGCCCGACATCGGGGCGGGGCGCCTAACATCGAGGAGATGTCGACCGAGCAGGAGAACGCCGAGCAGGCAGGCGCGTCCGACGGCGAGCGCACGCCGGACTGGTGGCACCGCGACCACCCGACGTTCACCGCGCTGACCGGCTTCTTCACCGGCCTGGCGTTCGTCATCGTGGTGCCGGGCCTGTTCGCCGCCCTGCTCGGCCTGGTCCTGGAGGACCAGGCCGCCGAGGACCTGTTCCCGTTCGTGCTGGTGACGCTGGCGATCCCGGCCGGGCTGGTCATCGCGCCGCGGACCCGCCGGTTCGGCAAGTACATGCTGATCGGCATGGTCACGACCGCCCTGGTCGTCGCCGGCGTCGCGTCCGTCGTCCTCTGGTACCTGGTCAACCGCGACGGTTAGGGCCCGCGCCGGTCCCGATGGGACACTGGGGGCGATGTCCGACGAACAGCGCACCTCCCTTCCCCTCGTGTTCGACGAGCCCCGCGGCCGCGGGAAGCCGCCGCGCCACCTCGCCGACCTCACCCTCGACGAGCGGGTGGAGCAGGCCAAGGAGCTCGGCCTCCCGGGCTTCCGGGCCAAGCAGCTCTCCACGCACTACTTCGGCCGCCTCGTCGACGATCCCGCCGAGATGACCGACCTGCCGGCCGCGCACCGCGACGAGCTCGTCGCCGGGCTGCTGCCGAGCCTGATGACGCCGCTGCGCACGCTCGAGGCCGACCGCGGGACCACGCGCAAGACGCTCTGGAAGCTGTTCGACGGCGCGCTGGTCGAGTCGGTGCTGATGCGCTACCCCGACCGCGCGACCATGTGCGTCTCCAGCCAGGCCGGCTGCGGCATGGCCTGTCCGTTCTGCGCGACCGGCCAGGGCGGACTCCAGCGCAACATGTCGACCGCCGAGATCGTCGAGCAGGTCGTCGCCGGCGCCCGGGCGCTCGCGCGCGGCGAGGTGCCGGGCGGGCCCGGCCGGGTCTCGAACGTCGTGTTCATGGGCATGGGGGAGCCGCTCGCGAACTACAAGGCGGTCCTCGGCGCCGTCCGCCGGCTCACCGACCCCAGTCCCGAGGGCCTGGGCATGAGCGCCCGCGGCATCACCGTCTCCACCGTGGGCCTGGTGCCGCGGATGCGCCAGCTCGCCGACGAGGGCATCCCGGTCACGCTGGCGCTGAGCCTGCACGCCCCCGACGACGAGCTGCGCAACGAGCTGGTCCCGATCAACACCCGCTTCTCGGTCGCGGAGACCGTCGACGCCGCCTGGAACTACGCGCAGGTCACCAAGCGCCGGGTCTCGATCGAGTACGCCATGATGCGCGGCATCAACGACCAGGCGTGGCGCGCCGACCTGCTGGCCGACGTCCTGCTGGAGCGCGGCGACTGGGGCTGGGTGCACGTGAACCTGATCCCGCTGAACCCGACGCCGGGCTCGAAGTGGACCGCCTCGGACCCCGCCGACGAGCGCGAGTTCGTGCGCCGCCTCGAGGCCAAGGGCATCCCCACCACGGTCCGCGACACCCGCGGCCGCGAGATCGACGGCGCCTGCGGCCAGCTGGCTGCCGCCGAGTAGCGGGCCGTTTCCCCGCCGGGCGGAGCGGGAACGCTGGGCGACATGACCGCTGAGCACCCCTTCCCTCCGGTGGTCTACGTGCCCACCGTGGAGCCGGTGGCCGACGGTGCGGCCCGCTTGGCGATGCACCACACCGACGACGGCCGGGTGGCGCTGTTCGTCTACTCCGCGCTCGACCGGCTCGTCGAGTTCTACCGCGCCGACTCGCCCTGGGCGCTGCTGACGGTGCCGGACCTGCAGCGCGCGCACGACGCGGCGCCGTACGACCTGATCTTCCTGGACCGGCGCCCGGCACCCGCGGAGGCGTCGTGACCATCGACCTGACCTGGGCCACCGCGGAGGCGATCGCGACCGGCCTCGACCACGCCCGCGCCGGCCTCGACGACAGCGCCGGCTCGGCTCCGTCGGGCGTGGACGCCGGCGACGCCACCGCGCTGGTCACGGATCTGATCGCCCGCGTGAGCGAGAGTGCGGCCGGCCTCAGCGAGGGGCTGGCGGCGGCCAGCGGCAAGGTCCGGACGTCCGCGGCCTCGTTCCTGAACGTCGACCTCGGCGTGCAGCAGGGCTTCCTGACGGGCGAACCGTGATGCCGATCGACACCGAGATCAAGGGCTCACCGGGCTCGGTCGAGGGCGCGTCCGACTGGCTGCGGAGCACCCTCGGCAAGGCGGTCACCTCGAGCGCCGACGCCCTCGCGGCCGCGCGGTCGACCGCGGGCTCCGACTGGCAGGGCGAGACCGGCAGCACCTTCGCGAGCACGATGGGGACCGCGGTCGGGCGCGCCGACGCCCTGGCCTCGGCGGCCTCCGGGGTGGCGGGTGCGCTGGACGCGTTCGCGGCGCGGCTGAGCAGCCTCCAGAACCGGATGGCCGACATCCGGGGTACGGCGCAGGGAGCCGGCCTGACGGTCTCGGCGTACCTCATCGAGGACCCGGGCGCCGGTCCGGCGAACCCGGGCCCACCGCCGAGCGGCCCGATCTCGCCCGACGCCGCCCACGCGTACGACGCGGCCGTCGACGCGTGGAACGCCCACCAGGACAAGGTCCGTGCCTACAACAAGGCCGCGGAGGATGCCGCCGACGTGCGGTCCGACCTCGCCACCGCGACGCAGGGGCTGCAGGACGAGTACCGCGGCCTCGAGGGGCCGGACTGGGTCCTCAACGCGTCCGACATCGCCGGCGGCTTCGCGGGCGCGGTCATGGAGTACAACGCCTCGGCCTTGCGCGGCACGTCGAAGTACTTCGGCGACCTGGCGTCGCGCTACGTCGAGCACATCAAGGCGACCCCGGGCTCGTTCTCGAACGCCGACCTGAACTACTGGGACGACGTCGCCCGGAACGCCGACGACGTCGCCGGCGCGGCCGACGACCTCGAGCGCGCCAGCAAGGGCATCCCGCTCAAGGTGGGCGGGGCGCTGGCGATCGCCGGCATCGGCCTGGACATCGCGAGCGGCGAGGACCCGGTCCAGGCGACCGCGTCGGGCGCCGGCGGGTTCCTCGCCTCGGTGGGCGCCGGTGCCGCGACCGGCGCGGTGGTGGGCAGCTTCGTCCCGATCCCGGGCTTCGGCACCGCCGCGGGAGCCGTCGTGGGTGCGGGCGTCGGCATCTTCACGTCCGGCGCCATCGACTCGCTGTTCGAGAACGGGCCCGACGTCGGCGCGGCGGTGGACTCCGGGCTCGATGCGCTCGAGGACACCGCGGGCGCGATCGCGGACGGCGCCGGCGCCGTGGTGGACGGCATCGGAGGGCTGTTCGACTAGTGACGAACAGACGCACCGGCCGCAACGCCCTGTACGGCCTCGGCTACCTGCTTCTCGCCCTGCTCGGGGTGGCCCTGGTCGTCACCGCCGGCGACCGCACGCTCGGGCTGCTCTCCGGGCTGCTGCTCCTCGTGCTCGCCGCGAGCGGCTTCGTGCTGGTCGGCTTCGACTGGTGGTACGCCGGACACCGGCCCGGCCTCACCACGGCGACCGCGCCGTCCGGCCGGCCGGCGACGGCCTTCCCGCGCTCCCGGGTGCCGTTCGTGATGTCGGTGGTCGTGCCCGTGCTGCTCGCCGTCTGGGCGCTGGCCGGCAGCCTGCTGGTGGAGCACGTCGCGGCCCGCGTCGGCCTGCTGCTGCTGGCGGTGGTCTTCGCGTCGCCCCTGGTCGCCGTCGTCCGCGGCCGGGTCGCCCCGGGCGGCCTGTACCTCACCCCCGAGGGCGTCGAGCAGCGCAAGGAGGCGGTGAGCTGGTCACTGCCGTGGGACCGGGTCGCCGGTGTGGTGCCCGGAGAGCCGCTCGCGCTGGTGCTGAACGGCCCGCCGCCGGACCAGGTGGTCCGGACCCGCTGGCTGTGGCGCCGGGAGCCGACCGGGCCGGCGGGGGTGGTCGCCGTCGACAGCCGCTACCTCGCCGAGCGCCCGGAGGTCGTCGCGGAGCTCGTCGCGCGGTGCATCGTGCACCCGCCCCTCCGGGAGCGCCTGGGGACCCCCGAGGTGGTCGCCGAGATCCGGCGCGAGGGGTAGCCGCAGGTCAGCGCAGGAACTTCGGCGCCCGCAGGACCAGCTCGGTGTTCCGCGAGCCCGTGGTCCCGCGGCGGTCGGAGCCCTGCTCCTGCCAGTCGTTGGCGGCCAGCTCGCGGCTCAGCGCCGCCAGCTGCACCGGGTCGTCGATCGCTCCGGACCACTCGGCTGGCCCGGCGTGGTCGAGCAGCGTCGTGAAGATCGAGATCGTGCCGTCCCTGTTGTCGGCGACCTCGATCAGGCGCGCCTGCTGCGGCCAGTCGATGTGGGAGGCGGTGTTGATCTCCCAGAACCGGCCGGGCTTGCCCTTCACCTGCTGCGGCCAGATGTGGTTCGTGTGGGTGTGGCCGTTGACCCAGGCGATCACGTTGTCGTGCTCGACCAGCTCACCCAGGATGTACTCGCCGAGCACCCGCGGGCCGGGCTGGGCGCTGCCGGTGTAGCCGTTGGTCATCGTGCTGAGCGTGTGGTGGCTGGCGACGACGACCAGCTTCTTGCTGCTCTTCTTGAGCACCGACTGCAGCCAGCTGAACTGGGTCGGGTCGATCGACCCGTTCTGGTTGCCGTTCGGGTTCACGGTGTCGAGGACGATGAACCGCACGAGGCCGGCGTCGAAGTAGTAGTAGCCGAGGCCGGTCTCACGGTTGTGCTGCTTGAACCCGTGGCCCACCGGGCCGGGAGCGGTCGCGCTGTTGGTCGTGAAGTGCTCCTCGATCCACTCCTTCTTCGACAGCGGCCGGCGGTCGGGGTCCGGCGTCACGGTGCGGTAGACGTTGGGAGTGATCTGCTTCGTGTCGCCGGTGGCACGGTCCTCGAACGCCTGGTCCCAGACGAAGTTGCCCTGCCGGAGCGCGTCGTGGTTGCCGAACGCGGTGTACCAGGGCATCGCGAGGCCCTCGGCCTGGAACGGCGCCCGCGCCGCGTCGAGCAGGCCCGGGACCACGGGGAAGCCGAACATGCTGCGCGGCCGGTCGTCCTCCAGGCCCTCCGGGGTGCCCTCGGGGTGCCAGTAGCGGACGTCGTAGTACTCGGGGGTGCCGTCCATGGCGCCCTCGAACCTCGTCAGGTCGCCGGAGTCCGCCCGCACCTCGGCGCCGTCGAGGACCTCGATGTTCCAGCGGACCTCGTTGTACTGGCTGTTGTCGGAGTTGTCGCCGGTCTGGATCGCGAACGCGAGCGGCTTCCCGGTGACCGGGCCGCGCCGGATCTGGTTGATCTGGCGGACCATGGCGTCGGCGACGTGCGCGCCGAGGATCTCCTGCGGCCGCCAGGCGGACTTGTAGATGCCGTGCCCGTCGTTCTGCCCGTCGCCGTCCATGTCGTCGTCGTTCCGGTCGAGGTAGTCCACGCGGCCCGGCGACTGGGAGTCGACGATGTGGACGTCGCTCAGCTGGGCGAAGGCGAGCAGCGGCTTGCGGCGCTTGCCGCGACCGGCCTGGGGCTTGGCGCCCAGGCTCCGGACGACGTACGGCTCGCCCGGACCCTCGACGACGGGCCGCCACCCGGTGGCGTCCGGCTCTCCCTTGAGGTAGACGCGCTTGCGGGTCGTCGGCGCGAGCGGCACCGTTCCGGCGACCGCGGCATCGGCGAGACCGAGCCCGCCGAGGGTGACTCCGCCGGCGACGGCGGCGGACGAACGGAGGAGGTCGCGACGGGAGATCTGCACCGCGTCAATCTATGGTTACCGGCGCGTTCACGTCCCCGAAACCAGCAGGTTCGCGGCCTCCGCGGGCGAGTCGACGAGGTGCACGTGGCCCTCCATCGGCTGGCCTCGGGAGAGCCTCTGCAGCAGCGGCCACGCGGGCAGCTCCTCGGTCCAGTAGCGCGCACCGACCAGGACCATCGGCGCGACCCCGCTCTCGTCCGCGTAGTAGTTCTCGCAGGCGTCCTGGAACACCTCCTGGACCGTGCCGCCGGCGCCCGGCAGGAACACGATCCCGGCCTCGCAGATCTGGAGCAGGATCGCCTCCCGGGTGGAGTTGCGGAAGTACTTCGCGATGGCCGTCGCGAACGCGTTGGGCGGCTCGTGGCCGTAGTGCCAGGTCGGGATGCCGAGGGTCTGGACGGTGCCGGGGAACCGGTCCAGCACGGCGAAGGCCCCGCCCACCCAGTCGTCGACCGAGGGGCGGTACGACGGGACCTCGGCCAGGATCGCGAGTGCGGCGTCGAGGTCGTCGGGGCGATCGCTGAAGTGCGGTCCCAGGTTCGCCGCCTCCATGGCGCCCGGCCCACCCCCGGTCGCCACGACCAGGTCGCGGCCGAGCGCCGCGCCGAGCCGGGCCGCGTCGGCGTACCCGGGGTGGGTGCGCTCGAGCCGGTGGCCGCCCATCACGCCGACCATCCGCTTCCCGGCCACCCACGACTCGAGCGCCCGGTCGACGGTGTGGTCGTGCAGCGCGCGGGCGAGCGCGTCCTGCGGGTCGGGCGGGCGCTGGGACCAGGCGTACGCGCGGCCGTCGAGCGAGTCGGCGTACCGCGGGGTGTCGTACAGCTCGGCCGGGGTGTAGAGCTCCGACCGCGGCTCGACCGGCACGTCGTCGGGCACGGCGAGGACCAGCGCGCCGCGCTCCGCGACCAGGTCGTCGTCGCCCGGGGCGAACGTGCAGGCGAGGAACGTGGCGCCCCCGACGTCCACGCGCGCCAGCGCGTCGTGGCGGGCACGGAGGTCGACCGAGCGGATCCGCCACCCGCGCAGCGAGGTGGCCCCCGCGGCCAGCCGGTCGTCGAAGGCCGCCAGGGACTCGACGTGGACGACACGGCCGCGGGAGCGCTTCACGCCCCGGACTCTAGAACGCGTGGGCGAGGAGCTCGCTGAACAACGCGTGCTCGTCGGCCTCGAGTCCCCGCGCCAGGAACCAGGTGCAGACGTTCGTGCAGTCGCGCAGCAGGAAGTCCATGCCCTCCGGGTTGCCGACCAGGTCGACCATCTGCGGCAGGTCGATGACGACCAGGCGGTCGCCGGCGGCCAGCACGTTGTACGGCGACAGGTCGCCGTGCACCAGGCCGTGCCGCGCCAGCTCGGCGAGGAACTCCCGGAGCTGGTCGAAGTACGACGCCAGCAGGTCCCGGTCGGGCCGGGTCTGGGCGAGCCGCGGCGCGGTCTCGCCGTCGTGCGTGATCCACTCCATCAGCAGCTCGGTGCCGTCGATCTGGACCGGGTAGGGGACCGGCAGCCCGAGGCCGTGGCAGCGCACCAGCGCGTTCCACTCGGCCCAGGCCCACTGGCCGGCGGCGACGGCCTTCCCGTGCGCGGTCTTCTTGGCCATGGCCCGGTTGTCGCGGGTGTTGCGGACCTTGCGGCCGGCCGTGTACGCGGCCGACCGGTGGAAGTCGCGGTGGTCCGCGCCGCGGTAGCGCTTGGCCACCATCACGACGGACTCGCCGGTCGCGTCACTGTCGGGGACGGCGCGCTCGAGCAGGTACGCGTCGGCCTCCTTGCCGGTCTTGAGGATGCCGAGCTCGGTGTCGATCGCGGCCTGGGAGGTCACCACCCAGTCGGGGCGGGGCTCCGGGCCACGGCACAGCGGCTCGACACCGAGCCAGGTGGACCAGCGCTGGCCGTCGCCGACCTCGTCGTACTGCTGGAAGTCGAAGACGAACGAGGCGTCGATCTCAGAGAGATCGGGCCCGGGAACGCGCCCGGGATCGTGCGTGAAGTCGTGGGACATCGGTGTGGGTGCTCCAGGAAGGTGAGAAGAGGCGGTCTGCGGACAGGCCGGGGACAGTCGTGGACATGTCACGCCTCCTCTCGTGGAGCACCCGGCCGGTCCGGGCGCTGGAGAAACACTCGGGCGTGCCGGGGGTGGCTCGCAACCGAATAACATGCCCGCGTGACCCGACGCCGCGCGCTGGCCCTCGTTCTCGCCTCCGGACTGGCCGCCTCGTCGCTGGCGGCCGCTCCCGCCGCGTACTCCGGCCCCGCGGACCCGCACGGCGCTCCCGGCATCGGCGACCCCTACTTCCCGCTGGACGGCAACGGCGGCATCGACGTGGCGTCGTACGACATCCACGACCGGTACCGGTTCGGCACCGGCCGGCTGTCCGGGTGGACCGCGATCCGGCTGACCGCGACCGAGTCGGTGTCGGGCTTCGACCTCGACTTCCTGCTACCGGTCTCGCGCGTCGAGGTCGACGGGAGGCGGGTGGCCTTCGACCACGGCCACCACGAGCTCTCGATCGACGCCCCGCTCGACGAGGGCGACAGCGCGCGGGTGGTGGTGCGCTACTCCGGGCTGCCCGGCAGGTACTCGTACGCCGGCGAGAGCAACTGGCTCGCGAACGACGACGAGGTCGTCGCGATGAACCAGCCGCACATGGCGCCCTGGTGGTTCCCCGCCAACGACCACCCGCTCGACAAGGCTTTGGTGCGGATGTCGATCACCGTGCCGCGGAGCAAGCGGGTGATCGGGAACGGCCACCTCGTCGACCGCGAGGTCCGGCGCGACCTCGCGACGACGACCTGGGAGGCGACCGAGCCGATGGTGCCGTACCTCGCGTTCTTCGCGGCCGGGCGGTACGAGATCGCCCGGGGCCGGACCGACGGCCGGCCCTGGTACGTCGCGGTGTCGAAGGGGCTGCCGACCTCCTCCCAGCAGGAGGCCATGCGGCTGATGAAGCAGACCCCGCAGCTCCTGCACTGGCTCGAGCGCGTGATCGGGCCGTACCCGTTCGACACGACCGGCGGGCTGACCACGGCGCTGCCGGTCGGCTTCGCGCTCGAGAACCAGACCCGCCCGACGTACCCGTTCATGGGCACCGGCGCGGGAGCGGTGAAGACCGTGGTGCACGAGCTCGCGCACCAGTGGTTCGGTGACTCGGTCGCCGTGGAGGGGTGGGCCGACATCTGGCTCAACGAGGGCTGGGCGACGTACTTCGAGAACTTCTACACCGAGACCCACGGCGGGCCGACCACGGACGAGCTGCTGCGCGAGGGGTACGGCTGGTACGACGCCGACGACGCGTTCTGGCAGCTCGAGGTCGCGGACCCGTGCCCGGACCACGAGGACTGCGTCAGCTGGATCTTCGACCGCCGGGTCTACGAGCGCGGCGGGATGGCGCTGGCCGCGCTGCGCAACCGGATCGGCGACGCCGACTTCACGACCCTGATGCACCGGTGGGTCACCGACCGGCGGGGCGGCAACGGGAGCACCGCGCAGTTCGAGGCGCTCGCGGAGTCGGTCAGCGGAGCGGACCTGTCCGGGTTCTTCGACGCCTGGCTGCACTCGACGACGAAGCCGGCGGACACGGTCGCGAACGGGCTCGGCTAGTCGCGCAGGCGCACCGACAGGCAGGTCACGCAGCCCTCGAGCTTCTCGTACTCGGAGATGTCGACGGCCACGACGCGCAGGCCGCGGTCCTCGAGCAGCGCTCGGGTGGCCGGGGCGCTGGTGGACATGAGCACGGTCGACGGGTCCAGGACGACGACGTGCGCGCCCGGCTCCTCGGGCACCGCGAGGAACTCCGGCCACCCGGCCGGGTCGTCGACGAGCGGGGGATACCCGAGCACGGTGCCGTCGGGCAGGGCGGTCACCGCGGACTTCAGGTGCAGGACGAGCGAGACGGGAACGCCGACGGTGCGGGCGCCCAGCGGCGCGAGGTGCGCCGCGAGCTTGTCGAGCCCGGCGGCGTTCGTGCGGCCGCCGAGGCCGACCCAGACGGTCCCTCCCTCGGGAGTCACGTGCTTGAGGACGTCGCCGCCGTCGAGGGTTCCGGGCGCCTCGATGCGGGCGATCCGGTAGCCCAGGTCGCGCAGCGTCGCCTCCGTCGCCGCCGTCTCCGGCTTGCGCTCGTCGGCCCCGGGTCGGGTGATCACCGCCAGGTCGCCGTACATCACGACGGTGTCCTCGACGAAGACGGCGTCCGGACAGTCGTCCGCGGGCGGGACCTCGACGGTCTCCCAGCCCTCGGCGGCCAGCGCGGCGACGTAGCCCTCCCACTGGCGGCGCGCGAGGTCGACGTCGACAGGCACCCGCTCGAGGTGGGTGAGGAGGCCCTCGGCGAGGCGGGGGCCGGGCCGGCGGACGAGTGCGCGCTTGGTCATGGTCATCCGATCAGGGGGGAGACGGCCTTGGCGGCCAGGCTGGGCAGCCGGGTCAGGGACTCCTCGGCGTCGGCGAGGGTCATCGCCCGCAGGCCGGTGTTGATGCCCAGCCAGCGCAGCGGCTCGCGCTCCCAGGCGGGGGAGCGGTGGCCGACCCACGGGAGCCGGGTCAGCCCGGTGTCCCGCCCGAGGACCAGGTCGCGCAGGGTGCGGCCGGCGAGGTTCGTCGTACTGACCCCGTCGCCGACGTAGCCCCCGGCCCAGCCGAGGCCGGTCTCCGGGTCGAGGCCGACGGACGCGCACCAGTCTCGAGGGATGCCGAGCGCGCCGCCCCACGCGTGGGTCACCCGCGTGCCCTCGAGCATCGGGAACAGGTCGGTGAGGGTCGCATAGAGCCGGGCGAACACCTTCTCGTCCCGGTCGAACTCCGGCTTGACCCGCGAGCCGAAGTGGTACGGCGCGCCACGGCCGCCGAAGACCAGCCGGTCGTCGGCGGTGCGCTGTCCGTAGATGACCAGGTGGCGGTGGTCGCTGAACGTCTCGCGCCGCGCCAGGCCAATCTCGTCCCACGTCGAGGCGGACAGCGGCTCGGTCGCGATGACGAGCGAGTAGACCGGCACCAGGTCGCGTCCGTGGCCGGCCAGCGACGGGGTGTAGCCCTCGGTCGCGCGGATGATCGTGGCGGCGCGGACGTCGCCGTCCGCCGTGTGCGCCCGGCCGGGCTCGATCGAGCGCACCGGGGTCCGCTCGTGGACGGTCACGCCGCGGCGCTCGACGGCCTCGGCGAGCCCGCGCACCAGCTTGGCCGGGTGGATCGCCGCGCAGTCGGGCGTGTACGTCGCACCGAGCGTGCGGCTGCCGCGCAGGATGCCGGTCGCCTCGGCCTTGCCGAGCAGCCGCAGGTCGTCCTCGCCGCGGTCCCACGAGCGCGCCTCGGCGACCTCGTGCCGGGCGCGGCGCAGCTGCGCGCGGCTGCGCGCCAGCACGATGGTTCCGCCCTTGGCGAGGTCGGCGTCGATGCCTTCGGCGGCCGCGGCGCGGGCGACCTCGTCGACGGTCTCGCGCATCGCGCGGTGCTGCGCCAGGGCGCCGTCCCGGTCGGACATCGCCGCCAGCGTCGGCAGCGAGGCCGGGAACAGCGCCGAGCACCAGCCGCCGTTGCGGCCGGACGCGCCGTACCCCGCGGTCTCCGCCTCGAGCACGACGATCCGCAGGGACGGGTCGGCCTCGGCGAGGTAGTACGCCGTCCAGAGGCCCGTGAGGCCGGCCCCGACGATCGCGACGTCGGCGACCGTGGCACCGGCCAGCGCCGGCCGCGGCGACCAGTCGGTGTCGACGGTGTCGTGCCAGAGGGAGAGTCGCTCCCAGTGCGGGTCCTTGCGCGTGGGCTTCAGCGCACACCCCAGGAGTAGGTCTGCTTGCGCAGCCGCAGGTACATGAAGGTCTCGGTGCCGGCGACGCCCTCGATGGCCCGGATGCGGCCCGAGATCAGCTCGAGCAGGTGCTCGTCGCTCTCGCACACGACCTCGACGAGCAGGTCGTAGGAGCCCGCGGTGACGACGACGTAGTCGACCTCCTCGAGCTCGGCGATCTGGTCGGCGACCGGCTCGAGCGCGCCGCTGACCCGGATGCCGACCATGGCCTGGCGGGCGAAGCCGAGCTCGAGCGGGTCGGTCACCGCGACGACCTGCATCACGCCGCTCTCGATGAGGCGCTGGACCCGCTGGCGGACCGCCGCCTCGGACAGGCCGACGACCTTGCCGATCGCGGCGTACGACCGGCGCCCGTCCTGCTGCAGCTGCTCGATGATCGCCTTGGACACCTCGTCGAGCTGGGCGGCGGGCCGCCCGGTCTTCCTGGTCATGGGCGAGATGGTTCCCCATCGGGGCGGGTGGGTCAAAGGTCTTCGCGGCGTGTGGACAAGCGATTTCGTTGCGGGGATGTTTCGGACCGACGGTTTCGCTTGTCGAGAGGGCAGTGTCGTGGCACGATCCGAGGGATCCAGCAGCCGTCGCCAAAGGAGCCGCATGACCGGACTGACCCGCAGGGGACTGCTCCAGGGCGGCGGTGCCGTGGCCTTCGCGGGCGTGAGCCTGGCCGCGCTGAAGCTGCCGTTCTTCTCCGTCGACGGGGCCGAGCAGGACCCGGCCACGTGCCGGGCCAAGGACCTCTCGGAGACGGACAAGAAGCTGGTCATCTCGAACTGGCCGGCCTACATCGACCCCAAGAAGAACAAGAACGGCACCTTCCAGGTCTTCCAGGACCGGACCGGCATCACCGTCGACTACACCGACGACGTCAACGACAACTCCGAGTTCTACGCCAAGGTCCGCAACCAGCTCGGCGCCTGCGAGCCGATCAACCGCGACATGATGATGCTGACCGACTGGATGGCGGCGCGGATGATCGGGCTCGGCTGGATCCAGCCGCTGGACCCGAAGAGCATCCCGAACGTCCTGGACAACCTCATCGACCCGCTGCGCAACCGGCAGTGGGACCCCGACCTGACCTACCACGCGCCGTGGCAGAGCGGCCTGACCGGCATCGCCTACAACGCCGCCAAGACCGGCGAGGTCAAGAGCTTCGAGGAGCTGATCAGCAGGCCGGACCTCAAGGGCCGGATCACGCTGCTCTCGGAGATGCGGGACACGATGGGCTTCATGCTCAAGGTGGTGGGCGCGGAGCCGCAGAAGTTCACCGACACCGAGTGGGAGAACGCGGTCGACCGGCTCCGCCAGGCCGTGAGCGACGGGCAGGTCCGCGCGTTCACCGGCAACGAGTACATCCAGGACCTGGCGGCCGGCAACATCGTCGCCTGCGAGGCCTGGTCCGGCGACGTGATCCAGGCGCAGTTCGACAACCCGGACATCAAGTTCGTCGCGCCGGAGGAGGGACTGTCGCTCTGGAGCGACAACATGATCGTCCCGAACCTCGCCACCCACCAGGCCAACGCCGAGAAGTGGATGAACTACTACTACGAGCCGGCCGTCGCCGCGAAGCTCGCGTCGTGGGTCAACTACATCTGCCCCGTCAAGGGCGCCCGCCAGGAGATGGAGAAGATCGACCCGTCCCTGGTGGACAACCAGCTGATCTTCCCCGACGACGAGACGCTCTCGAACACGTTCGACTTCATGCCGCTGGACGACCAGCAGCAGGTCCGCTACGAAGGAGACTGGTCCGATGTCACAGGTGGCTGAGACCCCGCAGGCGGTGGCGCAGGACGGGTCGTACGACGGTCTTCGGCTGCGCGCGCTGACCAAGTCGTTCGGCTCCTTCCACGCGGTCAAGGAGCTCGACCTGGACGTCCCGCGCGGCTCGTTCTTCGCGCTGCTCGGCCCGTCCGGCTGTGGCAAGACCACGACGCTGCGGATGGTGGCCGGGCTGGAGACCCCGACCTCGGGGACGATCACGCTGGCCGGCAACGACATCACCTACGCCAAGCCCTACCGGCGCCCGGTCAACACGGTCTTCCAGAGCTACGCCCTGTTCCCGCACCTCGACATCCACGAGAACGTCGCCTTCGGCCTGAAGCGGCGCAAGTCCTCCGACGTCGACCGGCAGGTCCAGGAGATGCTCGAGCTCGTCGAGCTCGAGGCGCAGGCCCGCAAGCGGCCCGCGCAGCTCTCCGGTGGCCAGCAGCAGCGGGTCGCGCTCGCCCGGGCGCTGATCAACCGGCCCGAGGTGCTGCTGCTCGACGAGCCGCTGGGCGCGCTCGACCTGAAGCTGCGGCGGTCGATGCAGATCGAGCTCAAGCGGATCCAGGTCGACGTCGGCCTGACGTTCATCCACGTCACCCACGACCAGGAGGAGGCCATGACGATGGCCGACACCGTCGCGGTGATGAACGCCGGTGTCATCGAGCAGATGGGCGCTCCGGCGGACCTGTACGAGAACCCGCGCTCGACGTTCGTGGCGAACTTCCTCGGCCAGTCGAACCTGATCGAGGGCCGGATCACCCAGCGGGCGTCCGACGTGGTCACCGTCGAGATGCACGGCATCGGTGTCTCCATCCCGGCCGGCCGCGCGCACGCCGACGGCGACATGGGCTGGGTCGGCATCCGGCCGGAGAAGGTGCTGATCGGCGAGCCCGGCGAGGCGCTGGACGCGCCCGGCAACACCATCCCCGGCGGCGTGATCAGCGACGTCAGCTTCGTCGGCGTGAGCACGCAGTACCTGGTGCGGATGCCGTGGGGCCAGGAGATCCAGGTGTTCGCGCAGAACACCGGCCGCCGGCGGCTGTTCCGCCAGGGCGAGTCGGTCGAGCTGTCCTGGCGGCCGGAGTACGCGTTCCTGCTCGACCACGCCCAGGACGCCGCCGCCGGCGCCCAGAAGGAGGACGTCTGATGGCCAGCACGGCCGGCGCCGCCCCGGTCGCCGTCACGCCGGTGGACACCGGGCGCCGCCGCGGGGGCATCGGCTACCTCCTGCTGCTGCCGGCCGCGCTGTGGCTCTGCCTGTTCTTCGTGGTGCCGTTCTACTCGCTGCTGGCGACCAGCCTGTTCGACCCGAGCGGATCGGACTTCCGCGGCTACGACATGACCTACCACTGGCAGAACTACGTGGACGTCGTGAAGGAGTACTGGCAGCCGATGCTGCGGTCGCTCTGGTACGGCGCGCTCGCGACGTTCTTCTGCCTGGTGCTGGGCTACGTGCTGGCGTACGCGATCGCGTTCAAGGCCGGCCGGTGGAAGAACCTCATGCTGGTGCTGGTCATCGCGCCGTTCTTCACCAGCTTCCTGGTGCGCACGCTGTCGTGGAAGCTGATCCTCGCCGACGACGGCGTCGTCGTGAACACCCTGCAGTTCCTGCACATCCTCGGGCCGGACGGCCGCCTGCTGGCGACCTCCGTCGCGGTGATCGCGGGCCTGACCTACAACTTCCTGCCGTTCATGGTGCTGCCCCTGTTCGCGAGCATCGACAAGATCGATCACCGGCTGATCGAGGCCGCCGGCGACCTGTACGCGAACCCGATCGTCGGCTTCTTCAAGGTGACCTGGCCGCTGTCGCTGCCCGGCGTGATCTCCGGGACGCTGCTGACGTTCATCCCGGCCGCGGGCGACTACATCAACGCCCAGCTGCTCGGCAGCCCGAACCAGCGCATGGTGGGCGGCGTCATCCAGAGCCTGTTCACCGACGCGAACGACTACCCCGCGGCGGCCGCGCTCTCGATGATCCTGATGGTCGGGATCGTCGCGATGGTGCTGGTCTACGTCCGCCGGGCCGGCACGGAGGAGCTGCTCTGATGCGCTGGCTGCGCGAGAACCTGGTGCTGCTGCTCGGGCTGGCGGTCCTGGCCTACACGTTCGTGCCGATCGCGATCGTGGTCCTGATGAGCTTCAACGACCCGTCCAGCCGGCTGATCTACCAGTTCGACGGGTTCACCCTGCACAACTGGCTGAACCCCTGCGAGGACCCGAGCATGTGCCACGCGCTCGGCCGCAGCATCGAGATCGGACTTGTCGCTACGCTCGTCTCGACGATCCTCGGGACGCTGGCCGCGTTCGCCCTGGTGCGGCACGAGTTCCGCGGCCGCTCGGCGTCCAACCTGCTGATCTTCCTGCCGATGGCCGCGCCCGAGATCGTGCTCGGCTCGTCGCTGCTGGCGCTGTTCGTGGCGTCGGGCTTCGCCGGCCAGCTGGGCTTCTGGACGATCCTGATCGCGCACATCATGTTCTGCCTGTCGTTCGTGGTGGTCACCGTGCGCGCGCGCCTGGCCGGTCTCGACGACAACCTCGAGCAGGCGGCGATGGACCTCTACGCGACCCCGTCGCAGACGTTCTGGCGGGTGACGTTCCCGCTGGTGTTCCCCGGCATCCTGGGCGCCGCGCTGCTGAGCTTCTCGCTGTCGTTCGACGACTTCATCATCACCAACCTCAACGCCGGCAACACCACGACGTTCCCGATGTACGTCTGGGGCGTCGCCCAGCGCGGCGTCCCCATGCAGGTGAACGTCGTCGGCACGGTCATGTTCCTGATCTCCGTGCTGATCGTCGTCGGCGGCGAGGTCAACTCCCGCCGCCGCAGCGCCAAGCTCGCCGCCCGCTGACGCCGAGTCCGCCGAGGCGGTGGCTCGGGACGTCATACGGACGGTGCAAGGGGACACACTGTCCGTATGACGTCCTGGCGCCGTCCTGGCGCTCAGCTCAGAGCAGCGACCAGGCCTTGTCGAGGACCACGCGGAGGATCTGCTCCATCTCGTCGAAGTGCTGCTGGTCGCAGATGAGCGGCGGCGAGAGCTGGATGACCGGGTCGCCGCGGTCGTCGGCGCGGCAGTAGAGGCCCTCGGCGTACAGCTGCTTGGAGACGAAGCCGAACAGGATGCGCTCGCACTCCTCGTCGCTGAAGGTCTCGCGGGTGGCCTTGTCCCGGACCAGCTCGATCCCGTAGAAGTACCCGTCGCCGCGGACGTCGCCGACGATCGGCAGGTCCAGCAGCCGCTCCAGGGTGGCGCGGAACGCGTCCTCGTTCGACCGGACGTGCTCGAGGACCTTCTCCTCCTCGAAGATCTGGAGGTTCCTCAGCGCGACCGCGGTGGAGACCGGGTGGCCGCCGAAGGTGTAGCCGTGCGCGAACATCGCGTCGCCCTCGAGGAACGGCTCCATCAGCTTGTCCGAGGCGATCATCGCGCCGAGGGGGGCGTACCCGGAGGTGATGCCCTTGGCGCAGGTGATCATGTCCGGCTCGTAGCCGTACCGCTCGGCGCCGAACATGTGGCCGAGCCGCCCGAAGGCGCAGATGACCTCGTCGGACACCATCAGCACGTCGTACTCGTCGCAGATCTCGCGGACCCGCTGGAAGTAGCCCGGCGGCGGCGGGAAGCAGCCGCCGGCGTTCTGCACCGGCTCGAGGAAGACCGCGGCGACCGTGTCGGGGCCCTCGTTCTCGATCGCGACCGCGATCTGGTCGGCGGCCCAGCGGCCGAACGCCTCGGGGCTCAGTCCTTCAGGGGCGCCGTGCTCGTGGGCACGGTAGATGTTGGTGTTCGGCACCCGGAACGTCGACGGGACCAGCGGCTCGAACTGCTGCTTGAGCGGCGGCAGCCCGGTGATCGAGAGCGCGCCCTGGGTGGTGCCGTGGTAGGCGATCGAGCGGCTGATCACCTTGTGCTTCATCGGCTTGCCGGTGAGCTTGAAGTAGTTCTTCGCGAGCTTCCACGCGGTCTCGACGGACTCGCCGCCGCCGCTGGAGAAGAAGACCCGGTTCAGCGACCCCGGCGCGTAGCCCGCGACCTGCTCGGCCAGCAGGATCGCGCTCGGGTGCGCGTAGGACCACAGCGGGTGGAACGCCAGCTCCTTGGCCTGCGCGGCCGCGGCCTCGGCCAGCTCGGTGCGCCCGTGGCCGAGCTGGGACACGAACAGTCCGGCCAGGCCGTCGAGGTACCGCTTGCCCGCCGCGTCGTAGATGTAGGCGCCCTCGCCGCGGACGATGATCGGCACGTCCGCGTCGGCGTACGACGAGTGGCGGGTGAAGTGCATCCAGAGGTGGTCCTTGGCGGCACGCTGGAGGTGGTCATGGTCGTGGGGCATGCCCCCATGGTGCTCGGCCACGCACTCCAATTGCAAGTGAATCCGTCGCGCAAGAGGGTGATTTGCGCGGAATCCGTCGTACGCGACGTGACAGGATGTGCCCATGACGAGGTACGGCGCGCAGTTCGGTCCCGACATCACCTTCCTCGGCGTGGACCGCGTCGACCTGGCCGACGCCGCCGCGCTCGCGGCCGCGGACGTCGTGGTCGTGGGCGCGCCGTTCGACGGCGGTACGTCGCACCGGCCGGGCACCCGCTTCGGGCCGATGGCGATCCGGCAGACCGACTACCTGCCCCAGGACGGGTCCCGCCCGCACCTCGCGCTCCGGGTCGATGCGCTCCAGGACCTCCGGGTGGTGGACGCGGGCGACGTCGAGATGCCGCCCGGCGAGATCGAGCGTGCGCTGGGTGCGCTCGAGGAGGCCGTCTACCGGGTCGCCGCGGCCGGGGCGATCCCGCTGGTGCTCGGCGGTGACCACTCGATCGCGCTGCCCGACGCGACCGGCGTCGCCCGCCACCACGGCTTCGGCCGCGTCTCGATGATCCACTTCGACGCGCACGCCGACACCGGCCACATCGAGTTCGGGTCGCTCTACGGCCATGGTCAGCCGATGCGGCGGCTGATCGAGTCCGGGGCGCTGCGCGGCGACCGGTTCCTCCAGATGGGCCTGCGCGGCTACTGGCCGGGCCCGGAGACCCTCGACTGGATGGCCGATCAGCGCATGCGCTCCTACGAGATGACCGAGATCGGCAAGCGGGGACTGGAGGAGTGCCTCGACGAGGCGTTCGAGATCGCCCTCGATGAGTGCGACGCGGTCTTCCTCTCCGTCGACATCGACGTCTGCGACCCGGGCCACGCGCCCGGCACGGGTACGCCGGAGCCCGGCGGCCTCTCGAGCCGCCAGCTGCTCGACGCCGTGCGCCGGATCTGCCGCGAGCTCCCGGTCGCCGGCATCGACGTGGTCGAGGTGTCGCCGCCGTACGACCACGCCGAGATCACGGCCTACCTCGCCAACCGGGTCTGCCTCGAGGCGCTCTCGGGCCTGGCCGCCCGCCGGCGAGGCATCACCCACGACCCGGCGGGCCCGCTGCTCGAGGGCCGCGGGACGTGAACGGAGTCCTGCGCGCGGCGAGCGCGTTCGACGGGCACCGGCACCTGGGCCCGACCGAGATCACGGTCGAGAGCGGCCGGATCACGTCGGTCCGCCCCGGGAGCGGCCCCGTCGACGTCCCATTCCTCTCGCCCGGCTTCACCGACGCGCACGTGCACCCGATCCAGGGCGGCCTCGAGCGGCTGCGCTGCGACCTGAGCGAGCTCGGCACCCGTGAGGAGTACCTCGCCGCGATCCGGGCGTACGCCGTCGCGCGGCCCGGCGTCGCGTGGATCCTCGGCGGCGGCTGGGCGATGCCGGCGTTCCCCGGCGGCACGCCGACCGCGGCCGACCTCGACGGCGTCGTCCCCGACCGGCCGGTGTTCCTGCCGAACCGCGACCACCACGGCGCGTGGGTGAACAGCCGCGCGCTCGAGGTCGCGGGCATCGACGAGCACACGCCCGACCCGCCGGACGGCCGCATCGAGCGCGACGCCGCCGGCCGCCCGACCGGCACGCTGCACGAGGGCGCCACCGCGCTGGTCTCGCGGCACGTCCCGCGCACGACCGGCGCGGACTACTACGCGGCGCTGATGGCCGGGCAGGCCTACCTCCACTCGGTCGGCGTCACCTCGTGGCAGGACGCGATCGTCGGCGCCTACTCGGGCATGGACGACCCCGCCTCGACGTACGAGACCGCGGCCGCGAACGGCGACCTCCGCTCGTACGTCGTCGGTGCGCTCTGGTGGGAGCGGCGGCTCGGGGTCGAGCAGGTCGCGGACCTGGTCGGCCGCCGGGAGCGCATGACCGGCGGGCGGTTCCGCGCGACGACTGTGAAGATCATGCAGGACGGGGTGGCGGAGAACTACACGGCCGCGATGCTCACGCCGTACCTGGACCGCTGCGGCCACCCCACGGACAACAGCGGCCACTCGTTCCTGACCGCGGGGGCGATCCGGGACGCCGTCCGGGCGCTGGACGCGGCCGGGTTCCAGGTACACGTGCACGCGATCGGCGACCGCGGCGTGCGCGAGGCGCTCGACGCCTTCGAGGGCACCTCGCCCGAGCGGCGCCACCACATCGCGCACCTGCAGGTCGTCCACCCCGACGACGTGCGCCGCTTCGCGGGCCTCGGCGTCGCGGCGAACCTGCAGATGCTGTGGGCCTGCCTCGACGACCAGATGGCCGACCTCACGATCCCGTTCCTGGGCGAGGAGCGGAGCCGCTGGCAGTACCCGTTCGGCGACCTGGCCCGCGCGGGTGCGCGGCTGCTCGCCGGCAGCGACTGGCCGGTCAGCACGCCGGACCCGCTGCAGGCGATCCAGGTCGGGGTGACCCGGCGCGAGCCGGGCGGCGGCCGCGAGGCGTTCCTGCCCGAGCAGGCGCTGACCCTCGAGCAGGCGTTCGCGGCGTACACCTCCGGGTCGGCCTGGGCGAACCAGCGAGACGACGCCGGAGTGCTCGCGCCGGGGGCGGTCGCGGACCTGGTGGCGCTGGACCGGGACCCGTTCGCCGAGCCGGACGCCCGGGTGGTCTCCACCTGGATCGACGGAAGCCCCGTCTTCGAGGTCTGAATCAACGAAATCCGCGTGACTACACGGCGGACCCCTACAGATTCCGTTGTCGGGTCACTAGGCTCCCGGCCATGGCCGATCAGACCTTCAAGAACGTCATCAACGGGCAGCTCGTCGACAGCGCGTCGGGGGAGACCTACGACGTCATCGACCCGACCACCGGCGAGGTGTACGCGCAGGCCCCGAAGTCGGGCGCCGAGGACGTCGACCGGGCGTACGCCGCGGCCGACGCCGCCTTCGAGGGGTGGGGGTACGCGACGCCGCAGGACCGCTCGAACGCGCTGCTGAAGATCGCGCAGGCGATCGAGGACCGGGCCGACGAGATCAACGCCGTGGAGTGCAAGGACACCGGCAAGCCGCTCGGGCTGACCATGGCCGAGGAGATGCCCTACGCGTCCGACCACTTCAAGTTCTTCGCCGGGGCCGCTCGGCTGCTCGAGGGCAAGGCGGCCGGTGAGTACATGGCCGACCACACCTCGTTCGTACGCCGCGAGCCGGTCGGTGTCGTCGGCCAGGTGACGCCGTGGAACTACCCGCTGTTGATGATGATCTGGAAGATCGCGCCCGCCCTCGCCGCCGGCAACACCGTCGTGCTCAAGCCCAGCGACACGACGCCGGCGAGCTCGACGCTGCTGGCGGAGCTGTGCCAGGAGTTCCTGCCGCCGGGCGTGCTCAATGTCGTGTGCGGCGACCGCGACACCGGCCGGGCGCTGGTCTCCCACAAGACCCCGCAGATGGTGGCGATCACCGGCTCGGTGCGCGCGGGCATGCAGGTCGCCGAGGCGGCGGCGCACGACGTCAAGCGGGTCCACCTCGAGCTGGGCGGCAAGGCCCCGGTCGTGGTGTTCGACGACGCCGACATCGCGAAGGCCGCCGAGGGCATCGCCGGCGCCGGGCTCTTCAACGCCGGCCAGGACTGCACCGCCGCCACCCGGGTGCTCGTGCAGCAGGGCATCCACGACGAGTTCGTCGCCGCTCTCGTCGAGGCGGCGAAGGGCATGCCGACCGGCGACCCCGCCGACGAGAACACCTACTACGGGCCGCTCAACAACGCCAACCAGCTCGCGCACGTCTCCGGCATGGTCGACCGGCTGCCGGACCACGCCAGCATCCAGACCGGCGGCACCCGCCAGGGCGAGAAGGGCTACTTCTACGAGCCCACGGTGCTCTCGGGCCTGCAGCAGACCGACGAGCAGATCCAGACCGAGATCTTCGGCCCGGTCATGACCGTGCAGAAGTTCACCGACGAGGCGCAGGCCCTGTCCTGGGCCAACGACGTCCAGTACGGCCTGGCCTCCAGCGTGTGGACCCGGGACCACGGCCGGGCGATGCGGATGTCGCGCAAGCTCGACTTCGGCGCGGTCTGGATCAACACCCACATCCCGTTCGTCTCCGAGATGCCGCACGGCGGCTTCAAGCACTCCGGGTACGGCAAGGACCTTTCCGGCTACGGTTTCGAGGACTACACCCGCATCAAGCACGTGATGTCCTACATCGGAGACTGACATGAGGATGCTGCTGGCCGGCGCCGGGCAACGTCGGCCCGGAGACGTTCGACGCCGCGCCAGCCCCTGGGGTACCCCGGAGGTCCAGGGCTCGCGTCCGGCGCTCAAGGGCCCGGGACCGGACGCCGATGGCATCTACATGCCCGCCGCGCCGCTGTCGCTCCGCCGGCGGTGGCCGTCCTGGCTGCCGCGCGGTGGCTCGCTGCCCGACCCTGCGTGGCGGGCGCGGCACCGGGCCGTGATGGCGCTGCTCTGGTGCCACATCGCGCTGATCCCGCTCTACGCGGTCTACAAGGGAAACTCGCTCCTGCACGGGTACCTCGAGGTCGCGCCGGTGCTGATGTGCGCGCTCCTGGCGGGCTTCGGGCGGCTCAGCAGGAATCTCGAGTCCTCGATCGCGGCGGCCGGCCTGATGATCTGCTCGGGCGTGATCGTGCACCTGTCCGGCGGCATGATCGAGGCACACTTCCACTTCTTCGTGATGATCCCGGTGATCGCGCTGTACGAGGCGTGGGCGCCGTTCCTGCTCGCGGTCGCGTACGTGCTGTTCCACCACGGGATCATGGGCACCATCAGCCCGAAGTCGGTGTTCAACCTCCCCGCGGCGTGGGAGCACCCGTGGCTCTTCGCGGGCGTGCACGCGGGGTTCTTCGCCTTCGCCTGCATCGCGTGCATCATCAACTGGTGGCTGCACGAGAACGCGCGGCTCGCCACGCAGGCGCAGACGCAGTTGCTCAGCACGATCGTCGACTCGATCCGCGACGGGCTCGTCGTCCTCGACTCCGAGGGCAGGACCCTGCTGCGCAACCCGGCCGGCGTGGCGCTGATGGGAGGGCTCGAGTACGAGTCGCACAGTGTCGGGGCGCCGGATGGCAAGGGCCTCTTCCACCTCGACGGCAGGCCGCTGTCGCACGACGAGCTGCTGCACGTGCAGGCGCTGGCCGAGGGCCGGCACGACGTCGACCTGGCGGTGCGCGCCGCCGGCGTCCCCGACGGCCGGGTGCTCAACTTCTCGGCCACCGCACTGCCGGCCGAACGGCTCGACGGTGCGCCGGACGTCGTGGTGGTCTTCCGTGACGTGACCGAGCGGCACCGGACCGAGCAGGCGCTCGCCGAGGCGCTCGCCACCGAGCAGGCCGCGGTCGAGCAGCTGCGCGAGCTCGAGCGGGTGAAGTCCGACTTCGTCTCCACGGTCAGCCACGAGCTGCGTACCCCGATCACCAGCATCATCGGGTACCTCGAGGTCCTCGTGGATGGCTCCGTCGGCAGGCTCGAGGACGCCCAGCGCCGGATCGTCGACCGGGTCGACCGCAACAGCCGCCGGCTGCTGCGTCTGGTCGAGGACCTGCTCAAGCTCTCGCAGATCGAGTCGTCGACGCTGAGCGTCGACACCGTGCCCACCGATCTGCGTGACGTCGTCTCGGCCGCGCAGGACGCCGTCGGGTGGCTGCTCGACACGCGCTCGCTGGACGTCTCCATCGACGTCCCCGAGGAGCCCGTCGAGCTCGACGGCGACGCGGACGAGCTGGAGCGGATCGTCGTCAACCTCGTCACCAACGCCATCAAGTTCACTCCCGACGGCGGCCGGATCGCGGTGCGGCTCAGCGGCGACGACCTGGAAGCGGTCCTGGTCGTGTCCGACACGGGCCTGGGCGTCCCGGAGGCCGAGGTGGGGCAGCTGTTCACGCGCTTCTACCGGTCGTCCATCGCCTCCGAGGAGGCGGTCCAGGGGACCGGGCTCGGTCTCACGATCGTCCAGGCCACCGTGGCGGCCCACGGCGGCACCATCGATGTCGAGTCGACCGCCGGCCTGGGCACGACCTTCACGGTCCGCCTGCCCCGGCGACCCGCGTCGCGCTCCGTCGCCTAGCGCCGGCCCCGCCGATCGGAGGGTCGTGGCCGAGCCCGGAGGCGGGATCAGAGGAGTGGCGTCAACCGGATCACCGGCCAGGCGAAGCCCGCGACTGCGGCCCGGGCCGCCTCCGCGTAGGTCTGCTCCGGCGGCCTGATCGTCAAGGTCGCACGAGCGCCGTTCGCGTGGAGCGGGACCTCGCGCACTCGCTGCTTCGGAGCTCCGGGCGGCACGGTGATGCTGCCCGTCGCCTGCCGGGCGTAGGCCGGTACGACGACCCGCGCCGGAGCGAGGTCGCTGCGGACGACGACGCGGGTCGGCCGGTCGCGCTGCCGGTCCAGCCGGACCACGACGGGAGCGGATACCGGCAGCAGGGGCGAGGCGGTGACGGAGCCCGCGGACAGCGAGACCACCGGGTGCGGGTCGTCGTCGAGGACGCGCACCACGGTGTCCTCGTAGAGCCGGACGTCCTCAGGCCCCTCGTCGACCCGGTCCTGCGGCGCCCGGAACCACCCGTGACCGACCTGGCGGCCGGCCGGGACCCGCACGGTCTCGCCTGCGGTGCGCACGGGTGTCACGCGCGTCGTCGGCCGGTCCAGGCGGATCGTGAGGCGCACCCGGTCGCCCTCGGTGATGCGCTCGCGGTCCGGCACGACCGTCGCCACGGGGACCGGCGGGGTCGGGTCGCCGGACTCGTCCAGCGAGGCGAAGCAGTAGCCCCGCTTCTGCAGCGTGCGGATCTCGGCCGGCAGCGCCTCGAGGGTCGCGGGGGAGTTGGTGACGCCGTCGTGCTGGAGCACCACGTTGGTGCGGTGCGGCCGCACCGCACCGACGACACCGCGCGCGATCTGGCGCGCCGACAGCCCGGTCCAGTCCCGGGAGTCGACCGTCCACAGCGTCGGCACCAGGTCGAGCGAGGCCATCACCCGACGCACCCGATCGTCGATGGCGCCGTACGGCGGCCGCGCCAGGTCGGTCGGCGTGACCCCGGCGTCGAGCAGCGCGCGGCGCGTCGACATGAGCGCGTGACGGGCCGCGGCCGGTGTCTGCGTGGTGAGGTCCGTGTGCTCCCAGGTGTGGTTGCCGATCGCGAAGCCGGCGCGGTCCACGAGGCGCACGAGCTCGGGATGTGCCGCGACCCGGTTGCCGACCATGAAGAACGTCGCCGGCACCTCCAGCCGCTCCAGCAGCCGCACCACGCGAGGCGTGACCGTGGCCAGTGGTCCGTCGTCGAAGGTCAGCGCCACCAGCCCACGGGAGCACGGCCGCATCGGCGCGGCCGGCACGGCGGGCGCAGCCAGGGCGGACGGCGCCGGCAGCAGCAGGACAGCCAGCAGCGCCACGAGCAGGAACCGCACCCTCACGAGGGTCTGACGCGCCCGAGCGGCGCGGGGTTGCCGGCTGGCTACAGCTTGGACATCTTGCTGTACGGGCTGGTGATCCGGACCGTCCGGGAACGGAAGTCGACCGTCACGGCAGCGGGTTCCACCTGGATGACCCGACCCATCCCGTAGGAGTCGTGGGAGACCAGGTCGTCGAGCGCGAACTCCTCGATCGTGGGCTCAGGGTCGGGGCTGAAGGGGCTGCTGGCCAGGTGCCGGCGAACCCGGGGCGAAGTCGTCATCACGTCCAGTATCGCACCGGTCTGGTCATCAGGTGGTGCCGAGGACGCGGAACGGCAGGCCGGGCAGGTTTCGCGCGACGGGGTACGCCGCCGGGTCGACCTTCTGGCCCGAGCGCAGCAGCGGGTCGGCGGCGACCACGCAGCGGTCGTGGCCGTTGATCAGGACGACGTCGCCGGTCAGCGACGAGCGCATCAGCTCCTCGAAGGTCTCCAGCCGGGTGTCCGCGCCCGCGACCCCCGCCATCCGCCCGTCGACGAGGACCGGGACGGTGGCGGTGAGGACGTACTCGTCGGTGCAGACGTAGTCGACGTACGGCCCGGTCACGTGCCGCTCGCCGGTCGTCAGCGGGGTCTGGAACCACTCGTGCCGGGTGTAGTCGAAGACGTGGTGGCCCAGGGGCACGCCGCGCTCGGCGAGCAGGGTCTGGTCCTCGCCCTGCCACCAGGCGAGGAACAGCTCGCGGTCGGCGAGCCAGCCGGGCGTGGCGACGAACCCGCCGCCGACGACGGGGTGCTCGGCGAGCAGGTCGGCGGCCAGCGGCTGCACGACCTCGCTCAGCGCCGCGGCGGTCAGCGAGTGGCGGTGCTGGAACGCCTCGCCGACCTTGTCGCCGATGCCCTCCAGCGAGGTGAAGAGGGCGCCGAAGTACGCCGCGACGGCGAACGCGCACCGCGCGAGCGAGTCGCCGAGGGTGGTGGTCGGCATCATGAGGCGCTCCGGTTCCTGTCGTGGACCTCGGCCTGGGTGCGGGCGACCCGGTCCAGGGTCTCCTGGAGGTGCGTTCGTGCGCACCGGCGTGCCGCGTCCGCGTCGCCGGCCTCGACGGCGTCGATCAGGCGCTCGTGGCCGGTGCGGGTGCGGGCCCGGACGTCCGGGTCGCTGAGGGGGATGCGGACGATCATGCCGAAGTCCGCCTCGAGGCGCACCACCTCCCGGGTGATGCGCGACGACTGGGTGAGCGCGGCGATCGACAGCCACAGCTCGGCGTCGGCGTGCCGCCACGCGCCGACCTCCTGGGCCTCGGACGGCAGCAGGCCGCGCAGCGCGTGCGCCTCGCCGGCGTCGGCCCGTTCGGCGGCGACCTCGGCGCACCCGGCGAGCACGAGCACGTACTGCGTGGCGCGGTCCTGGAGCTCCGCGCGCGACATCGCGCCGAGCCGCTGCGCGAGCGCCTCCTCGTCCGCGGCGGCGCCGGCCGCGACGAAGGTCCCGCCGCCGCGGCCCCGGCTGGTCGTCACCAGCCCCTGCGCGCGCAGCCCGATCAGCGCCTCGCGGACGGTGACGACCGCGACGCCGAGCATCGCGGCGAGCTCCGGCTCGCTGGGCAGTCGCTCGCCCTCGACGAGGACGCCGGAGCGGATCGCCTCGGTGAGCCGCTGCTCGACCTGGCCGGCCCGGCCGACGTCGCCCAGCGGCGCGAAGATCGCGCCGCGGGCTCGGCTGCCGTGCCGGCGTACCTCCGTCATCGCGCTCCCTCCGGGCCGCTCGCAACACAGTTGTTACCAGACAGGGGCTGTTCAATCTAATGTCTGGTTCCATAGGTTATGGCCCAGCGGCACCCCAGGGACAGAGGAGACCGATGACGGCGACGGCCATCTCACTGCGCGGCCTGAGCAAGCACTTCGACCAGGTCCGGGCGGTCGACGAGCTGGACCTCGACGTCGCCGACGGCGAGTTCTTCTCGATGCTCGGCCCTTCCGGCTCGGGCAAGACCACCGTGCTCCGCCTGGTCGCGGGCTTCGAGGAGCCGACCGCCGGGCGGATCCTCCTCGGCGACGAGGACGTCACCAGCAAACCGCCGTTCGCCCGCGACGTGAACACGGTCTTCCAGGACTACGCGATCTTCCCGCACATGAGCGTGCTCCAGAACGTCGAGTACGGCCTGCGGGTCAAGAAGGTCGGCAAGGCCGAGCGCCGCAAGCGGGCCGAGGAGGCGCTGGCGACCGTCCGGCTCGCGGAGTACGGCGGCCGCCGGCCGAACCAGCTCTCCGGGGGCCAGCGCCAGCGGGTCGCGCTGGCGCGGGCACTGGTGAACCGCCCCAAGGTGCTGCTGCTCGACGAGCCGCTCGGCGCGCTCGACCTCCAGCTGCGCCGCGAGATGCAGATCGAGCTCAAGGCGATCCAGCGCGAGGTCGGCATCACGTTCGTGTTCGTCACCCACGACCAGGAGGAGGCGCTCACGATGAGCGACCGGGTCGCGGTGTTCAACGAGGGCCGGATCGAGCAGCTCGCCACCCCGGTCGAGCTCTACGAGCGGCCGGCCAGCTCGTTCGTCGCCGGCTTCGTCGGCACCTCCAACCAGCTCAGCGGCGCCGCCGCGCGCGCCGTCGTCGGCGAGGACGGCACGTTCGCGATCCGGCCCGAGAAGATCCGGATGTCGGCGGAGGCTCCGGCCGACACCACCGGCCTCTGCGTCGCGCGCGGCGTGGTCCGCGAGGTCGTCTACCTCGGCTCGTCCACGAGCAGCGTCGTCGAGCTCGACGACGGTCCCACCGTGACGGTGTCGCACCCCAACACCGACACGTCCATCGACGCCGCCGTCGAGCGGCGCGACCAACGCGTCGTGCTCACCTGGCGACGTGACCACCTGGTGTCCCTTGAGGAGGAGACAGCATGAGAAGGATCAACTCGGTGCGGCTCGGCGCACTGGCGTGTGCGAGCGTGCTCGCCCTGGCCACGGCCTGCGGCACCAGCTCGGGTGGTGGTGACGGCGCGAAGGCCGGCGAGGACCAGGGCGGCTTCGTCGCCCCCGACGTCCCGATGCAGAAGGAGATCGGCGACCCGGAGGGGCAGGTCAACATCCTCGCCTGGCCCGGGTACGCCGAGGACGGCTCGACCGACAAGTCCATCGACTGGGTGACGCCCTTCGAGAAGGAGTCGGGCTGCCAGGCGAACGTCAAGTACTTCGGCACCTCCGACGAGGCGTTCCAGCTGATGAAGTCCGGTGAGTACGACGTCGTCTCGGCCTCGGGCGACGCGACCCTGCGCCTGATCGCGGCCGGCGAGGTCGCTCCGGTCAACACCGACCTGCTGACGAACTACGCCGACATCGCGCCGTTCCTCAAGGACCAGAAGTTCAACTCCGTCGACGGCCAGATGTACGGCGTGCCGCACGGCTGGGGCGCGAACCTGCTCATGTACAACACGGACGTCGTCAAGCCGGCGCCGACCAGTTGGGGCGCGGTGTTCGACGGCGCGTCGCAGTACGCCGGGAAGGTCACGGCGTACGACTCGCCGATCTACATCGCCGACGCGGCGCTGTACCTGATGAAGACCCAGCCCGACCTCGGCATCGAGGACCCGTACGCGCTCGACAAGGACCAGCTCGCCGCGGCCGTGGACCTGCTGAAGAAGCAGAAGGCGAACGTCTCCGAGTACTGGTCGGACTACCTGAAGGAGGTGCAGGCCTTCAAGAGCGGCGACTCCGTCATCGGCACCACCTGGCAGGTCATCGCCTCGGTGGCGCAGGGCGAGGGCGCGCCGGTCGACGCGGTCCTGCCCGAGGAGGGTGCGACCGGCTGGTCCGACACCTGGATGATCAGCTCCCAGGCCAAGAACCCGAACTGCGGCTACCTCTGGATGGACTACATCACCAGCCCGCAGGCGCAGGCGCAGGTCGCGGAGTACTTCGGCGAGGCCCCGGCCAACACCCAGGCGTGCTCGCTGACCTCCGACAAGACCTTCTGCGACACCTACCACGCCGAGGACGCCGACTACGCGGCCCAGATCCACTACTGGACCACGCCGATCGAGCAGTGCCTGGACGGCCGCACGGACGTGACGTGCACCAACTACGGCGACTGGACGACCGCGTGGACCGAGGTCAAGGGCTGATCTGACCTTGTCCGTCATCGATCGCCGCCCGGGCCTCCGGGTGGGCCTGCTCCTGACGCCGCCGATGCTGTGGCTGGGAGTGGCCTACCTGGGGGCCCTGGGGGCGCTCCTCATCACCTCGCTGTGGACCCAGGACGACTTCACCGGCACGATCACGACGGTCTGGACGACCGAGAACTTCCGGACCCTCTTCACCGTCGACGTGTACCGGACCATCACGATCCGCACGATCGGCATCGCGGCCCTGGTGACGGTCGTCGACGCCGTGCTGGCGTTCCCGATCGCGCTCTACATGGCCAAGATCGCCTCCCCCCGCG
Source organism: Nocardioides aquiterrae (assembly GCF_039526625.1). Taxonomy (NCBI): domain Bacteria; kingdom Bacillati; phylum Actinomycetota; class Actinomycetes; order Propionibacteriales; family Nocardioidaceae; genus Nocardioides; species Nocardioides aquiterrae. The sequence goes on from NZ_BAAAJE010000030.1 coordinate 287,897, forward strand.
CGCAGCGGCTGCTGGTGATCGCGGTCCTGATGCCGCTGTGGGCGTCCTACCTGGTCAAGGCCTACGCCTGGCGCGGCATGTTCTCCGCCGACGGCCCGGTCGCGTGGATCGCCCAGCCGTTCGGCCTGGACACCCCGGGCTACGGGCTGCTCGCCACCACCGTGACGCTGTCCTACCTCTGGCTGCCCTACATGATCCTGCCCGTGTTCGCCGGGCTCGAGCGCGTCCCCGACTCGCTCTTCGAGGCGTCCGCGGACCTGGGCGCCGGCTCCTGGCAGACGCTGCGCCGGATCGTGCTGCCGATGGCCTTCCCGGCGTTCGTGGCGGGCTCGATCTTCACGTTCTCGCTGACCATGGGCGACTACATCGCGGTCAAGATCGTGGGCGGTACGACGCAGCTGCTCGGCAACGTCGTCTACGACAACCAGGGTGCGGCGAACAACCTGCCGTTCGCGGCCGCCGTCGCCACCGTCCCGATCGTGGTCATGCTGGCCTACCTGGCCGCGGCCCGCCGTACCGGCGCACTGGAGCAGCTCTGATGCTTTCCCCCGGACTCCGCCGCTCGCTCACCGTCTTCACGGCGGTGGTGCTGGTCGTCGTCTACGTCCCGCTCGCGCTGGTGCTGCTGAACTCGTTCAACACCGACAACACCTTCGGCTGGCCGCCACCGGGCTACACGCTGCACTGGTGGCGGGTCGCCTGGGAGAGCCAGGGCGCCCGCGTCGCGCTGTGGACCAGCGTCAAGGTCGCCTGCGCCGCGACCGCGATCGCGCTGCTGCTCGGGACGCTGGCCGCGATGGCGCTGCGGCGGACCCGGTTCTTCGGGCGCAACGTCGTCTCGCTGCTGATCATCCTGCCGATCGCGCTGCCCGGCGTGGTCACCGGCCTGGCCTTCCAGAACGGCTTCAAGACGATCCTCGGCATCCAGCTCAGCCTCTGGACGATCGTGATCGCGCACGCGACGTTCTGCATCGTGACGGTGTTCAACAACGTGCAGGCCCGGTTCCAGCGGCTCGGCAGCAACTTCGAGCAGGCGTCGATGGACCTCGGTGCGGGCCGGTGGACGACGTTCCGCCTGGTGACCTTCCCGATGCTGCGCTCGGCGCTGCTGGCCGGTGCGCTGCTCTCGTTCGGGCTGTCCTTCGACGAGATCGTGGTGACGACGTTCACCGCGAGCAGCCAGGACCAGACGCTGCCGATCTGGATCTTCCAGAACCTCTTCCGGCCCAACCAGGCGCCGATCGTGAACGTCGTGGCCGCCGTCCTGGTCGTCTTCTCGGCGATCCCGATCTGGCTGGCGCAGCGGCTCTCCGGCTCCACGGAGGGCATGACCGGCGCGGTGACGTAGTCCGGCGGGAGGGTGGGTACACCTCCCGCGTGGTCGCACCCCGATGGACGGACGGTCCGGCGAGCCTGACGCTCGTCCGGCACGGAGAGAGCGTCGGCAACCTCGCCGACGACCGCGCGCGCGAGGCGAAGGCGGAGGTGCTCGACCTCGAGGTGCGCGACGCCGACGTCGAGCTGTCGCCGGCCGGACGCGACCAGGCGGGCGCGCTCGGCCGCTGGCTGGACGAGAAGGCGCCCGACGACTGGCGGCCCACCGTCGTCCTGTCCTCGCCGTACCGCCGCGCCGCGGAGACCGCCGAGCGGGCCGGCCTCGACGCCGTCCTCGACGAGCGGCTGCGCGAGCGCGACCTGGGGATCTTCGACGGGCTGACCGGCGCCGGCATCCGCGCCCGCTACCCGGACGAGGCCACGCGGCGCCAGAAGCTCGGGAAGTTCTACTACCAGCCGCCGTCGGGGGAGAGCTGGGCCGACGTGGTGCTGCGGGTGCGCAGCCTGCTGACCGACCTGCGACACGGTTACGACGGGGAGCGGATCTGGCTGTTCACCCACCAGGCCGTGATCATGTCGTTCCGCTACGTCCTCGAGCGGCTCGACGAGGAGACGCTGCTCGACATCGACCGGCGGCACCGCATCCCGAACGCCTCGTTCACCCGGTTCTGCCGCGCAGGGGACGGCTTCGAGCTGGACGTCTTCGCCGACACCCGCGCGATCGACGACCTCGACGCGCCGGTCACCCACGAGGAGCCGCACCGCGGGCGGGGCCATGACCGCTGAGCCCACCACTGAGCCCACCACTGGGCCGACCACCGAGCTGCTCACGCCCGGTCGCCTGCGGGAGTGGCCGCTCCCCGACGCCAACGGCGACAAGGAGTCGCGCGGCGAGCTGCTGGTGCTCGGCGGCACGCGGACGCAGCCCGGCGCCGTGCTGCTCGCCGGCGAGGCCGGGCTGCGGGCCGGCGCCGGCAAGCTCGCGCTGGCCACGACGGGTACGACGAGCGCGCCCCTCGGCGTCGCCGTCCCGGAGGCGCAGGTGCTGGGGCTCGCCGAGGACGCCGCCGGCAACCTCGCCGTCACCGCGGCGGACGCCGTGGTCGGGCGGTGCGCGTCGGTCGCCGCGGTGCTGGTCGGCCCCGGCTTCGGCGACCCGGAGGCCAGCGTCGAGCTGCTGCGCCGCGTGCTGCCGCGGCTGGAGCTGCCGGTCGTGGTCGACGCCGTCGCGTCGGCGTACCTGACCGAGGAGCCGCGGGGCCTGGCCCACCTCGGTGGGCGGGCCGTGCTCACCGTCAACGTCACCGAGTTGGCGCGGACCGCCGGGGTCGACGAGTCCGACGTGGAGGACGACCCGGTGGCCGTGGCGCGGGAGGTCGCGGAGCGGTGCGGGGTGGTCGTGCTGTGCGGCGGCACCGAGAAGTGCGTCGCCGAGCCGGGCGGCCGCGCCTGGCGCATCGACGGCGGGGGACCGGGCCTCGGCGTCTCCGGCTCCGGCGACGTGCAGGCCGGCATCGTCGCCGGCCTGGTCGCCCGCGGCGCCGAGGCGGCGCAGGCGGCGGCGTGGGGCGGCTACCTCCACGCCCGGATCGGCGAGCGGCTCGCGGCCGCGGTCGGGACCGTCGGCTTCCTCGCGCGCGAGCTGCCGCCCCAGGTGCCGGCGGCGCTCGCCGAGCTCGCGCAGTAGCCGCCCGATATTCAGGCGACGTCCGTCGGTGGCGCGACATAGCGTCGTGTCTCGCCATGACTGCCACGCTCGACGCCGACCGCCCGGTCCGCACCGCACCCGAGGCCCTGCCGCCGCCCGAGCGCACCGTCGACTGGCGACGGTTGCGCTCCCCGGTGGCCGCGGTGGCCCTGGTCGCCTGCGCGATCGCCGCGATCGGCACCTCGCTCGGCTCGCTGGTCGCGGGCCACCTGGCCGAGCACGCCACCAGCGAGCGGGTGGCGCTGCTCGCCCTGTGCGTGGTCGGCGCCGCGGTGCTCGACACCGGCGCCCGCACGCTGTGGGCCGGCGTCGTCGACCGCGCCGAGGGCCGGCTGCGCGCCGACCTCCTCGACGCGGCCATGCACCAGCCGCTCGCGACGCTCACCGAGCAGGCCGTCGGCGAGGTGCTCGACCGGGTCGACGACGACACCCACGAGGTCGGCACGCTGCTGCGGCAGAGCGCCTGGCTGGCGATCCGCACCCTGCTCGCGTCCGGCCCGCTGTGGGTGGTCGCGAGCGTGACCTGGTGGCCGGCCTTCTTCCTGTTCCCGCTCGCGGGCGCCGCGGCACTCCTCGCCGTCCGGCAGCTGCTGCCGCAGCTGTCCGCGCGCAAGGTCGAGGAGGAGGCCGCGTGGACCGACCACGCCGCCGCGCTGGAGGAGGGCGTCGCCGGTCGTGACGACCTCCGCGCCAGCCTCGGCCGAGCTCATGTGCTGCGCCGCTGCACCGAGCTGGCCGCCGAGGTGCACCGCCGGTTCGCCGTCGTCGTCGGCCTCGAGGCGCGGATCAGCGCCCGCACCGGAACGCTGCTGCACGGGGTGCTCGCGGCGACGGCGCTGGTGGGCGTCGCGCTGGTCGCCGGCGGCCATCTGGGCACGGCGTCGCTGGTCACGCTCTACCTGGTCACGACCATGTTCGTGGGCCAGGTCGACAACCTGGCCCGGCACCTGCCCGACCTCCAGGCCGGGTTCGGCGCGGTGCTCCGGCTGCGCGGGCTGCTCGGAGCCGAGCGCGAGCCGGTCGGCGGCGCCGACCTGCCGGAGGGCCGGCTCGACGTGCGGTTCGACGACCTGCACTTCGCGTACGTGGAGGGCCGGTTCGCCCTCCAGCACGTCGACCTCCACGTCCCGGCGGGCACCACCTGCGCGCTGGTCGGCCGGACCGGCTCCGGCAAGTCCACGCTGGCGTCGCTGCTGTCCCGCGCGGTGGAGCCCGAGCGCGGGTCGGTCTTCCTGGGTGGCGTCGACGTGCTCGACCTCGACCTGCAGCAGCTGCGCTCGTCGGTGGGCGTCGTCACCCAGCGCACCGAGATCCTCGCGGGCACGCTCGCCGAGAACATCACGCTGTTCGAGCCGGTCTCCCGCGCGGAGGTCGAGGCCGCCGTCGCCGAGCTCGGCCTCGAGGCCTGGGTCGCGGGCCTCCCGGACGGCCTGGACACGCTGCTCGGGCCGGGCGGCACCACGCTGTCGTCGGGCGAGGAGCAGCTGGTCGCGTTCGCGCGGCTGCTGGTGCGCCACGTCCGCGTCGTCGTGCTCGACGAGGCCACCGCGCGGATGGACCCGGTCACCGAGGGCCGCGTGGTGCGCGCCGCCGAGCGGCTGCTCGCCGGCCGCACCGGGCTGCTGGTCGCCCACCGGCTGTCGACCACCGAGCGGGCCGAGCAGGTCGCGGTGCTCGAGGCCGGCCGGGTCGTGCAGCGCGGACCGCGCTCGGTGCTCGCCGCGGAGCCCGGTCCGTTCCGGGCGCTGCTCGAGGCCTCGGCGGAGGACGAGACGCCGCGTCCGGTGGCCGAGCCGGACGACCGGAGCGTCGGCACCGCCCGCCGTACCGGAGAGCCACCGGCGCCGCCGCGGCTCCGCGACGTGCCGGGACTGGCGCGCGCGACGTGGTCCGCGCTGGTCATCGAGCCGCGCTGGGGCCTGGTCAGCGTCGCGCTGTTCCTGTTCGCGGTGCTGACCGGCGCCCTCGGCGCGGTCAGCGGCTGGATCTGGGGCCACCTGGTGGTCGCCCTCCAGGCAGGCGAGACGCCGACCGCCCTCACCGTCGCGCTGGCCGCGTCCCTGCTGACGTCCCCGCTGCTGCTGGCCGCGGCGATCCGCCGCTACCCGCGCTGGTGGATCTCGGTGATGCTGCGGGTCCGCATGTCGGTGCTCGCCGGCCAGGCCGCGCAGCACCGCCTCGAGCGCACGCCCGCCGGTGAGGTCGTCGCCCGGACCATGGACGCCGACCGGCTGGCCCGGTACGCCGACCGCTGGGTCGACTTCGTCAACGGCCTGGTGATCGCGGCGGTGACCGCGATCGTCGCGCAGAGCCTGCTGGCCGGCGGCGTGCTGCTCGCGGTGATGGTCGCGTCCTCGCTGGCGTCGTCCCTGGGCCGCAGGGTCGCCGGGCGGTCGGCGGCGGCCTCGGCCGCGGCGCGGGCCGGGTTCGGGCGCTCGCTGGTCTCCGCGCTCGACTCGGTGCGGACCGTGAAGCTCGCGGCCTCGACGCCCAGCGTGCACGCGCACCTGAGCCGGGTCGACGGCGGCCGCGTCGACGCCGCGGTGCGTGAGCACCGGGTGCAGGCGCTGCTCGACGGCGTCCCGATCGTGATGGTGCAGTGCGGCGTGGTGACGGCGTGGGCGGTGCTGGTGAGTGGCGGCTGGGGGTTGGCGACCGCGCTGCTGGTGGCGGGTGCGGTCAACGGCTTCGACTGGTTCGGCCGGGTCGCCGGCGCGGTCATCACCGAGGCGCCCGGCACCCGCGCGTGGATGCAGACCACGAGCCGGCTGGCCGGTGGCGGCGACCTGATGGAGCTCCCGCCCGGGGTCGACCTCGTCACCGGTGCCTCGCCCGCGGCCGAGCCCGGCGTCCGTGACCCGCTGCGCACGCTGGAGCTGCGCGGTCTGACCGCCGTCCACGACGACGGCACGATCGGGGTCAGCGACGTCGACCTGACCGTCGGCTCCCGCGAGCTGGTGCTGCTGCTCGGCCAGGTCGGGTCGGGCAAGTCGAGCCTGCTCTCGGCCCTCGCGGGCCTGGTCGCCAGCCACGGCGAGATCCGGTGGAACGACGAGCCCGTCGGCGACGCCCAGACGTTCCTGCGTCCCGGGCGGGTGGCGCACGTCGCCCAGGTCCCGCGGGTGCTGTCGGGCACGTTCGCCGACAACGTCAGCCTCGACCACCCCGACCGCGCCGTGCTGCCCGCGCTGGAGACCGCCCGGCTCACCCCGGACGTCGAGGCGGCGGGCGGCCCGGACGCGCTGGTCGGCCACCGCGGCGTGCGGCTCTCCGGGGGCCAGGTGCAGCGCCTGGCCCTGGCCCGCGGGCTCGCCTGCGACGCCGAGCTGCTGCTCGCCGACGACGTCTCGTCGGCGCTGGACGCCGCCACCGAGGTGGAGCTCTGGTCCGCGCTGCGCCAGCGGGGCGCGACCGTCGTCGGTGCCACCTCGAAGCGCGCCGCGCTGGCCCAGGCCGACCGGGTGGTCGTGCTGGTCGAGGGCCGGGTGGCCGCGGTGGGGCCGTGGTCCGAGCTGTCGCCGGCGTGGGGCCACCTGGCGGGCTGAGCGTCCTACGCCGTCGTCCCGGGTTCGAGGCGGGCGCCCTGATCGAGGACGACGTTCTCGCCGACCGTCGACCGGCGCCCGATCAGCACGATCGCGTCTGGATCGTCGGGGTCGGTGTCGGGCGAGCCGACCTCGGCGCCCGGACCGACCACGCACTCCTGGTCGACGATCGCCCAGTCGAGTCGGGCACCGGCGCGGACGCGGGTGTCGCGGAAGACGACGCTGTCGCGCACCAGCGCGCCCTCCTCGACGACCACGCCCGGCCCGATCACGCTGCGGATGACGGTCCCGCTGACGGAGGAGCCCGGGCTGAGCAGGCTGTCGGAGGCCCGGCCGCCGTCGAGGACCCGGGCGGCCGGCCGCTGCAGCTGGTGGCTGAGGATCGGCCAGTCGAGGTCGCCGAGCACGCCCAGGTCGTCGGTCAGGACGTCGTGGTGGGCGGCGAGGTACTTGTGCGGCTGGCCGAGGTCCTTCCAGTAGCCGGGCATCGGGTGGGCGAACGTGCGCCCCCGGTCGACCAGGCGCGGGACCAGGTGCTCGCCGTAGTCGCCGAGCCCGGTGTCACCCTCGTCGGCGTCGGCGCCGAGCTCGCGGTGGAGCTCCTCCAGGACCTCGACCAGGACCGCCGGGTCGTAGACGAAGATCTCGGTCGCCACCGTCCCGGTCGCGGGCTCGTCGGGCTTGTAGGCGAAGCCGGTGACCCGCCCCTGGCCGTCCGCCACGACCGTCGCGTGGTCGCCGGCCTCCTCGATCGGCACCTCGGTCGTCACGATCGTGCACTCCGCGCCGGTCCGGCGGTGCGCGTCGAGCGCCTCGTTCAGGTCGAACCGGTAGACGTGGTCGGCGCTCAGCACGACGAGCAGCTCCGGGCCGTCGGCCACGACCTGGTCGCGGAAGCGGTAGAGCTCGTCGGCGTTCCCCTTCGCGAATCCCTCCTCGTCGGTCCCGCCCGTGCCCTGCTGCGGCATCAGCAGCCGCAGCCCGCCCCGGTTGCGGTCCAGGTCCCAGGGCCGGCCGTTCGCGACCTCCTCGCCGAGCCCCGCGCCCTGGAACTGCACCGACAGCCAGACGTCGCTGATCCCGCTGTTCGCGAGGTTGGACAGCGGGAAGTCGACCAGCTGGAAGACGCCGGCGAACGGCAGCGTGGGCTTGGCCCGCTCGCGGGTCAGGACGTCCATCCGGCCGCCGGCGCCACCGGCCTGGACGAGGGCGAGCACGTGGGAGCGCGTCATGCTCGCCTGGTGCCCGATGTCACCCTCCGGCACGCCCCGCGGCAGGCATGGCCGACACCCGGATCCGGGTACGGGGCGCGGCATGAAGCTGATGCGAACCGCCGCGCTGATCGGGATCGGGAAGAAGCTCTACGACGAGGGCCGCAAGCCGGAGAACCAGGCCCGGATCAAGGCCGCCGTGGCCAAGGTCCGGGAGCGCCGCAACCGGCGCTGAGGGCCGGCGTCACCGGCGGGCGAGGTCGAGCCGGCGCATCACGGGCGCCGCGAGCGCTCCGTGCACGAGCACCGAGAGCACGATCGTGAACGACACCGTCGACCACAGCCAGTCCGACCCCAGCTCGTCCGCGTGCCCCGCTGCGTAGCTGAGGTAGTAGATCGAGCCGATGCCGCGCACCCCGAAGAACGCCACGGCCCGCCGCTCGCCGCGCTCGAGGCAGCCGTGCAGGGCGAGCGTCCCGGCGAGCGGCCGGACCAGGAAGACCAGCGCGACACCGATCGCGACGCCCTTCCAGTCCAGGCTGCCCAGCAGGCCACGGCTGAGCGCGATGCCGAGCACCAGCAGCACGAACAGCGTCAGCAGCCGCTCCAGCCGCTCGGCGACCTGGTGCATCGCGGCGTGGTAGTCGTGCGAGCGCTCCGCGGACCGGAACGTCATCGCGCACGCGAAGACCGCGAGGAAGCCGTAGCCGCCGGCGACCTCGCCGACGCCGTACGCCGTGACCAGCGCCGCGAGCGCCATCAGCGACTCGCCGCGCTCGGCCACCCGCAGCGACCGGCTGTTGGATCGGAAGGCGGCGTAGGCCAGCAGCCGCCCGACGACGATGCCCGTGAGCACACCGATCACGACCTTGGCGATCAGGTACCAGCCGACCCACTCCAGCGCCCAGTGGGAGACCGCGCCCTCGGTGGCGAGCAGGATGGCGGCGTACACGAACGGGAACGCCAGCCCGTCGTTGAGGCCGGCCTCCGAGGTGAGCGTGAAGCGGACCTCGTCGTCCTCGTCGACCTCGTGGTCGTCGCCGGTCTGCGGGCCGGCGACCTGCACGTCGGAGGCGAGCACCGGGTCGGTCGGCGCCAGCGCCGCGCCGAGCAGCAGCGCGGCGGCGGGCGGCGCCCCGGCTACCCAGGCGAGCAGGGCGACGGCGCCGATGGTCAGCGGCATGCCGATCCCGAGCAGCCGCCACGTCGCGCCCCACCGGCGCCAGGACGCTCGCTGGCGCAGCGCCAGCGGCCGGTCCAGCGCCAGCCCGACGCCCATCAGCGCGACGAGCACGACGAGCTCGGTGACGTGCTCGATCGTGGCCCGGTTCTCCTGCGGGTCGAGCGGCATCCCGTCGGGCAGCGGCGTCAGGCCGAGGAGCAGGCCGACGCCGACCAGCACCATGGGAGCGGACACCGCCCACCGGTCCAGCAGCTCGGGCAGCACGATCGCCAGGAGCAGGCTCCCGCCGGCGACGAGGTAGACGAGGTCGGCGGTCACCGGTACGGAGTACCCGCCTGAGGCCCTGGTGCTACGTCGTCGTGGCGAACGCCTCAGCGACCACGTCGAACGCCTCCTCCAGCAGCGCGTCGCTGATCGACAGCGGCGGCAGGAAGCGGAAGACGTTGCCCCAGGTCCCGCAGGTCAGCGTGACGACGCCGTGCTGGTGGCAGTAGGCCGAGATCGCGCCGGTCCGCACCGGGTCCGGCTCGGTGGTGCCGGGCTTGCCCAGCTCGATCGCCATCATCGCGCCGCGGCCGCGGACGTCGGCGATCACGTCGTGCTCGGCGCGCAGCTCGGCGAGGCGGCGCTCCATGATCGCGCCGATCTCGCGGGCGCGGGCGGCGAGGTCGTGCTCCTTCATCTCCTCGATGGCGCCGAGCGCCGCGGCGCAGGCGACCGGGTTGCCGCCGTACGTGCCGCCGAGGCCGCCGACGTGCACGGAGTCCATCAGGTCCGCCCGGCCGGTGACGCCGGCCAGCGGCAGGCCGCCGGCGATGCCCTTGGCGGTGGTGACCAGGTCCGGGACCACACCCTCGTGGTCGCTGGCGAACCAGTCGCCGGTGCGGCAGAAACCGGACTGGATCTCGTCGGCGACGAACACCACGTCGTGCTGCCGCGCCCACGCGGCGAGGACGGGCAGGAAGCCCGGGGCCGGTACGACGAAGCCGCCCTCGCCCTGGATCGGCTCGATCACGATGCAGGCCAGGTTGGCCGCGCCGACCTGCTTGTCGATCACGTCGATCGCGCGGGCCGCGGCCTCCTCACCGGAGAGCCCGTCGCGCAGCGGGTAGGACATCGGCGCGCGGTAGACCTCGCCGGCGAACGGGCCGAAGCCGTTCTTGTACGGCATGTTCTTGGCCGTCATCGCCATCGTGAGGTTGGTGCGGCCGTGGTAGGCGTGGTCGAAGACGACGACCGCGTCCCTGCCGGTCGCGACGCGCGCGATCTTCACGGCGTTCTCGACGGCCTCGGCGCCGGAGTTGAACAGCGCGCTCTTCTTGGCGTGGTCGCCGGGGGTCAGCTCGGCCAGCGCGGCGCACACGTCCACGTAGCCGTCGTACGGCGTGACCATGAAGCAGGTGTGCGTGAACGCCTGCACCTGCTCGACCACGTTGCGGGTCACCGCGGGTGCGGCGTTGCCGACGCTGGTGACCGCGATGCCTGAGCCGAGGTCGATCAGCGAGTTGCCGTCCACGTCGACGAGAACGCCGCCACCGGCCGCGACCACGAACACCGGGAGCGTGGTGCCGACGCCGTCCGCGACGTGCGCCTTCTTCCGGTCCAGCCGCTCCAGCGAGCCGGGGCCGGGGATCTCGGTGACGAGGCGGCGCTCCTGGGGGAGCGAGGGGCCGCCGACAGCAGATTCGGTCATGAATCGAAGCCTCTCACGAGTGGTTCCGTTCTCGGCAGGGGATTCGGGCGACGATTTCGCGAGCAGCGCACCGCGTGCGGGAGACTTCTCCCGTGAGAGACGTCGCGATCCTCGGCAGCACCGGCTCCATCGGCACCCAGGCCCTGGAGATCGTGCGGGCGAACCCGGACCGGTTCCGGGTGGTCGCGCTGACCGCCGGCGGTTCGAACCCGGAGCTGTTCGAGCGGCAGGTGGCCGAGTTCGCGGCGGCGTACTCCGACCTGTTCCGGGGTCTCGGTGAGGACGCCAGCGTCGAGGCCGCCTCGCGGGAGTGCGACGTCGTCCTCAACGGCATCACCGGGGCGGTCGGCCTGCGCCCGACCCTCGCCGCCCTCGACGCCGGCAACACCCTGGCGCTCGCCAACAAGGAGTCGCTGATCATGGGCGGCCCCTTGGTGCTCGACCGCGCCAAGCCGGGCCAGATCGTGCCGGTGGACTCCGAGCACAGCGCGCTGGCGCAGTGCCTGCGCGGCGGCACCCCGGAGGAGGTACGCCGGCTCGTGCTCACCGCGAGCGGCGGCCCGTTCCGCGGCCGGAGCCGCGAGGAGCTGGCCGGCGTGACCGTGGAGGAGGCGCTCGCGCACCCCACCTGGGACATGGGGCCGGTCGTCACCATCAACTCCGCGACCCTGGTCAACAAGGGCCTGGAGGTGATCGAGGCGCACCTGCTCTTCGGCATCCCGTTCGACCGGATCGAGGTCGTGGTGCACCCGACGAGCGTCGTGCACTCGATGGTGGAGTTCGTCGACGGCTCCACGCTCGTGCAGGCCAGCCCGCCGACGATGCTGATCCCGATCGCGCTCGGCCTGGCCTGGCCGGACCGGGTGCCGGACACCGCGCCGCCGGTCGACTGGACGCGGCCGCAGACCTGGGAGTTCTTCCCGCTCGACGACGAGGCGTTCCCGGCGGTGTCCCTCGCCCGGGCCGCGGGGGAGCGCGGCGGCACGGCGCCCGCGGTCTACAACGCCGCCAACGAGGTGTGCGTCGAGGAGTTCCGGCAGGGCCGGCTCGCCTTCACCGAGATCGTCCCCACGGTTCAGGCGGTTCTCAGCCGTCACGACGTACCCTCTGAGGTGACGGTCGAGGCCATCCTCGACGCGGATGCCTGGGCTCGGGAAACCACCCGAGACCTTCTCAACCCACCGTAACCGACCGAGGATCGACCAACTCGTGACGACATTGTTCTACGTGCTCGGCGTGGTGATCTTCGTGGTCGCCATCCTGGCCTCGATCGGGCTGCACGAGCTCGGCCACATGATCCCGGCGAAGAGGTTCGGCGGGAAGGTCACCCAGTACTTCATCGGGTTCGGCCCCACCGTGTGGAGCACGCGCAAGGGCGAGACCGAGTACGGCATCAAGGCGATCCCGCTCGGCGGCTACGTCAAGATCGTCGGGATGCTGCCCCCGGGCGCCACCGAGCTGGCCGAGGAGGTCACCACCGACGCCGAGGGCAACCAGGTCGTCCGGGTCCGCAAGTCCAACACCGGCATGTTCACCCAGCTCATCTCCGACGCGCGCGCGGCCGAGTGGGAGACCATCGGCCCGGAGGACAGCGAGCGGCTCTTCTACAAGATGCCCTGGTGGAAGAAGGTCATCGTGATGGCCGGCGGGCCCACGGTGAACATCCTCATCGCGTTCGTCCTCTTCTGGATCGTCTTCGGCACCTACGGGCAGCGCTCGCTGGAGCCCGACACCGGGCAGCCGGTGATCGACGAGGTCTCGCAGTGCGTGATCCCGTACGCCGAGGAGGGCCGCGCCTGCACGGCCGACGACCCCGCGACGCCGGCGGTCGAGGCCGGCCTGCGGCCCGGCGACGTGATCACCAGCTTCAACGGCACCACGATCACCGACTGGGACCAGCTGCGCACGCTGATCCGCGGCAACGACGACGGCACCGCCGTCATCGGCTACGAGCGCGGCGGCAGGCAGCTCACCGGCACCACGAGCACCACGGTCGAGGCGCGGCCCGGCTCCGCCACGGACCAGACGCTGCGCCAGGTCGGCTTCCTCGGCGTCACGCCGACGACGCACACGGTGGTCGAGACGGGCGGCCCGATCTACACGCTCGACCAGATGGGCACGATGACCAAGCAGAGCGTCGAGGCGCTCGCGACGCTCCCGGTGAAGGTCTGGGGTGTCGCCGAGGCCATCGTCGGCGTCAAGGACCGCTCGATCGACAGCCCGGTCAGCATCGTCGGAGGCGGACGGATGGCCGGCGAGACCGTCTCGCACCAGGACTTCCCGCTCGCCGAGAAGACCGTCTTCCTGCTGATGCTGGTCGCCGGCTTCAACCTGTTCATCGGTCTCTTCAACTTCATCCCGCTGCTCCCGCTCGACGGCGGCCACATCGCCGGCGCGCTGTGGGAGGCGCTGCGGCGGGCGTTCGCCCGGCTGCGTGGCCGGCCGGACCCCGGCTACGTCGACGTGGCGAAGCTGCTGCCGATCGCGTACTGCGTCGCCGGTGTGCTCCTCGTCATGGGCGTGGTGCTGATCGTCGGGGACCTCGTCGTCCCCATTCACATCGAGTCCTAGGATCGAACGCATGACCGAGATCAGCCTGGGCATGCCGTCGGCCCCGCCGCCGGTGCTCGCACCGCGCCGCAAGACCCGCCAGATCCAGGTGGGCAAGGTCGGCGTCGGCAGCGACCACCCGATCTCGGTGCAGTCGATGACCACCACCCTCACCGCCGACGTCAACAAGACGCTCCAGCAGATCGCCGAGCTGACGGCCTCCGGTTGCGACATCGTCCGGGTCGCCTGCCCGAGCCAGGACGACGCCGACGCGCTGCCGGCGATCGCCCAGCACTCGCAGATCCCGGTCATCGCCGACATCCACTTCCAGCCCAAGTACGTCTTCGCTGCGATCGACGCCGGGTGCGCCGCCGTCCGCGTGAACCCCGGCAACATCCGGCAGTTCGACGACCAGGTCAAGGAGATCGCGGCCGCTGCCAAGGACCGCGGCACCTCGATCAGGATCGGCGTCAACGCCGGCTCGCTCGACAAGCGGCTGCTCGAGAAGTACGGCAAGGCCACGCCCGAGGCGCTGGTCGAGTCGGCGGTGTGGGAGGCCAGCCTCTTCGAGGAGCACGACTTCCACGACTTCAAGATCTCGGTGAAGCACAACGACCCGGTCGTGATGGTGCGCGCCTACGAGATGCTCGCCGAGCGCGGCGACTGGCCGTTGCACCTCGGCGTCACCGAGGCAGGCCCGGCGTTCCAGGGCACGATCAAGTCCGCGACGGCGTTCGGCGCCCTGCTCTCCCAGGGCATCGGCGACACCATCCGCGTCTCGCTCTCCGCCCCGCCGGTCGAGGAGGTCAAGGTCGGCCTCCAGATCCTGGAGTCGCTGAACCTGCGTCCGCGCCGGCTCGAGATCGTCTCCTGCCCGTCCTGCGGCCGCGCCCAGGTCGACGTCTACAAGCTCGCCGACGAGGTGACCGCGGGGCTCGACGGCCTCGAGGTGCCGCTGCGCGTCGCGGTGATGGGCTGCGTGGTGAACGGGCCCGGCGAGGCCCGCGAGGCCGACCTCGGGGTCGCCTCCGGCAACGGCAAGGGCCAAATCTTCGTCAAGGGCGAGGTCGTCAAGACCGTGCCCGAGTCGCAGATCGTGGAGACCCTGATCGAGGAGGCCATGCGGATCGCCGAGGGCATGGAGTCCGTCGACGGGGCGGCCGCGCAGGTCACCGTCTCCTGAACTCCGGACGAACAACCCCTCCAGGCTGTTCTCGCCGGGGGGCTCGAGGGCGCACAATCCGTCCGTGACCATCTCGCGTCGGCGGCTGCTCGGCACCGCGTCCGTGTCCGGAGCAGTCGCGGCGACGGGGGCGGCGCGCTGGCTGCCGGCCGCCGCCGCTCCGCGGCTGCCCGCCCCGAAGGACTCCGGTATCGAGCACGTGGTGCTGGTGATGATGGAGAACCGGTCCTTCGACCACTACCTCGGCTGGCTGCCGGGCGCCGACGGCAAGCAGGCCGGGCTCAGCTACGTGGACCGCCGCGGCGTGCGCCACGAGACCCACCGCCTCACGGCGTACGACGGCTGCGGCTTCGAGGACCCCGACCACTCGTGGGAGGGCGGCCGGATCCAGTTCAACGGCGGGAAGTTGGACGGCTTCTTGAGGTCCGGCAACAACGACCTGATGGCGATCGGCTACTACACCGACGAGGACCTGGCGTTCTACGGCCGGGCGGCGCGGGACTGGACCGTGTTCGACCGCTACTTCTCCGCGGTGATGGCCGAGACCTACCCGAACCGCTTCTACCAGCACGCGGCGCGGACCGACCGGCTGCACAACAACACCGACAAGTGCACGCTGCCGACGATCTGGGACCGCCTCGCGGCCAAGGGCGTCTCCGGCACCTACTACTTCAGCGACATCCCGTTCACGGCGCTCTGGTACGGCAAGTACTCGAGCATCTCCAAGCCGTTCACGCAGTTCCTCGGCGACGCGGCGGCCGGCACGCTGCCGGCGGTGTCGTTCGTCGACCCGCGGTTCCTCAACGAGGAGACCGGGATGTCGAACGACGACCACCCGTTGGCCGACATCCGCGCCGGGCAGGCATTCCTCAACCAGGTCTACGACGCGGTCCGCACGGGGCCGGGCTGGGAGAAGACGGTGCTGGTCATCAACTACGACGAGTGGGGCGGCTTCTACGACCACGTCCGGCCGAGCCGTGCTCCCGACGTGTCGAGGAAGACCGCGCTGCGCGGCTTCCGCACCCCGGCGCTGATGATCTCGCCGCTCGCGCGGCGCTCGCACGTCTCCCACCAGACCTACGACCACACCTCGGTGCTCAAGATGATCGAGTGGCGCTGGGGCCTCAAGCCGCTGACGCCGCGGGACAGGGCCGCCCGCAACCTGGCGGAGGCGCTCGACTTCGCGAGCGGGCCCGACCTGACCGCGCCGACGTACGACGTCCCGCAGATCGTGCCGGTCGGGTGCGAGCCGGACGAGTCCAAGTCCGCGGACTGGGCCGCGCTCAAGCGGCTCTCGATCGAGCTGGGAATGAGGCCGAAGACGTGGTGAAGCGGCTGGCCCTGACCGTCGCGCTGGTGCTGACCGGTGCGCTCCTCTCGCCCGCGTGCAGCGGGGTCCCGGACGCGCCCGCGCGGCCGGAGTCGTACGTGCCGCCGGTCCGGCACGTGTTCGTGATCAACATCGAGAACAAGGGCTACGACCAGACCTGGGGCAGCGGCTCCGCGGCGCCGTACCTCGCCCGGACGCTGCGCGCGAAGGGCGTGCTGCTGAACAAGTACTACGGGACCGCGCACAACTCGCAGCCCAACTACGTCGCGCAGGTCTCCGGGCAGGGCCCGAACCCGGAGATGCAGGCGGACTGCCAGGTGTTCACGGACTTCACGCGCACGACGACGGCGGACCCGGACCAGGCGGTGGGGACCGGCTGCGTCTTCCCCGCGGACGTGCCGACGCTGCCGCGGCAGCTCACGGACGCGGGGCTGACGTGGAAGGGCTACATGGACGACATGCGCGAGCCCTGCCAGCACCCGGACGTCGGCGCCGTCGACCCGACCCAGCACGCGACCGCGAAGGACAACTACGCGGCCCGGCACAACCCGTTCGTGTACTTCCACTCGATCATCGACCACCCGGCGTACTGCAAGCACCGCGTCGTGCGGCTCGGCCGGCTCGCGCGCGACCTGCAGCACGCGCGGACCACGCCGAACCTCGCCTACATCACCCCGGACCTGTGCAACGACGGCCACGACGCACCCTGCGCGGACGGCCGGCCGGGCGGGCTGACATCGGTCAACGCCTGGCTGAAGCGGTGGGTGCCGAAGATCCTGGCGTCGCCCGCGTTCCGCCGGAACGGCGTCCTGATCATCACCGCCGACGAGTCCGACGGTCCCCAGTCGGACTCCGACGCGTGCTGCGGCCCCGCGACGTCGGTGAACTCGCCGATGCCCGGCATCACCGGCCCGGGTGGCGGCAAGGTCGGCGCGCTGCTGATCTCGAGGTGGGTCGAGCCGGGCACGTGGAGCACCACGCCGTACAACCACTACTCGCTGCTCGGGTCGATCGAGGAGATCTTCGGGTTGCCGAAGCTCGGCTACGCGCGGGACCCGGGCGTCGAGACGTTCGGCCTCGACGTGTGGAACGGATACTCGCCGTCCTAGTCCGCTCGCCCCGGGCGGGCACGTAGGCTTCCGCCGTGCTCACGACCCGCCACGGCGTCCGTCCGCTCGGAGCTGCGGACCTGGACGCGTTCCTCGCGCTCGCGCGGCAGGACCCGGTCGTGAACGTGTTCGTCGACTACCGGGCGACCACCACCAACCTCGAGCCGCGCTGGCTCGGCGGGGAGATGTGGGGGCGGTTCGACAACGGGGAGCTCACCTCGGCCTGCCACGTCGGCGCCAACCTGGTGCCGGTGCAGGCCGACCCGGACGACGCCGCGGCGTTCGCCGAGCGGGCGCTCGCCCGGGGCCGGACCGTCTCGACGATCGTCGGGCCGCAGGAGGCCGTGCGGTCGTTCTGGAACGGCGTCGCCGCCTCCTGGGGCCGGCCGCGGGAGGCGCGCTGGGAGCAGCCGCACCTCGAGATCGCGGCGCTGCCGAAGGTGGCCGCGGACCCGCGGGTGCGGAAGTCGACCCGCGCCGACCTGAACGAGCTCTACCCGGCGTGCGTGGCGATGTACACCGAGGAGGTCGGCATCTCGCCGGAGTACGGCGGGGGAGCGGAGCTCTACCGCGCCCGGGTCACCCAGCTGGTCAGCCGCGGCTGGTCGTTCGCCCGGTACGACGACGGGCAGCTGGTGTTCAAGGCCGAGGTCGCCTGCGCGACGCCGTACGCCGCCCAGATCCAGGGGGTCTACGTGCCGCCCGCCCACCGCGGCCGCGGCCTGGCCACCGCCGGCATGGCGGCCGTCGTCAACATCGTGCGCCGCGAGCTCGCCCCCGTCGTGTCGCTGTACGTCAACGACTGGAACACCCCCGCCCGCGCCGTCTACGAGAAGGTCGGCTTCCGCGAGACCGCGCGCTTCGCGACCGTCATGTTCTGAGCTCCTCCACAGGCGGCCCGTGGCCGGTTTCGCTCGCGCTCGCGACGGGGAATGATGGCCGACGTGACCGGTACTCGGGCGGTCATTGCCGCTGTTGGTGTTGCACTGGTGCTCGGGGTCGCCGCCTGTTCGGGTAGTGACCCCGAGCCGCGGCTCGCGCCGCCGTCGAACTCCGCGCCGAGCACGCCGAGCACGTCGCCGGTTGCGACGAGCCTCGACCCAGCGGGGACTGTCCAGGCTTGGATCGCTGCCCAGAATGACGCGCTGTCAACCGGCGACACTGCCGGGCTTCGCGCGTTGGGTGCCAAAGGCTGTCGGGGCTGCGCTGACTTCGTCAAGCCGATCGAACGGGTCTACGCGGATGGCGGGCACTTCGATACCGAGGGATGGTCCGTCATCGCAGCGAAGACACGGCCGGGCTCAGACAACCCTGCTGTTGTCGATGTCGCCGTTTCGATCGCTGGCGGAAGGACTACCCCGAAGGCCGGCGCAGATCCGGTCGTCTATGGGCGCCAGAAACGGATCATGCTGTTCAAACTTGTGCCCGCGGGCGGTCGGTTGCTCGTGAACTTCGTCGGGTTCGTCGAGTGATCCGGCTGGTCGCCGCACTGGCACTTGGGATCGCTCTCGCGGTCCTCCCGGCGCCGTCAGCAACGGCAGCCTGCCACGTGGTTCGGCAAGAGGAATGGGTTAACGGGCAACTGCACATCTATTGGGTGAAGCACTGTGAGTCCAGTTCGCAGACGGGGACGACGCCGGTTGGGACGCTCCCGCCCCGTGATTCTGGATGGGACGCCGCCTGCGTACGGACGGCGATCACCCTCGGCGTAGATCCGGCAACCTTCTGTGACGTGCCTCCGGGCGCAGCGCCGCCATCCGTCACGCCGGGTCTCGTTGCCCGGGCTTTGCGACGCATTGACCTCCCCGCCTCCGAGCTCAGCGTCCAACCCCCCAATGGCCGGACCCTGGTCAACTTCGACACGAACTTCTACACCGAGAACGGGGAGTTCACCCGGACCGTGACCCTGCTGGGCCAACGGGTCGAGCTGCGGATCTGGCCGGCGCGGTACGGCTGGCGGTTCGGGGACGGCCAGCAGCGCTGGACGACCACGCCGGGCGACGCCTACCCCCACCTCGAGGTCACCCACCGCTACCTGCGCAAGGGGCGGGTGAGCCCGAGTGTGGACACGACCTACGCGGCGCAGTTCCGCGTGAACGGCGGCCCGTGGCGCGACGTGAACGGCACGGTCACCATCCCGGGCACGCCTCAGCGGCTCCGCGTCGTGACCGCGCGCCCCGTTCTCGTCGGCGGGTGAGAAGTGTGGTCGATCCGACGCACCAGGTGCGTCGAATCGACCACACTTCGCTGCCCGGCCGCTGGACTGGAACCTGATGGACTGGCCGCGGTCGTCAACACCATGTGCCGCGAGCTCTACCCCCGCCCCGGGCCGTCTACGAGAAGGTCGGCTTCCGCGAGACCGCCCGCTTCGCGACCGTCATGTTCGGAGCTTCTCCACAGGCGGCGCGTGGCCGGTTTCGCTCGCGCTCGCAGCGGGGAATGATGGCCGACGTGACCGGTACTCGGGCGGTCATTGCCGCTGTTGGTGTTGCACTGGTGCTCGGGGCCGCCTGTTCGGGTAGTGACCCCGAGCCGCGGCTCGCGCTGCCGTCGAGCTCCGCGCCGAGCACGCCGAGCACGTCGCCGGCGTCCAGCCAGACCGCGCCCACCCTGCCTCCCGAGGCGAAGGGCACGGACGCGAAGGCGGCCGAGGCGTTCGTGAAGTTCTACTGGGAGATGGTCAACTACGCCCAGCGGACGGGCGACGTCGGGGCGCTCCAAGCACTTGGCCCTGACTGCGGGGGCTGCGACGCAGGCATCGCCTTCATTACTGATGTATACGACCGAGGTGGCTCCATACGCGGAGGCGAAGGTCACCTAACGAAGTTGAGTACCGGGTTCATCGGTAAGAACCATGATCGCGCTGTCGTGCGGTGCCACGTCGTCACAACAGAGCAGAATGTTGACCTTCCGGGCACCAAGCACGACAAGACCTATTCGGGCGGAGATCAACCCTTCCAGTTCCAACTCGACCCCGTGGAATCGGGCTGGGTGGTCACCTTCATGGGTGCGCAATGAGGGTCTGCGTTCCCTTGATCGCGGCGCTGATGCTGTCGGCGTTGCTAACCAGTCAGTCGTTCGCAGGCGACGGATCCAGCGTCTCCAGCAGCAACACGGGCTTCATCGTCCAAGTTCTCGAGCATCAGCACGGCTCGTCAGACTCCGATGCCAGTCACAGCGCCGACCCCGTGGTCGCAACCTTCACCGACCCACAGTGTGCCATTGGGGGCGACGAGACCTGCGCGGAGCCGGCACTCTGCGACAACGGTGATCCCATGCTGTTCACCGTCTATGTCACTTCCGGTGGCGAGGTAGTCAACGGTGGCAACAATTGCCCCACAGACGGGTCGTTGACAGTGCTGCCCGAGGTCACCCCAGGATTGGTTCTTGCCGCCCTCCAACGCATTGACCTGCCCGCCTCCGACCTCAACGTCCAGCCCCCCAATGGCCGGACCCTGGTCAACTTCGACACGAACTTCTACACCGAGAACGGGGAGTTCTCCCGGACCGTGACCCTGCTGGGCCAGCGGGTCGAGCTGCGGATCTGGCCGGCGCGGTACGGCTGGCGGTTCGGGGACGGCCAGCAGCGCTGGACGACCACGCCGGGCGACGCCTACCCCCACCTCGAGGTCACCCACCGCTACCTGCGCAAGGGGCGGGTGAGCGCGAGCGTGGACACCACCTACGCGGCGCAGTTCCGCGTGAACGGCGGCCCGTGGCGCGACGTGAACGGCACGGTCACCATCCCGGGCACGCCGCAGCAGCTGCGGGTGGTCACGGCACGGCCCGTCCTGGTCGGCGGCTGACCCGGACTTGTCGGCCAATCCCTGACGTTGTCGGCCGAAGTTTCGAATCTCCTGACTGATGTGTGGGTCAGGTTCGGCCGGGGAGGACGGGTCGG